>CAYILT010000245.1:0-5307 GCA_964364055.1 uncultured Nitrospiraceae bacterium | reverse complement strand
CGGGCGTCGTCACCGTTACCGTAACCTGTTGGTTCCGGCTTGTCCGGGTTAGGTAGTATCAGCCGATCCAGCCGTTCTCCCGGTACCATTTCCAGGTCGCTGCCAGTCCCTGCTCCAGGGGCATGGCTGCACGGAACCCAAGGTCAGCCCGGATCTTGTCCAGGTCGCAGGTCCAGTATTGCTGTGCGGCCTCACGCACCTTCTGACGGTTTATAATGGTCGCCCTGCCGCTCAGGAGCCCTGCTGCTTCCGCTGCAAGGCCGATCAGGTAACCCGCCCAGACAGGGACCTTGATGACCTTCGCGGTGACGCCGCCTGACTCCTGGAGGGCCTTCTGGAAACCGGTCATGGAGTGGATCCGGTCCTCGGCAACGAAATAGACGCTGCCGCTCGGCACGGATCTTTCGCCGGCCATCAGAAGCGCTTCCGCGAGGTCCTTCACGTAGCACCAGTTCAGGAAGCGCTCGCTGCCGCTCATGTCCAGAATATAGCCCTTTGCCGCCCAGCGGAACAGCTCGAACACGTCGGTATCCCTCGGGCCATACACGGCGGCGGGACGGAGGATGACGACCGGAAAGCGATCCTTGAACTTGAGCGTTTCTTCTTCCGCAAAGAGTTTGCTCCTGCCGTAATCAGACACCGGGTGCGGGGTGTCCGCGGCCTTCACCGGCCGGTCAGCCTGTGCCGGACCGGCGGCGGCAAGACTGGAGACCAGAACGAACTTCTGTATTTTGGGACCATGGTGAGCACAAGCGTCAAGAAGGTTCCTGGTGCCGATATGATTGACCTCATAGTAGTCGCGCCGCCGGGCCGCCTTGGTAAGTCCCGCGACATGATACACGGCCGCGGCATTCCGGACGGCAGCTGCCAGGGAATCCCGGTCACCACAATCGCCCTGAACGAGACGCACCTGCCGGCCCTTGAGCCATCGAAGATTCCCCGGGTCTCGCACCAGACAGGTCACCTCATGACCTCTGCTGACCAGGAGTTCCACGAGATGGCTGCCCACAAAACCGGTGCCGCCAGTGACCAGGATCGGGCCGTTAACAGTAAGTTTCATAATAGTTCAATGAATGCTGCGAGGTCGAGTCAGTGTAGCGAATGCAGGGTATTCTGTCAAGAATTATGAGGACTTAGCGGTGATTCTGGATATCGGCAGGGAGCGGACAAAAACCGCTCTCATCGCACCGTTCGCACTCCAGCTGGATCGTACTGTGCATGATCTTGAACCGGTCGGTCAACCGCTGTCTGATGGCATCAAGCAGTTCCCTGCTCCCGCTTACCGGCCTGTCGTCAATGACGACATGGGCGCTGAGGGCATAGACGCCGGAGGTTATGGTCCAGACATGGACATGGTATGCCTCGCGAACGCCGTCTACCCTGGCGATCTCCTCCGCCACCGCGGCGATGTTGATGTGCGAAGGCGCGGATTCAAGCAGGATGCTCACGGACTCGGAAACCAGGGCCACGGCTCCGGCAATGATGCCCAGCGCGATGAGAATGCTCAGGATCGGGTCTATGAGATACCAGCCGGTATAGAGAATGATGATCCCGCCGATAATAACACCTACTGACGAGACCGCGTCTCCGATGATATGCAGGAAAGCGCCCCTGATGTTCAGGTTCGTCTTATGGTGCTTCATCAGGAACAGCGCGCCGATGATGTTCACGATCAGGCCGATGACCGCAACGATCAGCATCAGCGTACCTGCCACCGGTTGGGGGTTCAGAATGCGCTCATAGGCCTCGTACATGATGTACAGGGAGATGATCACGAGGGTGATGCCGTTCAGGAGCGCCGCGAGGATCTCGAGACGGTAGAACCCGAAGGTCTTCTTCTCCGTCGCGGGCATCCCCGCGAACTTCATGGCAAAGAACGAGAGAGCGAGCGCCAGGGTGTCGGTGAACATGTGGCCGGCGTCCGACAGGAGGGCAAGGCTGTTCGACAGGAGACCGCCGATGATCTCGGCGATCATCATGAACAACGTGATGGCAAGGGCTATGAGGAGGCCTTTTCTGCCGCCTGCCGCCGCGTGATCGTGGACATGCCCGTGGGCGTGCTCATGGCCGTGATCATTGTGCTCTGACGGTCTTTTCGGTGCAGTCATAGAAAATATCTCCAAGGATTGATTATTGAAACGCAGATCAGAGAACCATCAATACCTCATGATCCTGTGCAGTCCACAGGAGGATGTCTACCGGGCCGCCTCGGGTGTCCATATCTTGAGGTTCGGCACGGAATCGATGACGCCCAGTTCCATAGCATATCCATAATAGGTCAGGAGCCCTTTCTGCTCCTCGGGGCCCAGATCATAACTGAAGTTGGTCCAGTAGCTGACCAGGGTCTCCGCAGGCAATCCGAAGTCCACGGCATGGTGCTCAGCGAGTTCGGTCAAACGGGACATGCCGTACTGTTTCGACTCCATAAGAGCATCGTATAGCCGTGCGAGGTCCTGCTCCATATTTTTCCTGTAGTTCACCTGCCAGATCGCAAAGACAAAGGGAAGACCTGTCTTGTTGTACCAGAGCTCACCAAGGTCGTACACATGGGGAAACCGGGGCGCCGCGGCGCGCTTGAGTGCAAGGTCTCCGATGGTAAGGACAGCGTCCGCAGTATCATAAGGTTCCTCGACCCCCTGCTCATACTGCATGAAATCGGGGCTGACCCCCTCAAAGAGCTCAAGGATGATCCTGAGCAGAACGATGGACGTTGCCGAGGCAGTTGTCAGGGCAACGGTCTTCCTGTCCAATTCCGCAAGCGGGACCTTGCTTTCCAGGATAATGCTCATGGCCCTGGACTTCGAAGTAATGGAGAAGCCCGGCAGTATCCGGTATTTTCCCGGGTTCATGGCGTATTCGATGGATGAGGAAGGCGAGACGTCGATCTTGCCTTCGACGAGACAGCGGTTCAGCTCCGTGGGGATGCCTTCGACGATCTTGAAGGGGAATTCCACCTTCTTCGTCAGGATGCCGGCGTGGACCGGAAAGCAGTTTGAATAGACGATATGTCCGAGTTTGAGCATAGAGTATCTTACCTCTGATAGGTTGTTAAAAATACTATTTTGCTTCCTTTTCCGTCATTCCCGCCCCTGCTTACGCCCTGCTGGGGCAGGCTCCGGCGGGAATCCAGGCTTTTCACTGTTACTGGATCCCCGTTCCCCGATTTCAGCCTTCGAGGACAAGTTTCACGGGGATGACGAATAAGGCTGCAAGAGACGCCTATTTCAGCAAGCCTCTAAAATATCCAGAACGCATAACAAACCTACAGTAACACTAGATGTTTAACGATATACAATATATCGTTACTTTTCATGCAGTTACATCTTTCTTTTTAAACTTATTCTCTAAATCATCGATCAGCGCATACACTACGGGAACGACGACCAGGGTGAGCAGCGTCGATGTTATAAGTCCGCCTATGACGGCTATTGCCATGGGAGCCCTTGACTCGGCCCCCTCCCCCATCTTCAAGGCCGTCGGGAGCATACCGAAGACCATGGCTGCGGTGGTCATGAGGATCGGCCTCAGTCGCACGGGACCGGCTTTAAGAAGCGCCTCGTCCCGCGACATGCCCCTGCTCCGGAGCGTGATCGTGTAGTCCACCAGCAGGATCGCGTTCTTCGTTACCAGGCCCATAAGCATGATGATGCCGATGAGGCTGAAGATGCTTATCCGCTCTCCCGTTATCATGAGAAGCCCCATGGCACCGATGAGACTTACGGGCAGCGAGAACATGATGGTGAATGGATGGGCAAAGCTTTCGAACTGGGACGCCAGGATCATGTAGACCATGATGACGGCGATGACCAGGGCAAAGGCGATGTTCTTGAAGGAATCCAGCATGGCGTCCGACATACCGACATAGCGAGTGGAAAGCCCGGGAGTCAGGGATTTTTTCACGATCTTGTCGAGATCGGCTATGGCCTCGCCCATGGGTTTGGACCGGTCCATGTTCGCGAACAAGGTTGCTGCGCGCTGCCGGTTATAATGGGTGATGACCGTCGGCCCCTTGCCGGTATCGATGTCCGTAACCTCACTGATGTTTACCAGTTCTCCGGTGGAGGATCGCACCGAGAGGTTGTCTATGCTCGCGGGCTGTTGACGCTCGGGGGCAAGGAGACGGGCCTTGATATCATATCGCTCCCCTTCTGTTTCATCTTTATACTTGCCGATGATCTCTCCGCCGATCATGGTGTTGATCGTCCCGCCGATCGACGACGCGCTTACGCCGAGGTTTGCGGCTCTGTCGCGGTTGATGCGGATCCGCACCTCGGGTTTGCCCGTCTCGATCGACGTATCTACGTCAACGATGCCCGGCAGTCTGGTATATTTGTCCCTGATCGCGATCGTCTGTTTGTTGAGTTCCTCGAGGTCCCTTCCCTGGATCATGAGCTGGATGGGTACGGACCTCATGCCGCCGCCGACCATGGCGATCATTTCCACCGATGATTTGACGTTTCGCTCAGGGGCAAGCAGCTCGCGGACCTGCTTCATGGAGGTGTTCTGGTCGATGGTACGGTCCTTGCGCTCTTTCATGTTCACGTAGATCCTGCTCTTGTTGACGTCCGGAGTAAAATCAGAACCGGTAACATAAAAGGTGCTCAGGATCTCCGGCCGCCGGCGCAATTGCGCATCGATCTTTTTCATGACGTCGTCCGCGCGGGGCAGCGAATAGTCGATGGGTGTTTCCAGTCGGACCATGTATCTGCCCTGGTCCTCGTTCGGCATGAATTCCTTGCCCAGCGCGCCGAACAGGACGATCCCGGCCACAACGCTTGCCACAGCAAGGAAAATGGTCTTCCACCGGTTCCGGAGCGCAAGGGCAAGGAGCGGCCGGTAGACAGCGAACATCGCATCGAAACCCCGCTCCAGGAACATATAGACCTTGCCATGCTTCTGCCGGTAGCTCAGGAATCGTGATGTCATCATGGGCGTGAGCGTAAGGGACACGAAGAGCGAAACCAGCACCGCGACGGTAACCGTGATGCCGAACTCGAAGAAGAACTTGCCCACGATCCCCTTCATGAACGCCACGGGTATGAAGACCGCGACAATGGACAGCGTGGTCGCCATGACCGCCAGGCCGATCTCTGATGCCCCTTCCCGGGACGCCTCCACGGGCGGCTCCCCTTCCTCCATGCGCCGGTAGATGTTCTCGAGCACCACGATGGAGTCGTCGATCAGGATGCCGATGGAGAGCGACAGTGCCAGCATGGTCATCATGTTCAACGTGAACCCGAAGACCTGGATAAAGGCGAACGTGGCGATCACCGAGGTCGGCAGGGCCACGGCGCTGATCAGCGTGCT
>CAYILT010000244.1:0-5319 GCA_964364055.1 uncultured Nitrospiraceae bacterium | reverse complement strand
CATGAGGTCGTCGAAAAGGCCCACAAGCTGAAAGGGTTCTGCGACGCGGCGAACATCACGGACTGCCAGACCGCCGTGGTGCGCATCTCGAGCATCGCGGCGGCATACATTGCCCTGCGGGAAGGGCTTGAGCCGGTCATGCAGATGACCTGCCGGGACCGGAACCGCATCGCCATACAGGCGGACCTTCTGGGCGCCGCTGCACTGGGCCTCAAGAACTGCCTCTGCATCGCCGGCGATCATCAGAAGTTCAGCGCGGCGGGCAAGCTCAAGGGACACCCGGGCGCGAAGAACGTCTACGATGTGGACACGACCCAGCTTGTCGGGATCATGAAGAAGATGCGCGACGAAAGCCTGCAGGAGGGCGGCGACAAGATCGAGGTCCCGCCGAAGTTCTTCATCGGCGCGTCCTGGACGCCCATGGGCGACCCCATGGATTTCCGGCCCTACAACCTCAAAAAGAAGGTGGACGCGGGGGCCGACTTCATCCAGACCCAGGGGATCTACGACGTGGAGATCTTCAGGTCCCAGATGGAGAAGGCGCGCAACCTGGGGCTGCACGAACGGACGGCGATCCTCGGCGGCATCATCGTGCCCCGGAGCGCCATGATGCTCAAGTACATGGACGCTTCGGTCGCCGGCGTCACCGTCCCGAAGGCGTTGATCGACCGGATGAACAAGGCGAAGGAGGCCGCGGGCGACGATAAGAAGAAGATGCGCGAGCTGCAGGAGGCGGAAGGCCTCAAGATCGCCGTGGAGCTTATCCACCAGATCCTCGAGATCCCCGGCGTCAAGGGCGTGCATATCCAGGCCATCGAGTGGGAGAGCGCCATGGAGGGGATCGTCAAGGCTGCCGGTCTCTATCCGAGGCCGGTGGTGTAGGGGGTCGGTAACGTTAATCGGTAACGATGCCCGTATCGTGGTTCGGTAACGGTAAGGTGTCAAGCCGAGCGACGTAACCGTGAGACGAAACGGGCTTCGTAACCGTGGCCGCTTAACTGAGGACTAGACATGCCCAAGATCACCATACCTGATATCGCGAAAAAGAAGGCCGAGGGCAGGAAGATCACCGTGCTCACGGCCTACGATTTTCCAACGGCCCAGATCGTGGACGAGGCGGGGATCGATATTGCTCTCGTGGGCGATTCCCTCGGCATGGTGGTGCAGGGCATCGACAGCACCCTGCCCGTGACCATGGACGAGATGATCTACCACACGAAGATGGTCTCGCGCGCCGTAAAGACCAGCCTCGTGGTGGGTGATATGCCGTTCCTGTCGTATCAGGCTGATAGAGCTGAAGCGGTGCGGAACGCGGGCCGGTTCCTGAAAGAAGCGGGTGCGGAAGCGGTGAAGCTCGAAGGCGGAGTTGCCGTGGCAGAGACCATCAGGGCGATCGTCGCTGCAGGCATCCCGGTCATGGGACACATCGGGCTTACGCCCCAGCATGTTCACGCGCTCGGCGGCTATAAAGTGCAGGGCAGGGACGAGGCGGCACGGGAGAAAATTCTCGCGGACGCACGGGCCGTCCAGGAGGCCGGGGTCTTTGCGGTAGTGCTCGAAGCGATCCCGTCAGTGCTTGCCAGGGAGATCGGTGTGATCCTATCGATCCCTGCCATCGGCATAGGCGCTGGACCTCACTGCGACGGGCAGGTGCTCGTGCTCCACGACCTGCTCGGGCTTTTCGACCGGTTCACTCCCAAGTTCGTGAAACGGTATGCGACGCTCAAGGACGAGGCGCTTCGCGCAGTGAAAGAATATAAGCAGGAAGTGGAGAGCGGGGCGTTTCCTACGGAGGAGCAGAGCTTCAAATGATCAAAACCGCTACATTTGGTAGCGATTTCATGCGGTTATGAGCGGATGTTATGGTTTTATAAAAATTATTGTCCCTCACATTCTTAAATTTGCTTGACGGAGCAAAACAGCTCTCTATATAATAGTCCTTCCCGTCGCTGGCAAATCGTTCTTTCATTTACATACTTAATACTACAGCGGACTTTTACGCGTCTCATGCCATTTATCCGTCATTCCGGCATGGTTCAAGCCGGAATCCAGTGACTTTGGTTTTATCTTCATCCTGAAAAACCTGGATTCCCCCCGGCTTCAAGCGTACCGGGGCAGGCTTTAGAAGCATTCAGGGAATGACGAAAAAGTGTCGCTGTAGTGTTATTATAGATAATAGTAGAGCGGTATCATCAAGAGGCTTTTCGGGCCCGTCGGCGGGGAGCCCAGAGGAGGTTGTGCCGGTGCCTGAAGCGGCATTGAACGTTGTGCTCCTCCGGCACACGCCGGAACCGGAAGAGGTCGTGGCCATGGCTGCGAAGCTCTGCTACAGCCCGTCGGGTGTGGAGGAGTTGAGGGAGAAGATCGAGGCCAAGGACCAGGCGGCCTTTGTGGAAAAGCTGACGTCCATCGGCCACCTTTCCCCCATTGAGCATGTGACTTTCACGTTCGGCGTTGAGGGCATATCGCGGGCCTGCTCTCATCAGCTCGTCAGGCACCGGCTGGCGTCGTATTCGCAGCAAAGCCAGCGGTACGTGAAGGCAGAGCAGTTCGATTACATCACACCGCCGAGCATCAAGAAGGACCCGGCGCTTGTCCGCGAGTTCGAGCAGTGCATGGCCGAGGCCCAGGCGAACTATACCATGGTGCTGAAGCGGCTCGAAGAGCTTGGGTACAAAGGGGAGTCAGGACATCAGGACGCCCGGTATCTGCTGCCGAACGCGGCTGAGACCAGGATCATCATGACCATGAATGCCCGGGAGCTGCTGCATTTCTTCCGGGTGCGCTGCTGCAACCGGGCGCAGTGGGAGATCCGGGAGATGGCGGAACGGATGCTCGGCCTCGTCAAAGGCATCGCTCCGACGATCTTCGGAAAGGCCGGCCCCGGCTGCCTTTACACCCCGTGCCCGGAAGGCAAGATGACCTGCGGGAAGATCGAAGATGTACGGAAGAAGTACGGAGTGAAAAAATAAGGGTCAGGGGGTCAGGGGTCAGGGGTCAGGGAAAATCCATTTCTTGACCCTTGCCCCATGACCCTGGACCCGAAGTTTGAGGTCTCATGGGTTTTTCGATCGCAGTAGCAGGCAAGGGCGGCACCGGCAAGACCAGTCTCTGCGGCCTCACGATCCGGTATTTGACCGAAAAGAAGCGCGGGGCGGTGCTCGCCGTCGATGCCGACGCGAACTCGAACCTGAACGACGTGCTGGGCGTGAAGGTCCATGCCACCGTCGGGGCGCTCCGGGAGACCTCGCTCGAAGCGGTCAAGTCCACGGCACCACGGCCGGGCGGCATGAGCATGGAGCAGCTCTTTGACTACCAGATCCAGCAGGCGCTCATCGAGGCAAAGGGTTTTGATCTCCTGGTGATGGGCAGGCCCGAAGGGGCCGGCTGCTATTGCGCGGCGAACAATATCATCCGCAAGTACATGGACAAGCTGGCCGATAACTATCCCTACACGGTCATGGACAACGAGGCCGGCCTTGAGCACCTTTCGCGCCGGACCACGCAGGACACGGACCTGCTGCTTATCATCAGCGACTCTTCGGTGCGGGGCGTGATGACCGCGGGCCGTATCGGCGAGCTGGTCAAGGAACTGGATCTGAACGTGAAGCGCCCGGTGCTGATCGTGAACCGGGTGCAGGACGGGACGAGCGAGGACAAATCGCTCCTGCGTGCGATCGAACAGCAAGGCGTCGAGTTCGCGGGCTTTGTTCCCGCCGACGAACTGATCTTTGAATATGACCTGAACGGCAAGCCGCTTATCCAGCTTCCCGCTGATTCAAAGGCGCTTACGAGTTATTACTCGATCCTGGACAAGCTGATCATATGAAGTGAAAAGCATCACCCTCCCTTAATCCCTCCCATCAAGGGAGGGAAAACCCCCTCGCCCCTTGCGGGAGAGGGTCAGGGTGAGGGGGTACGGTGAACAAGAGAACCGTTGCCATTATCGGTGCGGGCCGGGTCGGCGGCGCGGCGGGTCGCCTGCTTGCGCAGGCCGGTTATGCCGTGACCGCGGTCGTGTCCCGGAGCAGGGAGGCCGCGGAGCGGGCCCGGGCGTTCATCAGCGCCGGTGCTGCGATGACCGATGCGGTCAAGGCAGCCGCTTCAGCGGACATCGTTCTCATCACGACGCCGGACGGCGCTATTAAAAGCGTCTGCGATTCGATCGCGGCAGGGAAGGGTTTCAGGACGGGTGCGGTCGTCGTGCATATGTCTGGCGCGCAGACGCTCGATCCGCTGGATGCGGCGAAAGGCTCCGGGGCATACCGGGCGGTGATCCATCCGCTCCAATCGGTCCCGAGCATGGAGCTGGGCGAGAGGAACATCCCCGGTTCGTATTTCCGGGTCGAAACGGACCCGGAGGCGGCGCAAGCGGCCCGCGAACTGGTAAAGGCCCTGGGCGGCATCGAACTGAAAATGCCGAAGTGGGGTTCCGACAAGGGGTCGGCTGCGCTGTACCACGCCGGGGCCGTCGCGGTGTCCAATTTCTTCGTTGCGCTGGTGGACTTTGGGCTCCGGTACTACCAGGCTCTGGGCGCGGACAAAGAGGAAGCACTCAAGGCGGTGCTTCCGCTCATCAAGGGGACGCTGGCGAACATAGAGAGCGCCGGCATTCCCGGCGCCCTCACCGGCCCGATCATGCGGGGAGATGTCGAGACGGTGAAAGGCCACCTGCAGGCCATGGCGGGGCGCGCACCGGAGTTGCTCCCCCTGTACCGGGAACTGGCCCTGCATACAGTCATGGTGGCTCAAGATAAAAAAAGCATCTCACCGCAGACGGCCGCGGATATCCAAAAACTGATGGAACATTAGTGTGATCGTCATATCGACGTGAAAGGAGATTTCAGAGGATGATAGTTATCGGAGAGAAGATCAGTGTAATGGCGAAGAAGGTGCGCGAGGCGCTCATGAAGCGCGATGCCAAGCCGATCCAGGACCTTGCCGTGGCGCAGGCAAACGCGGGTGCGCATTATATCGATGTGTCCATCGGCCCCGCCGAGGATGACGGCCCCCAGCTCATGGACTGGGCAGTGAAGGTGGTTCACGAGGTGGTGCAGAAGCCCATCTGCCTTGACACGACCAACGTGAAGGCCATGGAGGCAGGCATCAAGGCGCACAACAACGCCTGGGGCCTTCCGCTCATCAACTCCACGTCCAATGAGCCCGAGCGGTTCCCCATGATGGAACTGGCGGGTAAGCATGGTGCAAAGGTGATCGCGCTCACGCTCGGGAAGGGCGGCCTTCCGGCAGACGCCGAGGACCGCTGCGTCATCGCATCGGAGATCATGGCGCGCGGCATGGAGTTCGGCGTTCCCATGG
>CAYILT010000243.1:0-5319 GCA_964364055.1 uncultured Nitrospiraceae bacterium | reverse complement strand
AAGGTTATCTCCAGAGTGATAATCCTGCTGTTGACCTCCTTTGACTTTCACGGTCGTCAAAGGGATGGACTACACCATCACTAAAGAAAACAGGGCTGCAAGTCGCCCATCAGAATTACAGCGTGACATGTTGAAGTTTCGAGGAGATGCCGATACCGAATTGTACAGGACGTGCTAAACGGTCATTGTTATATCCTACCATCATCGCTTCGCCGGTTTATGACAAACCGTACATTGCTCCTTGGGCGGATGCGAATCCTTCAATGGCGCCTGCTTTCCTGGTGCATGACAGGGCAAACAAGTCTCATTCGTTTTAAGATTGGAATGACGACTGTCACGAGGAATGGCGGGCGGCTTCTTCCCGGCAGACGACGCGAAGAAGAGCACGATAAGGATTGCTGCACCAGCAACGATGAGCGGCCATGACTTTTTCATCTTATTGTTCCTTGATTTTGAACTTCTTCAGTTTATACCGCAGCACCCGCTCGCTGATGCCGAGCTTTTCCGCCGCACGGGTCTGCACCCCTCCGGCCGACTTGAGCGCCTCCATGATGATGCCGCGCTCCACGGTGTCGAGGGTGTCGGTCA
Source organism: uncultured Nitrospiraceae bacterium (assembly GCA_964364055.1). GTDB lineage: Bacteria > Nitrospirota > UBA9217 > UBA9217 > UBA9217 > JAAXXJ01. Next base: position 4,731 of record CAYILT010000243.1, on the reverse strand, counting down.
ACGACCCGTCGCGCTTCGCAACGCAGATCTTTTCCTCGCTCTCACCGGACTTGAGATGGAGCGGGATGTCCGCCGACGTGATGGTCTCTCCTTTTGTCAGCACGACGGCGCGTTCGATGATGTTCTCAAGTTCCCGCACGTTCCCCGGATAGGAGTATCGCATCAACAGGTCCCGCGTTTCCGCGGTCACGCCCGCAATATTCTTTTTGTTCTCCCTGCCGTACTTCCTGAGGAAATGCTCCATGAGGGCCGGGATATCCTCTTTCCGTTCCCGGAGCGGAGGCAGGACCACGGCGACCACGTTCAATCGGTAGTACAGGTCTTCCCGGAACGATCCGTCCTTCATCGCCTTTTCCAGGTCCCGGTTGGTGGCCGCGACCAGCCGCACGTCCACCTTGATGGTCTCGTTCCCGCCGATGCGTTCGAACTCCTTTTCCTGGAGCACCCGCAGGAGCTTCACCTGCACGCTTGGGGGAATATCGCCGATCTCGTCAAGGAACAAGGTCCCCGTGTCGGCGGCCTCGAACCTGCCGATGCGCCGGGACGTTGCTCCGGTAAAGGCGCCCTTCTCGTGCCCGAAGAGCTCGCTCTCCAGGAGCGTTTCCGGCAGCGCCGCGCAATTGACCTTGATGAGCGGCCGGGACGCACGGGGACTGTGGTAGTGGATGGCCTTGGCGATAAGCTCTTTTCCGGTCCCGCTCTCGCCCCGCAGGAGCACCGTGGCATTGCTGGCGGCCACCCGTCCCACCAGGTTCATGACCTCTTCCATGGCATGGCTGGTGCTCGCGATCTCGTCGAACTTGTACCGCTCGACCAATTGTTCCCGGAGCTGGGCATTCTCCCGCAGGAGGTTCTGGCGCTCCGAGATCCGGCCGATGAGCACCACAAGCTGCTCCAGGTCGATGGGCTTGGGCAGATAGTCATAGGCCCCTGCCCTGATGGCCTTGACCGCGGTCTCAATGGTGCCAAAGGAGGTCATGATGATGACCGCCATGTCGGGATTGATCTTCCGGGCCTCTCCCGAGGTCTGGAGCGCGTCCACACCCGGAATGTTGCAGTCCGTTATGAACACATCGAAGCGCTCACGTTTCATGGCCTCGATCGCCGTTGCAACGCTCGCCAGGGCCGTGACCTCGTACCCCTTCTGCTTCAGGAACGACTCGATCCTGCTGCGCTCCTGGGCCTCGTCGTCCATTATCAAGATCCGCGCATCCTGCATCCTGCGACCACCTCTGCTATTCATTATACACTGGAATTGTAATTTGAAATCTTGGGTCTGTCGTAATACTGTCAAACCTCTCTAAGGCTCAGAGAAAAGTAATATCTATCCGCAGATTACGCAGATTTCACGGATTTCACGGATTTCAAAACCCTTTAGCCTGTTTTTTTTAGATTTAATCTGCGTAATCTGCGAAATCTGTGGATAGGTCACTCCGATCTGCCTGTTTCTATGGTGTTGCACTGCCTCTTCAACCTTTTATACGAATGAACCGAAATTTGTTATTTCGTGCCTGCACTCCGGTGTTTCTCATACAGGTCGAACACGATCCCTTCGCGCAGCCCCCAGTCGCTCACCAGCATCTGCCGGGCCCCGCAGCGCCCCATGATATCCTGCGCCACGACCGCCCCGGCGAGGATGATGTCCTCGCGGCCCGCTTCGAGTCCCGCTATTGTTCTTCTCGCGTCCAGCGCGCTCACGGACAGCATGTTCACCAGCCGGTCCAGGGATGAACGGGTCAGGATGAAGCCGTTGATCCGTGTAGGATCGTACTCGGTAAGCGCCTGGTCCATGGCGGCCAGGGTCGTGATCGTGCCTGCCGTGCCGGCAACGGTCGCACAGGAGGAAGAACGGACGTCCCTGCGCCGGTGCGATTCCCGTTCCCATGCGTCCAGTTCTTTGCTCACGACCCTGCGGAGGCTGTCCATTTCTTCCCTGAGCGGCGGGTCGTTCCTCAGAAAACGCTCGGTCAGATAGACCGCCCCCAGGGGAATGCTCGTCATGGTCTCGACCCTGCCCTGAACGGTCGTGATGAGCTCCGTACTGCCGCCGCCGATATCGATCACCAGGGCCGAAGCAAGCGGGTCTTCCTCACCACCTTTGCCCGGTGAGAGCGCCCGGCGCACACCCAGAAGCGTAAGCTTCGCCTCGTCGTCGCCCGTAATGACGGCGACCTCGATCCCCGTTCGTTTCCGCAGGGCGGCGATGAATTCCTCGGCGTTGGCCGCGTTCCTAAGCGCGCTGGTGCCGACAGCGGCGATGCGGTCCACGGAAAGCCTGCCGATGACAGCGGAATATTCCTCAAGCGCCTTGAGCGAGCGCTCCTGCGCCTCGGGCGCAAGCATGCCCGTGCGGTCGAGGTCCTGCCCCAGCCGGGTGATGGTCCTTCCTGAATAGAGTTCTCGGTGGGTGGTGTCGCTGGTCTCTGTCACCAGCAGTCGGATGGTGTTCGTGCCGATATCGATACCGGCAAGGATCATGAAAGAAGGAGTTCCCGAAGCTTGCCGCTGTAGGCCTTGACGCGCATCGCCAGGAGCCGTGCAATGGCAAGAGTGACCTTTGCCGCGACGCGGGGGTCGAGGTCAAGAAGCGCGTTAAAGTCCCTCCGGGTCAGTATGAGGACCTCGACAGCGCTCTCTGCCCGCGCGGTGACGGCGCGGCTCGATTCCTGGATCAGGGCGATCTCGCCGAAAAAATCCCCCGGACCGAGTTCCAGGAGGCCGACCTCATCACCCTCGCCTTCCATCACCGAGATCCTGATCTTGCCGCTCTTGACGATGTAAAGGGCCTCGGCAGGCATCTTCTCGGAGAAGATGGTCGTATTGGGCTTCACCTGACGCTCTTGAAAAAGGCCTGAAAGGAGCTCGAAATCCTCGGCGGTGCAGCCCTTGAAGAGCAGGTTCTTTTTGAGAAGTTCTATGGTTTCCATGGAGATCCCGAATACCAAATAATTATGGGCAATTATAGGCAGATGGACGTACCTTGTCAAGAAACAATCCGCAACGCTAATCAGGTTCCGGAACGGCCATCATCGTTTTGCGCTCCGTGAGGACCACCGATCCGGGCGCCGCCCCCTTCGGCTTTTTCACGTATGCCGCGCGGGTGTACGCCACCGTGACCTTGGCGGAATTCTTCCCCTTGCTGTAGTAGGCCGCCAGGGATGCGGCCTTTTTGAGGACCCCCTCCGGGATGTCGCGCTTCCCGGGGTTCCTTACGACCACATGGGAACCGGGCATGCCTTCCGCGTGGAGCCAGAGGTCATCGGCCCGGGCAAGCTTCATGGTAATGTAGTCATTGCCGGCCGCGCTCTTTCCCACGAGGATCTCCCATCCCTCATGCCCGACCGTCCTGAACGGAGGCGCTGACACGGTACGCGTTCCCGAGACCTTTCCCGCCCCTTCCTTGACATACCCCCGCCGCGCCAGCAGGGACCTGATGGCGAGCAGCCCGTCCCGGTCGCTTGCGGTATGCAGGTCCTCCTGCACCGACGTCAAGAACGCCGCCTCGTCACGCGCCTGGGCGAACCGCTTCCGCATGACCGCGAGCCCGGCCTTCGCCTTCTTGTATCTCTGGAAATACTTACCGGCGTTCTCCGCCGGGGAGCGCGACGGGTCAAGGGCAACAGACACCGTCGTTCCGTCATACCCGGAAAGTTCCGCGGCCAGCTGCCCTTTCGCCAGCAGGTGTTTATTCGCCAGGACCAGTTCTCCCATCAGGCGGAAGTTGTCCCCCTGCTCCGCTCCCGCGACGTCCTTCGCCACGGCCTCCCGCCTGCGCGCCGCTTTTCCCGCGGCCCTCCTGACCACGGAAACAAGCTCCTGCCTGAGCGAAGAGGTCTCTCGTTCGGCGACGGTCCGTTCGTACCACATCTCCGCGGCCCTGTTCACCGGAGCGGGTCCCGAATATCCCTCGGGGTGGGAAAGCGGGGCAACCCTTCTCTTCGCTCCCGATGGACCCGGCCTTGGCGCCGGAGGCTCGTACCACAAGCCGGGAAGAAGCGGTCTCCTGACCCTGTCTCCCGGCGGCACCGGGCGGAACACCGCCAGGATATTATGCTGCTGATTGGCCAGAATAATATTAGCAGACGATCCTATGAGTTCGAAGACGAGCACATGCACGGCCCCCCGGGTGGTGAATTGAAGTTCCGCCACGCGGTCTCCGTTCACCAGACGTATCCCATCGACCCGTCCTCCGGTCAGATGTTTTTTCAGGGAAAGAAAGAAACCCGCGGCGACGGTGGTACCGGAGGGTTTACGGGAAACGAGGTGGATGCGGGGAAGAGCGCGGTCCGGCGACAGGAAAAGGAAATACTTCATTCGTCTCTGATGAAGAACGAGGAAAAGGTCATGATCGGCCCCCTGGACCACTTTGTCCACCCTCGCTCCGGGAAGGAGGGAAGCAAGTTCATCAATGACCTTTACAAGGATATCAAGATCCAATCAGTGCTCCTTTCGGAGCGAATAGTATATTATTTCTTTTCAAGACTTGACACGCTCGCGCGAATGTTTGAACGATTTTCGTCGTTCGGTTACGGTAACGAGGCCCGTTTCGTCTATAGAAGGTTACGTTGTTCGGCCGAGTCCTTTACGTTGCCGCTCAACGCTTGACGATACGGGCATCGTAACCGATTGACGTTACCTTTGGTTGAGGCCGGAGGCCGCGCTATATACTGCCCTCCCAACATCTAACCGTATTGCACTATTTACACTCCGCACTCCGCACTCCGCACTCCG
>CAYILT010000242.1:1798-5328 GCA_964364055.1 uncultured Nitrospiraceae bacterium | reverse complement strand
TTCACAATACTCCAACGGCCGGTTTCTGTCAAGAATTTTCTTGGACCGGGGATGATCCGGAGTATGCGCCTCCTGTGCTATAATGAGGAAAATACCTGGACTCCGATCATTTGCGCGTAACAAAGGATGCTCACCATGATAAGCAATTCAATGGACCCGAACCTGCCGCTGATCCAGGACGCCGGCCTCGCCGGGAAGGTCGTCCTCGTCCGTTTCGATCATAACGTCGTGAAAGGCGGCGCGATACGGGACCCCTTCCGCATCGATCGCACCATCGGGACGCTCTTTCATATCGTCGAGCGGGGCGGCAGGCCCATCATGATGACCCATGTGGGCAGGCCCCGGGACAAGAGGACGGGCGACATCACCTGCCGGCCCGAAGAGTCCGTTGAGCCGGTCGTGCGGTATCTTGAGCAGAAGCTCCACACGAAGCTCTATATCCCGAAATTCCCCATTGACCCGAAACAGGGCATCACCGGGATCGACACCTCCATCAACCTTGCGGTCAGGGACCTGCGGGAACGGAAGATCGGCGGGATCTATCTTCCGAACACGCGGTGGTTCCAGGGAGAGGAGGCTCACGGAGAGCTCCGGGAGCGTTTCGCGCTTCAGCTTGCCGGCCTGGCCGATATCTACGTGAACGACGCCTTCGGCTCGTGGCAGCCCCACGCCTCCACGGTCGCCATCACCGGACTGCTTCCCTCCTACGCGGGCTTCCTGCTCCAGCAGGAGATCGCGCACCTTGACGGCGTCATGAGCCCGGAGCGGCCCTTTCTTGCCGTTGTCGCCGGCTCGAAGTACGACACCAAGATCAAGCCTCTCAATGCCATCTATGACAAGGTGGACCGGCTGGTGCTCGGCGGGGTCATTTACAATACCTACCTCTGCGCGAAATACGGGATACGGATCAAGGGGGTGACCGACGAGGACCGAGAGCTTGCGCGGGAACTGGTGGAAAAGGACCGAACCAACAACAAGATCGTCGAACTTCCTTTCATCGTCGAATCGGACATCCCCGACGGAAGGACCGAGGGCGGATACCGGACCATCTCCGTAAGGGAATTCAAGCCCGGCAATTCCTACGGGTATGTTCTGGACATCGACCCCCGGTCATTCGAGGAGCGCGTAGTTGCCGGGGCCATCGGCACGGCGAAGACCATCTTCGTCAATGCCGTCATGGGATACACCCCGCATTTCTCCGCCGGATCGCAGGCGCTGGACAACACCATCGACCTGAACCGGAACGCCATGAAGATGTACGGCGGCGGGGACACCCTCCAGGAATTCAAGAACCTCCTGCCCGGCCTGTACCTTTCGGTCATGGATGACGCGAGCTACTATTTTTTTACCGGCGGAGGCACGGTGCTCACGGCCATCGAACACGGCAGCCCCTACAGCCTCGAGCCGGTGCAGGCGTTGATGAAGCAGAAGCGGTCATAGGGACCGTCCCGGCGCCGGGGCCGGACAAGAGGGACCTCGTCCAGCGGACGGGTGATGAACTGACAGGCCGCTGAGAAAATCATCTAATCGTCTTTGCGAGCGAAGCGAAGCAATCTCGGGTTAAAGAAAATCTTTAGCTGCAAGATTGCCGCGTCGCAAAATGCGCTCCTCGCAATGACAATCCCGGACCTTTTCAGCAAACTGCTAAGGAGAGATACATGTCTGAACCCGCTGATATGCAAAGGAAAAAGTTCGCCGTGCAGTTGTCATCAGGCATGAAGGATGTCGGCAGGATCAAGTCGGCGATCATGTTCGCCACCATTGCCCAGTGTTCCGGCTGCGATGCGGTCGTCTACTGCGTGCAGGACGGGGCCGACGCGGTCATCAAAGGGAAGATCAAGGAAGAGGGAACGCTGCCGCCCGGTATCGCGACGTTCGAGCAGCGCCTCGCCGATGCCCTTGCGGCCGGGGTCAAGTTCCAGCTGTGCCAGCAGGTGGCGGTCAACCGGGGCCTCAAGAAAGAGGACCTGATCGAAGGGACCCAGATCCTCGGCGGGATACACCTGATCAACTACGCGCTGGAGTACGACGGTATGCTCTTTTTTTAGGAAGAAGCGGCGAATATAATGTAGATTTCTACGAAGAATAACGAGAGACCGGCAATAACGGCATAAACGTACTATGTCCTTTTTAACAGGTTGTTGAAAAACGCCTGTTCTGTCATTGCGAGAAGTTTTTTCTGCAAGCCTGCCCCGGCACGTTTTAAGCCGGGGAAGCAATCTTTCACTCCTTGATTTCATGAAAGTCGAGATTGCTTCGCGGAGTTTATCCCGAGAATCGGGGCTCGCAAAGACACGTATAATACTTTTTCAGCAGCCTGTTCGTGCGCCTTCCCACCCTCCTGCCAATGTCCCTTTCCTTGAGCGAATAGTAGAGTTCATTATCCATATGAGCAATACTTCTCTCTACTTTGATCACAAATTATTCTCAACTTGTTGATATTTAAAGGATCATACAATGGAATAGATATTGCATTTTTGTGATTGACTATAATTAATTGTCTACCATGGACCATAAACGTTCTCCCATAGCTATCCCGCTCCTTGCAGCCTTTGTCCTCTGGACGGGATATGCGGCTGCCGAGGCATACGCTTTTCAGCACGGCGCTTTTGCGGACCTCCTGTTCTTCGGAGGCTCGTCGAAGGAGCTTCATTTCCGTCTGTTCATCATCGCCGCTCTCTTCATCATCGGCATCTTTCTTTTCCGGGCCATGAGGAAACGCAACCTGGCCCTCGAGGCCTTCCGGGAAAGCAACGAGACCCTGCACACCATTACCACGGCGGCAAAGGATGCCATCGTCATGATGGACCATCAGGGGATCATATCGTTCTGGAACCCCGCCGCGGAAATGATCTTCGGCCACGCGGCACACGAAGCGATCGGAAAAGAACTGCATACGCTGCTTGCCCCCCGGCGGCATCTTGAGCAGTACCGGCGCGGCATCGGCCGGTTCCAGGCTTCCGGTGAGGGCCCGAGCGTCGGCAGGACGCTCGAGCTGACCGCAGTGAGAAAAGACAGCACCGAGTTCCCTCTCGAGCTTTCCCTTTCGTCCCTGCAGCTGAAGGGAAAATGGCATGCCGTCGGCGTGCTGCGCGACATCAGCCGGCGCAAGCGGTCCGAGGAGGAGCTGCGAACGCACCGCGAGCAGCTTGAACAGATGGTCGCGGAGCGTACCGGGGAGCTGAACGCCGTCAATGATCTCCTGCGCAAGGAGATCCTGGACCGCACGCGGACCGAGGAGGAGCTTGAGCGGTCCGAAAGCTTCCTGCACACGATCTTCGACAGCTTTCACGATCCCTTCAGCATCGTGGACCGCGAATTCCGGTTCGTCCGTTTCAATGATACCTATGCCCGTACGCGGAACAGGCTGTCAAAGGACCTTTTCGGAAAGAAGTGTTACGAGGTCCTCCACAACAGGACCGAAATCTGCGGTGACTGCGTCATTGAAAAGACGTTCCTTTCAAAGGACCCCTGCGCGAAAGAGAAGCTGGTGACGCTGCCCGACGGGTCCGAGGCATGGTTCGAGATAT
>CAYILT010000242.1:0-1698 GCA_964364055.1 uncultured Nitrospiraceae bacterium | reverse complement strand
GAGACCTCGCTCGCAGGCGCGCAAAGCCTCGCTGAAAAGGTCCGCGCCGCCGTCGAAGGACTGGAGCTTGAACTTCCCGGAAGCAAGCGGACCGGGCTTACGCTCAGCATCGGCGTGGCCGGTTGCTGCATGCCCGAAGACAACCTGGACACCCTCGTGTCGCTCGCCGACGCCGCCCTCTACACCTCCAAGGAGGCGGGCAGGAACAAGATCTCGACGATGAAGCGATAACACCCTGCCCCCCCTCAAGGACCGCCGGAACATTCATCCAGATTGCCGATCCACCTCTTCGAAGATCAGCGCGGATATGTCGCGCAATACCTTCTTTAATTTCCCGGGATCGCTGCCGCGGACCATGACCCCCATGATGTACGGGTGGCGGAGATGATACACGATCCCGACCTCATGGAGCTGCTTCATGCCGGTGGGCCGTCCGGTCGCCTGGTCCTCGATGATGCGTTCGCCATACTTGGCGACAACGTCGATGTCCTGAGGGACACCCGAAATGATCCCATCCCGGGTCGCGGCCTGGGAAAGGAAGCGAAGGGCCTTCTCGGACATGTCCCTGTTCAGATAGGAGGCATTGAAGAGGACCCGGTAAAATGACGCATAGGCGCCGAACGGCATGGGTTCGTCGCGCTTCGTCGGATCATAATTAACATAGATATCCTTGAAGATCCTCTGCAGATAGGCTGGGGGCAGGTTCGCTGCCAGCATGGCATAGGCCTTTTCGTCGTTGTCGGCGATCATCCGCAAGATGAGCGTACTTACCTTATACGCCCTGCCGTGCTCCAGCAGGTCCTGCGGCCTCTCCGGGCCGGCCGGGTTACCTTCGTGGCTGCCCGTATAGGAGAACCTCCTGTTCAGCAGCAGGGGGGACGATTCCGCCCACTTGAGATAGGCGATCATGAGAGGCAATTTCAGGTTGGCATCGACCGAAAACTTCTCCTGCTCCCGGATGCCGAACCGGTGTCCGTCACGGAGATCGCGGAAGTAGACGGAAATGACCGTCGCCTCTCCCGCCTTCAGGCCGCTCTCCACGAGAGCTTTCACCTTGTACCGGAAGGGCTTCAGTCCCTTCTCCGGGGGGGTCCGTTCCCTTCCCGCCAGCCGGGGGGCATATCGGATATACCGGTATTCGCCTTCTCCCGGCGCGGGAAGCTCCTCGCCGATGCCTTCCCGTCCGCCGGAGAACAGCCCGATCCCCCGGTCCACATACAGACCGAGACAAAAGGCAAGGACCAGCAGGACCAGCAGCTGGGACCGGACGACAGCCGTGTTCCTTCCCTTGCTCCTGCCCCGGTCGTTTTCCGTTCTCGTCATGTCATCCTCGTTCCAATAGGCTGCGCCGGCAGCGGTGCCGTCTCAACACCTATCCCAATTCAAGCACCGCTGCTACAGCGATCAGCGTCAGCAGGAACAGGCCAGCCATGAAAATGAGGTCGGCGATCCGTTCATACAGTTCCGGCCGTTCCTTCGATCGCATGGACATGTAGGACAGCACGCTGGCGACGAGAAAGATGATGATCGCCACTCCGTCAATCTTATCCATGAACCTTTCGATACCGCCCCCTTTCCACAGCTTCTTCAACGACAGGATCAGAAAACACAGTCCCAGAAGGTTTGCCGATGTCGGCAGGATATGCTGGGACATGTTCTTCTTTTCTTTGTCGTTCATGGGTATCCCGTCCTTCCTAA
>CAYILT010000241.1:0-5345 GCA_964364055.1 uncultured Nitrospiraceae bacterium | reverse complement strand
CTTGCCAGCAGGCCGGAAAGCGTGGTCTTTCCCACGCCGCCCTTGCCGGTGATCGCAATTTTCACGGGAAATTCTCCTGAGGAAACGACTCAACAAAATAGCATCAGGAAAGAGGATGTGTCAAGAGTTTTTTGTTACCGATAGTTACAAATGGTAGCAAATATTAGAAACTCCATAATCAACAAAAAGGCCTTCCGGTATACCGAAAGGCCTTTGGTTCATCGCGTACTGTCTATGTACTCTTGACGTAGTTTACCGTCTGATGAAATCAACTCCCTGTGTTCAAAAGATCAGCGCCTCATCTGCAGACCAGACTACGCGGGCGCGGCCCCGAACAGCTTGCCGATCAGCGAGTGGAGATCGCTGGGCTGGAACGGTTTTTTCACATATCCCTGCGCCCCCAAGGCGAGCCCTCGCTTGGTGTCCTCCTCCTTGCCTTCCGTGCTCACGATGATGATGGGGATGGTGTTGTACTTTTCGAGCGCCTTCACCTTCTGGATGAATTCCAGGCCGTTCATCAGCGGCATGTTGATGTCCACCAGCATCATGCCCACGTCAGGGTTCTTCTCCAGCTTGTCAAGGCCGTCCTGTCCGTTGAGCGCCTGGACGATCTCGCACCGGTAGCGCATGAGCACCATTTTGTACATCTGGTGTATCAAGGCTGAATCATCAACCACCAGTACTTTCTTGAGCATCATTTCTCCCTCCTGCTTCTGTGAATATCCTGACCTTCCGGCCGTCGGTCTATGTCTTGAGCGGTATCCCCAGTTCCTCGATCTTTCGCATCAGCTCCCGAATATCGACAGGCTTCTGGTAATAATAGGCCGCTCCGCGTTCGTAGGCATCCTGCTGGATTTCCTCGGAGCCGTGAGCGGTCATGATGATGACCCGGGTCTCGGGCCAGTACCGCTTGATATAGGTGAGCAGTTCCAACCCCTCCACGCCCAGCATACCGGACATCCGGATATCGGCGATCACGAGGTCAAAGTTATACCGCTTCAAGGCCTCCTCGGCCGGCTCAAGACGGCTTGCAGTGATCACTTCCACGTTCTTGGACCGCAACGCATAGGAAAGCGTAAGAAGGATGGTTGGTTCATCGTCAACGATAAGGATCCGCTTAAGTGCCGTTGCATCGTTCATGTGTATACTAGCGTCTCCAACAGTCAATTTAAATAGGACAGGGAGCACATTGCAACATTCATGCTTATTGGATTATACCATAAAATCAATTAATTACTTTTATAATCGTCGTCTCATGTGACCGAAAACGCGACAGCATCCATGATCGATCTGCCGGGAATCGTCAACCTTGCTTTTGAAAAGAAATAATGATACTCTGCGCCTGCAAGGAGATCAATGATCAGCGAAAAAATATCAATAAAGCGCCTGACCTTTGATGAGCTCAAAACAAAGCTGGGCAACATGGGCCTCAAGGGATACCGGGCCGGCCAGATCACCTCGTGGATCTATCAGCGCTATGCGGTCTCGTTCAAGGAGATGACGAACATCGCAAAGGCCGAGCGCGACCGGCTTGCCGCGGTGTTTTCCATAACCGCTCCCTCGCTGCTGCGGGCGGAACGATCATCGGACGGCACGCGCAAATTCCTTTTCGGGCTCGAGGACGGCCACACCATCGAAAGCGTTCTCATACCGGACGACGACCGGCAGACGCTCTGCATATCTTCTCAGGTTGGGTGTCAGCAGGCCTGCCGCTTCTGCCTGACCGGACAGGGCGGGTTCACGAGGAACCTGGTGTTTTCCGAGATCGCCGACCAGGTCCTGGAGGTCTCCCGCATCCTGAGGGCCGAAGGGGCGCGGGGGATCACCAACATCGTGCTCATGGGAATGGGTGAGCCCTTGGCAAACTTCGACGAAGTCATAAAAGCGATCCGGGTCATTACCTCGGACCGGGCGCTGGGTTTTTCAGGCCGCAGGCTGACCCTGTCGACCGATGGCCTCGTTCCCGAAATGGAGGCCTTGGGACGGGCGGACGTAAAGGTGAATCTCGCCGTCTCTCTTAATGCCACGACCGACGAAACGCGTGATCGGATCATGCCCGTGAACCGGCGCTATCCCCTCAAGGACCTTCTGGCTGCCTGCCGGCGGTTCCCGCTCGAACCGAGGCGGCGCATCACGTTCGAATATGTCCTGCTCAGGAGAGTAAACGATTCCGAGGACGATGCGCTGCGGCTCACCCGCCTGCTGAAGGGCATCAAGTGCAAGGTGAACCTCATCCCGTTCAATCCTTTTCCCGGAAGCGAGTTCAAAAGACCTGATGACGCCGCCGTGAAACGCTTTCAGAAAATTTTACAGGACCGCCACTACACGGCGCTGGTGCGTGAATCACGCGGCCGGGACATCTCCGCCGCCTGCGGCCAGCTCCGGGAGCGCGCGGCCGCGGCGGGAAGCGATTAACGATCTGCCCCCGTATAGTCAGTTCGTTCTCTGCGATAGAAGGTGCGCCTCGCAACTCAATAGCAAGATCCAAGATGCGCCCTATGGGTTCTTTCAGCAACTCAACAACTCAAGCCTGACCCACAACCGTTCTGTATTTGCCTTTCTAAATTGACTTCGCAATCCGGCTTATGATAGTATTATCCTGTATCCACCGATACCGGCGCCAACATCCTCGTAAACTCCCTCGCGCCGACGGCCGGGAGAACGATAAGGAGTGTTAAAGCATGCCTGCTCTTCAAACAGGATACGAACATATATCATTGGATGACCGAAGAACGCCCATCATCACCGGAACAACAATGAAAGTCATAGAGCTCGTCCAGGAGAAGGTCGCATACGGATGGAGCGCCGAAGAAATCCAGTTCCAGCATCCCTCCCTGACTCTCGGTCAGATATATTCCGCCCTGGCATTCTATGCCGACCACCGTGAAGAGCTCGACAAGGAGATCGAGCAGCGTCTGCAACGCGCGGACTCGGCGCGCCGGACAGCCGCGCCTTCACCCTTGCTGGAGAGGTTAAAAGCAAAGGGCCTCCTGTAATGCCGGTCTCGTTTTATATGGATGAACACATTCCGAAGGCGGTGACGCTCGGCCTCAGAATGCGCGGCGTAGATGTCCTGACCGCCCAGGAAGACGGCAATGAAGGTAATTCCGATCCCGAGCTTCTTGACCGCGCATGCGCTCTCCGCTCTCCGCAGGGTTTTGTTCACCTTCGACGATGATCTCTTGTCCGAAGCCACCGAGCGTCAAAAGGCCGGAAAGCCGTTCTGTGGCGTCGTTTATGCCCACCCCCTTCAAATCTCCATTGGGAAGTGCATCAGCGATCTTCAGGTCATCGGTCAGGCGGGCGAATCCCAGGATATGGTCGTTGACCCTAAAGGTTCTGGATAGCAGTTAATGAAAACTAAGCGCTGTTTGGTTTTCTTTTTGCGTATCCGCGTGCGCGTCGCGGAGCGCGTTGAGGGCTTTCTTGAACATTGCTTGAAGCTGCTTATCGCCTTGCTGTAGAAGACCTTTCAAAATGTCAAACGAATCCACGGTATAAAATTTCTTCTCCGGAGAATAGTAAGCCAGCGTTTTTTTGTCGTCCCTCAAGAGATTGAGAATGTTGTTCAATGTGCCTTTACTCTTTCCGTCCCATATCATAAATCCATAATCCGCTTCCTTGGCCATTTTTATATCTTTCAAGGAATAATAAGAGAAATCTTTCTTGCTTTGTTGGTTTTCAGGAATATGCTTTGTTTCCCAATTGGCAAGATTATTTCTATATTGCGGCCCCATGCAATAAATAAGAACGTTTTGATAGTGCTTATCCTGAAGATATTTCTGAACGGACTTATCCACGCCGTTTGCATCGCCGATAAGAATCGTGTACCCACTCTGGATGATATTGTCTATTCTGCTCGTGATGTCGTTATTGAGCTTTGTTATTCTTCTTGAACCGCCGATAAAAACCTTACTCACAATATACTCCTCGTTCTGGTCAATGCCAGCACATACACCTTGCTTACTTTACCTTCAGTGAACAATGTTCGTACGATAGCATCCACAGTAGCTCCGGACCTATATAGATCATCAAGCACCAAAATATTCTTTTTCGATGTTTTTGTAACATCCTCAACGGCAAAGCATTCTTGAGAAGCTTCAATCTTTGCTTATATTCGTAAACATCCTTCATGTAGTCAAATTCTTATTGCGACAATCAAGAAGAGTCCAGACCGCAACCGCACGTCGCACAGACTGTGGAGCCCTTTCAGTTCTCCCAAACGGATTCAGTGGGAGACTATGATAACGCGACATCCCGCAGTCCGCATCGAAGGGACGGCCGCGGGATTATCTTGTGCCGTTCAAGAAGAGCGACAAGATCATCAATTGTTCGGCTTGAATAGCCGATTGTTTACTCCGTTAGAAAACAATATCTATTGCGGATAGTGGTTTCTTGCCACCAATCCCTCATAATTATGTGTACGCTCGCTATAACGTGTCAACAGAATTTTCTAATGGTGTAAAAAGAGTGTCAACCATTGCACCTTATTTGTTCAATATACAACAATATAGACCTGGCCGCGTGGACCCCCGTGATATCAAACTGTTCGAGCACGCTATAATCGTGCTCGCGGATGAGGAAGTCCTCGATGTGTTTTTGAAAGATGAGTTCTGGTGATTTTTGCTGCGGCATAATCAATCCTCGCCCGCCTTCAACTTCTTCAATTTCCTGCCTGCCAACTGCTTGAAGTTCCCGGTCGAGATCACCGGCTTACCCGTCTGTTGCTCGATATCCTTGCGCGTCCTGCCGGCCACCGCGCCGCCGTCTTTCGCGTCTTTCTTGAGCGGCGTCATGCCTTGTGAATCCCGGTCCCGGTGCAGCTCCGTGGTGGTTGCCTCGCCGAGCATGGTCAGGATCAGTTCGATGTCGGTCATGTGATCGCGGAGGTTCTCCCGCTCCAGGTTTTTCACCTGCTTGTACTCCTCCACATTCAGGTCGAACGCGCCCTGCATGATCTCATTGGTCAGGATGGCGTATTCCAAGGTGGTTTGGGCGCCCCGGTTCTTCCATTCATCGGTCAGATCCTGCCGGACGGCGATGCCCCGCAGCCGCTTGTCAATCCACTCCTTGGGGTAGCCCTTCTTTTCGTAGAGTTCCTGCATCCGGCCCATGGCCAGCTCGGGGTTTTCGAGCTCATCAATCCGCTCCTTGCCCACCCGGGCCAGCCACTGCTTGAGTGGCTCGACTTTGGGGCTGGGGATGGACTGTATCAGGCGGAAGATGCCCTCGGTGTTCCAGCACTGGAGTTTCTGAGGCCCGCCGGCCGTCGCGAACTCCAAGGCAAGGGGGGGGTCAATTTGTCCTCCCCCTTGAAGGGCTTTGCCCAAATCCGGATCCCGTCT
>CAYILT010000240.1:0-5386 GCA_964364055.1 uncultured Nitrospiraceae bacterium | reverse complement strand
ATTTTAGCCGGGGTCCAGGATGATTTTAAAAGAAAAATTCTCTGGATTCCGGCTTTAAACGTGCCGGAAAGACGGTGCGGCACCATTAACAACTAAGTTTACGGTGTACTACCTTGCGGCAAGAGGCCGTCAGTTCACTCCAGCACCTTCATCAATGCGTCTTGTATCTTTGCGATCCGCTCCAGGTCGGTTATCTTCATCCGGAAAAGATCGCTCACGTAGAAAGAATCCATGACCCGCACGCCTTCCGTCACGATCTTGGCCGAGGCTATATCGAGATTCAGGTCATACAGGCACTTGGTGATCCGGTATAAAAGCCCGACCCGGTCCCTCGCAATAATATCGATGATGGTAAGTGCATCAGAGGCCGTATTGTCGAATCCGACGGAAGCAGGGACTGCTGCGGTCACGGCGCGGTCGAATTGCGATGGACGCGGTTCAGGCGGCCTGCGTTCGCCTGAAAGCACTTCTCGGAGATCGGCCGTGATGGTCTTCCAGACCTCATCATAGCTAATGAGCTTTCCATCTGCGTCGGTGATCTGAAACGTATCGATCATGACGCCGTTCCTCCCGGTATAGACCTGCGCCCGGAGAATATTGAGGTTCCTTGCGGCGATGGTGCCCGCTGTCCGGTAGAACATGCCATACGCATCATAGGCGCAAACCGTCAGCTCCGTATATCCCTTATCATGACGGTGCCGATGGCGGATCACGAGGTTCTCCTTCAGGAGCTGCCGGAACATTTCAAGGTGGTACAGCTGCTTTTGAACGGACGTTGTCTCCAGATAGTGCGCCGGCATGGCCTCCATGAATGACCGTATCTCCTCCGGCTCGTACGATCCCCGCGCGGCCTCCTGAAGGCTGTGAAAGCGGGCGGCGGTCAGCTGGGGCTTTTCCTGCTCAATGCCTCCGGACTGTTCAAATGCGCGGAGGGTCCGGAGATAGAGGTCCTGCAGCAGCGCGGCCTTCCACGGCGACCATGCTGTAGGGCTTACGGCGGACAGATCGGCATAGGTGAGGAGATACAGCATGTTCAGGTTCTCAACGTCCTGGACGGTCCGTGCGAACTCGGTGATCACCTTCTGGTCGGAAAGCTCGCGCCGCTGCGACAGGACCGCCATGAGCAGATGATTCTCGATCAGGAACAGGATGCGCCTTCGGTCACTTTCCGCTATGCCGAGACGGTCGAGGATCCTTTCCGCGAGCTCACGCCCCCGGTGCTCATGATCGGATCGGCACGCCTTTCCCAGGTCGTGGAGCAGCACCGTCAGCATCAGCACCCAGCGGCGTCCGAGCTTCTTGAAGGCGTCATACAGCGAGGACAGTCCCGGATAGCGTCCCTGCCAGACGTCTTCAAGTCCTCTGACCGCCATAAGGATATGCTCATCAACCGTATAGGTGTGGTAGTAGTCCCTTCGCGCCAGGGCTTGAATGGCACGGAACTCCGGAAGGTACCTGCCGAGGTATTTCAGGTCTTTCATGAGTCCCAGGGTCTCGAAGAGACGGTCTGGATTGTCCAGGATCGAAAGGAATGCGCTGGCGGCCGCCGCCGAGGTCCTGACCTCATCGCCAAAGCGGCAGGCGCTGATCAGGTGCTTAAGGCGATCGGAGAATGCCGCATGACGGCTTTGATATATCTCAAAGGCCTGCATGAACAGCTCCGGCCGGGCAGCGATGACGTCCTCAGCGCCCGGTGACAGGGTCTTTCCGGCAAGCGTGAAGGGACCGATGGTCTGAGCGCGATCGAACCATGACCGTTTTAACGCGGGGAGCACACGCTCGGCGACGAGGCGGGAGAACCCCTGGATGACACTGGCATTGAGGAAGTACACCTTCATGAACCGTTCGACGGCAAGGAGATGCGCCGAGTCCCTGAAGTGGAAATCCCGCGCCGCTGAATCCTGCAGATCGAAGGTAAGCTGGTCGTTCTTTCTCCCCGATAGATAGTGGATCTCATTACGGATACGCCAGAGAAAATTGCGGGCACGGAGAAAAGCGGTAAACTGCCCGGAAATAATGACACCCTGTGTGACAAGCTCGGAAAAAGAAGAGACCCGGAAACGAGTGAAGGCCAGCCATCCCGCGGAGTGAAAATCTCTGAGGCCGCCGGCGCTCTCCTTGATGTTCGGCTCACGAAGGTAGAGTGAACCGCCATATTTCAGGCGGGTGGCGCTTCGCTCCGCGAGCTTTTCAGAGAGGTAGTTCGGAACCTTTCGGAAGAAGACCTCGGCCTGCATTCGCTTCAGGTAATCGCGGTACCAGGCCGGGTCACCGGCAAGAAGGCGGGATTCGAGGAGGGAGGAGCGGATCTTCGTGTCGTTCCGGGAAAGGTCGATGCATTCGTCCACGGTCCTGACGCTGTATGCGATATCAAGACCGGCGTCCCACAGCGCGTAGAGCATACGGGGCGCCTGCTCACGCTCGGCTTCGTCCCGGCACAGGAACAGGATATCAATGTCCGAGAAGGGATTGAGCTCGCCCCTGCCGTACCCCCCTACCGCGATGAGGACCGGCATGGGCGTTGATGCGGTCAGGGGAAGATAAATGGCCCTGAGCGCCCTGTCGATAAGGGCCGTGCGGCGCTGGACGACCTCATTCCCCCCCGCACCGCCGAAATGAGCGCTCCTGATGAGCGATTCTTCTTCGGTGAGGAATGCTTTGATATCCCCTGCGGGGACCACTGATGAGTTCCGGTTCAATACGATCTCATTGGCACGCCGGCAGAACAGGTGTCCGCGGCACGATTCCCTTCATGTTCAGAGGGAGCTCAATATGCTATTTCTTTTTAAAACTTGACATGTTCGCGCGAATGTTTTTCAAATCCCCCCTGCCCCCCTTTGCTAAAGGGGGGATTTAAACATCCCCCTTTGAAAAAGGGGGAATGAGGGGGATTTTTATTGGTTGCGGCCATGCCGCGCTATGATACATTCAAAAAAGTCCGCAAAACGTGTCATTGCGAGCGAAGCAAAGCAATCTCGCAGTTCGTAACCGGTTGAAAAATTGATATTGCCGCGTCCCCCGGATCGTGTCCGGGGCTAAAGGCGCTCCTCGCAATGACAGCACTTGGTACTTGTTACGAGACCATCAACTATAATGGCTACGGGTTCTTGAAAAGGATGTTTCTGATCTCTTCCAGGGTAAGCATGAAGCTTCCGAAGGGAGCTTCTCCATAGCAGCGTGAGTCGGCATCGATATCGAACACCGTCTCAATGCCATCCTTGAGCTTGGCCGTTACTTTGACTTTTTTCTCTTTCTTTTCGCCGATAGAGATCTCCTTGATCTTCTCGAACGGGATGGTGATGCTTGCCATACCCATTGAACCGGCAAAATGCACCCTCCCCTCCCAGCTGAACTTCTCGCCATTGATCTTGTTCCCCGAGACATCGGTCACGGTCACGGCGAAGTTCTTGTCCACCCTCGGGGCACGCTCAAAGCCGCCGCCCTTGCCTCCCATGGCGGTGAGGAAGAGGAAGGAAACGAGGATGATCGTCAGCGACAGTAGGTTCCTTTTCATGAATATCTCCTTTGTTGAATAAAGCAAGGTCGGGAACGAATCTCGTCCGCAGATTAAGCTGATACCGCGGACTAAATCAATATTTTACGGCAGCATCGGAACAAGAACTTGTCCACAGATTACGCGGATTACGCAGATTTAATCAGATTCAAGAATAGGCAGAACGCTCTTGCCTGTTAAAACGAACCGTTTAAATTCGAGGCTTTTCGAACCAAAATTCAGAAGCAAGCCTGTCCGTAATCCGGTAGCTTTTAAATAGTTTATGATCTGTGCTTCTTCTTTGGTCGTAAGCTGGCTTAATGCCTTTATTTCAACAAGTACATCTTTGAAGCAAACAAAATCTGCGCGATAGTTTGTTGCAAGAATTCTTTCCTTGTAACGAACCGGCAGCTCTACTTCTTTCTGGAACGGCACGCTTTTCAAATCACACTCAACACACATTGCTTCATGATACACAGCCTCAAGAAAACCCGGACCTAATATCCTGTGAACCTCCATAGCAGCAGCAATTATCTCATAGGTCTTCGGATCTTTTATCTTTTTCTCATTCATTAAGCTGTTATGGTTTTTAAATTCAGAATATGCCGTTGATCTAATCTGCGTAATCTGCGTAATCTGCGGATAAATAAGTTGTTTTTATCATTCCCCATTATCTACTATAAGCCGTTATGGTTTTACACTCTTAATATGCCGTTGATCTAATCTGCGAAATCTGCGTCGCTTAGAAGCGCCTACTTTTGGAATCAGCGGATAAATAAGTTGTTTTTCTCATTCGCCGTTATCTTACTATAATACATTCACGCTTTCAAGAAAAAAGCTTGCAATGAGGACCTCCCTTGTGTAAGGTTATCGGTCAATGAATGCGAAAAACGACCAGGACAACGCATTTCGGAAGCTCGTCGAGCTTATGGCGGCCTTGCGCGGCCCGGAAGGCTGCCCGTGGGACAGGAAACAGACGCCGGAATCCCTCAAGCCGTTTCTGGTGGAGGAGTGCTACGAGGTCATCGACGCCCTGGATGAGGGAAAACCGGACAAGCTCAAGGAAGAACTGGGAGACCTCCTGTTCCAGATCATTTTCCACGCCAGGATCGCGGAGGAAGCCGGCTATTTCTCGATGCGAGACGTCATAACGGCCATCCATGAGAAGATGACCCGGCGGCACCCCCATGTGTTCGGTGATGAAAAGCTTGCCACGGACAAGGAGGTGCTTGCGAACTGGGAAGAGCTCAAGAAAAAGGAGAAAGGTCATGAGGACAGGAAATCGATCCTCGAAGGCGTTCCCAGGGAACTTCCCTCCCTGCTCCGCGCCCACCGTCTCCAGGAGCGGGCCGCGAGAGTGGGTTTCGACTGGAACCATTTGAACGAGGCATTGCCGAAGCTGGACGAGGAGATAGCCGAGTTCAAGGAATCGCTCAAGGAAGAGAACGCCGGGAAGATCGAGGAGGAGCTGGGCGACGTGTTCTTCACGCTGGTGAACATCTCCCGGTTCCTCGGCGTGAATCCCGACGAGGCCCTCCGGAAGACCATCAGCAAGTTCGTGCACCGCTTCCGCCATATCGAGGAGCGCGCCGCGAAGGCGAACCGGAACCTAGCCGACATGACCCTCGACGAGATGGAAGCCCACTGGCAGGAAGCGAATATGAAATAGAACGGGGAGGCATTGAGCCTCCCCGTTGAACGTCCTTGTACAGCGAATGATCTATGCACAGGTCATGGTAATATCTTTAACGTATAGGAGCCATACCTACCGGCAGAGGCCGGCCTGTTCGGCGAGGGCGAGGATTTCACCGAAATGTAATAAGTTTGCCCCGATGTGAGGTTGTACTGTATCCTGGACGAAAGCGTTGTTGCATCATTAGGCGGATATGCAGG
>CAYILT010000239.1:4250-5387 GCA_964364055.1 uncultured Nitrospiraceae bacterium | reverse complement strand
GGAAAGTTTTTCGCGGTAAACGCAAACCAACCGTTCATGAGGATGAATAAAATATCGGTAATAAAGGAGGATATGAAATGAGAAATCCGAGAAGGTTTATGTTTGCCGGTTTACTGCTGTTGTTTGTCGCGGCCGTGAGCGGCTGCGGCAGTGGCGGCGGCGCTACAGGCGGCAGCAACGTGAGCGGGGAAAATTCGGTTGTCACTGCAGTTCGCAATTCCGTATCCGCAGCCGTCTGCCCGACCGGCGGCATCTCCGTGGATGCGGGAATTGACGACAACGGCAACGGGGTCCTCGATGCGGCGGAGGTGGACAGCACCCAGTATGTCTGCAACGGGACAAATGGTACAACCGGAACCAACGCCCTGGTGGCCGTCACGACGGAACCGTCAGGCGCAAACTGCGCGACCGGCGGCAAGAAGGTAAGCGTAGGGCCGGATACAAACGCGAACGGAGCCCTCGATGCATCCGAGATAACGTCATCTGATTATATCTGTAATGGGACCGCGGGAACGAACGGCACAAGCGGCAGCAACGGCTTCAATTCACTTGCAGCGGTCGTCTCGGAACCGGCGGGCACAAATTGCACAAGCGGCGGTTCGAAGGTAACTTCCGGCCTCGACACCAATGCAAATGCAGTTCTCGACTCTGGAGAGGTCACATCCACAACCTATGTCTGCAACGGCGCGACTGGACCGATCGGCCCCGCAGGGCCGGGCGTCACCTGGGTGAATGTCACTGGGACAACACAGCAGGCAGTATCGAACACCGGTTATATGGCAAACAACGCTTCACAGGTTTCAATCACCCTTCCTACCTCGCCCGCTGTGGGCGATGTCGTCCAGGTATCCGGCGTGGGATCGGGAGGCTGGAAGATCGCCCAGAATGCCGGGCAGTCCGTCATTACGAAAGACGTTGTCGGCAACATCGGCGCTGTTTGGACTGCGCGCGATTCAGTCAGAGGGTGGTACTCTGTTGCCTCATCCTCTGACGGGAGCAAGCTGGTTGCCGTAGTGTATGGCGGCCAGATATACACATCTATAGATTCAGAGGTGACATGGACGGTGCGGGATGCAGTTAGAGGCTGGGTCTCTGTTGCCTCCTCCTCGGACGGGACAAAGCTTGTGGCTGGGGTGA
>CAYILT010000239.1:0-4150 GCA_964364055.1 uncultured Nitrospiraceae bacterium | reverse complement strand
GTGGCGGCCAGATATACACATCCACCGATTCAGGTGTGACATGGACTGCGCGGGACTCAGCAAGAGGCTGGTGGTCTGTGTCCTCCTCCTCGGACGGGACAAAGCTTGTGGCTGGGGTGAGTGGCGGCCAGATATACACATCCACCGATTCAGGTGTGACATGGACTGCGCGGGATTCAACAAGAGGTTGGTATTCTGTGTCCTCCTCCTCGGACGGGACAAAGCTTGTTGCCGTGGTATCTAGCGGCCAGATATACACATCAGTCCCGATAGTGATTCAACGCACAACAGCCGGGACATCAGGTTCTATAAGCGGGGCTCAGTATGATGCCATCGAGTTGCAATATATCGGGAACAATACGTTCATGATATTGAGCCATGAAGGGTATCTTACGGTGCAGTAGGGGAATTGGGATGGTCATGAGTCCCCCCTCTTAAGATTAAGAAGAGGTCAGGGAACGGTATGAAAAACTATTTTTGTACAACAAAAGGAGGAGCAAAGATGAAGAACATGTTATTTAAAGGAATGACTCTATTGCTGGCGATATCGCTTGCCGGCTGCGGAGGAGGAGAGACCACTTCCAGCACCACGGGAGGCGCCCCATCCACGCCTGCAAGTGTGGCCGCCGCCTGCGGCAATCAGAAGATCACGGTTTCATGGCCTGCCGTAACGGGCGCATCGTCATATAATGTCTACCGCTCAACATCGGCCGGCGCGACGGGCACGCTGGCAGGGAACAGCACAACCACCTCCTACGTTGATACTTCAGGCGCTGTCGGAGCCACTTACTACTACACGGTCAAGGCGGTAAACAGCTCCGGAGAAAGCGCCGCATCATCGGAGGTGTCCGAGGCCTTCTACAAGCTGCTGGCTGGAGCCATGCAGGGAAAATCGCTTTCCCTCACCGGAGCGGTCACCACCTTTGCCGGATCGAGCGGGTTCAGCGGACTTATCAATGGCATTGGTTCCGCCGCGCGTTTCAACCTCCCGCAGGGGATGACCACCGACGGCGACTATCTATACGTTGCCGACTACCTCAACAATGTTATCCGCAAGATCGACCCCGCCACGCAAGCGGTCAGCATCTTTGCGGGTAGCGCAACAGGCGTCTCCGGTTCTGCCGACGGCGTCGGTACCGCGGCGACATTCTTCCGCCCCTACGACATCACCAACGACGGCACAAGCCTTTATGTGACCGACTATAATAACTGCACCGTCCGCAAGATCGTCATCGCGAGCGCCGCCGTGACCACTTTTGCGGGAACGGTCGGTAGCTGCAGCCCATTGACCGATGGCACGGGAACGGCGGCAAGATTCGTGAGCCCGCAAGGGATCACCACCGACGGCACCAGCCTGTTTGTGACCGAGAACACCGCGGTGCGCAGGATCGATATCGCCACTCAGGCGGTCAGCACCTTTGCCGGAAGCACTGCCGGAGTGGTCGGGCACGTCGATGCCGTCGGCACCGCGGCCCGCTTCAATAATCTGGAGGGGATCACCACCGACGGCACCTCCCTCTATGTCGTCGATTATTACTACTATGATATCCGCAAGATCGATATTGCGACAGGTACCGTATCCTCCTTTGCAGGGAATTACTTGACCCCAACCACCACCACGTCCCTCGACGGCACAGGGATTGCCGCCACTTTCTATAGACCCATCGGGATATCCTCGGACGGCACGAACCTCTATGTGGTGGAGCAATGGGGTGACGTCGCGCGCAAGGTCAATATCGCTTCCGCAGCCGTCACCACCGTTGCCGGCCTGGCTGCAACATCAGGCACAGCGGACGGCGTTGGCACCTCAGCCCGGTTCAGCTCGCCCCAGGGAATAACCGGTTATTGCGGCAGCATCTTTATTGGAGACACGGGCAACAGCTCAATCCGCAGGATAAAGTAAGCGGGCGGGAAAGAGAAAGATGAAAAGACCAGGAAAAGGGGACTGTTGTCCCCTTTTCCTTTAAAAGGGGAAGCAGGAGGATGGCCCTGCCCGGCGCATTTATGCCAATCACTATTCCGTATCCGGCGCCAGTTGAAACGCGAGTCAGAGTTTCGCCGGCAGCGCGGACAGCTCCGGGTTCGAAGTCCCGCAGATCGCGATCGACGGCAACGGCAAGGTTACCGTGGTGTGGACCTCATAGCGCTTGACTTCCGAAGGATAACCCTCTATTATCACATTGCTTATGACGGCACGACGGGCTCTGCCCGGTCGACATTTCCCTTTTCTGGAGGACGGATCAATGAAGAAGTTTCTGTTCATGGCAGTGATCGCGGCGGCTTTGCTCGCTGGCGCGGATCAGGCATTCGCGGCAGGCGGCGCCACCATTGACGGTTCGCTGGTGTTCGCCACCGAGCCCATGGGAGGGTATGATTCCACGGTTGGGATCGGCGTGGGCGCCCTCATCGACATGGCAGGCCGGATGAAGACGTCGTCGAAGGATATGAAGCTCGGGATCAGGGCGGATATGACGTACTTTAACTGGGACGGAAACTTCTATGGCATTGACGTGTCCTACCAACGGTTTATGTTCTTCGGCGGTCCGCGGTTGACCTTCCAGCCGGGCGGCAGTAGCACCATTTCCCCCTACGTGGAAGGCGGCCTCGAACTGGGCTACGGAAGGTCCGAGGTCGCCGTGCCGGGTCTGGGGAAGGCCAGCGCCACGGACATAAATCTCGGTCTTGCCGGCGGGGGCGGCGTCGACTTTGCCCTTGCCAGGAACGTCAAGCTCGGCGTCAGCGGCAGGCTGCATCTCATCTCCGATTCGTTCCTGACCCTGGCCGTCACGCTCGGTGTGGCGTTCTGATCGTCCGGGAACAAACCATTCTTTCCGTATAACAAACAGGGGCCGGCCTCATTCACAGAGGCCGGCCCGTCTTGTGTCCCGCTTCGTTCCCGGTCATCCCGTCCTTTCCCCCGTCACCCTTTCCTCTGTCTGGAATTTCAGAACTCGATGTTCGGCCGGAGGATGATCTGAGTCTGGCTGCCCGTATGGTCGGCGGCGAGAGCGCCTGAGTACTTCTTGGACGATTCCCAGACAAAACCGGTGGCAAGAGAGAAGGCCATCTTTTTGTTCTCGAAGGGCCACTTCTTGTCCACGAAGAAATAGTGGCGGATCGGGGTGAACGTGCCCCGCTCGATGTCCGCGGTATACTCGAACCCGCTGTTGTTGAAGATCGAATCGCCCTGGGGACGGTAATCAAGCCTGCTCCGACGGAAGGAGAGGTAGTAGATATCCGTTATGCCGGGGTTCCCATGGAGCTTCGCCCCGAACCGGAAGCTCCAGCTGAGCTTCCGGTCCTGCGTCTTCCGGTCCCCCTTCACCTTCCATTCCATCTCCCACCAGTCATCGCGGACGAGCGTGTTGTTTCTGATGTGGTAGGTCCCTCTGCTGTACAGAAGACCGCTGTACCCGATCCCCTTGCTGCCTTTGTCCTCCGGAATGGAGAAGTCCACGACGTTTCCCAGGAACAGCGAGACCGCATAAGGTTCTTCAAAGCCCGCCGTGACCGCCTGCACCCAGTTAAAACTTCCGGTGGTCTGCGCGTTATCATAAAAATTCTCATGCCGGTCCCTGATAGAGGCGCCCGCGTAAGGGAGCGGATTCACGCTGCCTTCGATCACCAGGAACCGGGGAGCGTAGGCGCGGGACAACAGGGACAGGTAGAGGTCCTTCTCGGACTTCTCTCCCACATGGGGGATGGGGCTCTTTGTCAGGGCGAGATAGAGGCCGAGGCTGGTGTAGTAGGCATCGGGTTCGAACTCCACTTTGACCCATTCGGGGGCGACGGCAGGTTCAACAGGGGAGGCCGGCAGAGCAGGTTCTTGGACCGGTTCCGCTCCGATGGAGGGAACGGCCGGGACAGACAGGGAGACCAGGGCGAGGAGGAACAGTCTCCGGAAGAGCGATTTCACGAGAAATTCAACATGCACCATAGTGCACGAATTTATCATGCCTGAGTATCGAATGCAAGGATGAGCCGGGCAAAAAAAACAGGACCGGCACAGCCGGTCCTGCCTGAAACGGACTGCCAGGGCCGTCCCCTGTCGTCTGGGCAAGTCAGGCGGCAGAGGAACAGCACGGACAGGGAAAACACCTAACCCGGACAAGCCGGAACCAAAAGGTTACGGTAACGGTGACGACGCCCG
>CAYILT010000238.1:0-5408 GCA_964364055.1 uncultured Nitrospiraceae bacterium | reverse complement strand
TACTTGGGTGTGACAGGCGCCCCATTGGTGAATGCCATAAAACCGCTCTCCAACTCCAAGAGTGCCCGGGTCTTCCCCTTAAAAGATGAACCGGGGATGTAGGGCTCCAGCGTGTGGGGATGACGTATGACCACTCGGTCAGTGCCTCCGATGTGCATATCCATATCACCTGAATCAATGTGCAAGCCGCTCTTGAGAGTAATTATCGCATGATATGAACATATTTTCGCAAGTCTCATGATATTTGCCTCCTGTCGTTAATGAAGTATTATCAGCACTATTGACGCTGATTCGGCGCAAATTGCCGCATTTGATCACGTTGGTCGTTGGTAGGCAGCTGTTCAGTGCCGCCCCCTTCCTTTTCTGCACAATACTTATAAAAGCCCATGAACGCCTCAAAGAAGCTACAAAATAGTTCAAAATCCCGACTGTCCGCTACCTGCTTCAGGGAATCGCTGATAAAACTCTTGAACGTCGCGCCTATGAGATCACGACCCATCGCATAGGCAGCCTTAGCGTTCAGCATTTTGATGTATGGCAGCAACGCAACGAACTCTTCTGGGCTTGCCTGCACAACACCTCGATAACGGATCATTTCATCGTAAAATTTACGTATTTGCGTAGGCTTGTTAAGTTTGTCCCTCGATTGAATCCGTTCTTGATTGACTTTTTTGGCCAGTTCCTCAGCGAATGCTGAGAAGAGATCCGCATCAATCAATCGTTTATCGCGATCTTTCCAAAGCTGTATGGTCATATTCTCCTCCTATCTCTGATTGTAAAGTACCTGCCATAATGCAATTTTTAATTTTCCCTCATAATCATGAAGCCATGTGACCGCGTTCATTACCTCTTCCAGCGCCTGCTTCCGCGCATTTTTGTCGAGTGCCTTGCCAACGTTGCGTGTCGCCGAATAAGTAAACCGCGATCTCCATGCAAGGCAATCCATATTTCTCAGATCTACAGGCTGTTTTGATGTCCTGATGTTCTCTTCCTCCCGCGCCATTGACATCAACTCATTCATTCGATAGAGCATGGCCGTGCCTAAGTAGCCGCGTCGTTGCCAATCTTCCAATGTGTCACGGATAATGAGAAGTTGACCAAATTCTGCCCAGGTAACAGTCTCATCAAACATGGTCAGCCTGTTTCGACCTGCATCCTTGGACGCCTTAAGCGCCTTTTCTGCCTGTCTTGCAATTGCTGGCACTGGCATCCCTGGCTTGTTTACCGAAATACCAACAGAGATAGTAATTTCGGCGTTCTCGCAGGCGAAGCGGTTAAAACTTTTTTGCAAAACTTCTGAGAAGTCGATAACCCGGTTCCACGGCCCTATCAGAAAAAGGTCATCACCCCCTGCAAACACAGTATAAAGGTTGCTAAAACGTGGATCGGTCGCGCAGAGATTGGGTAGATAGATGCTGAAGAAGTCGTTCATCTGGCGGCTTAAGGTGGCAAGTCGTGATAGGTTGAGCCGTTCCTTCGGTAGACCGCAAGCAAAGAGCTTTCCCAAATTATCCACGTCGGCCTTCAGTATTCCCAGCGCCTCTACACCTGTATCTTTATCAGAACCATTTTGCGTGTTACGAGCTGCCTTTGCGATGTGATGAAATGCCTTAATACCATCAGCCTTTATCTCATCAGACTTCTTGTCACGCAGGAGGCTGTTGTCGTGTTCATCCTCCCGAGAATAGACCGGCACATATCCGCCAAGGAAGCGCACCGCCATGCTTGGTGTTAGCGGTTCACCAGCTTTAGCCAAATGATTTATTCGAATAAGCGATCCAACTTCAGCGGACCGCTGTATTGTCCTCTCCTCTAGATCGAAGGCAATCTGATAACGGCCAAAGAGGGGATCCTTTAGATTATTTCCGTTACCAGCGGTTTCATTGGGCGCGTTGAATACGGCAAGGGTCTTCGATTTGATAAGTCGGGCTCCTATCCATATATGGTCCCTGCATACGAAACACGACGCCTCTTCCTCGCCAATTAGATGGTCGCCCCTCGTTTCCCTGTTGGCGGCGCGTTTGCCGCAAAAAGAACATAGAAGACTGCTCTGCGTGTTATCAAAAGAGTCGAGATAGCTGCCTACCACTCCTGCGTGGGTATCGAGGTCGAATTTGCGATATTTCTTTTCATTGGACATCTCGAACAACCTTTTATAAAGATTAGGGAAGTGCTCCATTTCGAGATTGTTCCCCGATGCTGCCACCCATGATAAACCTATGGTTGTCTCACCGTAGAAATGTTTAATCATCCACTCATTAAGCTCTTGCTCTACACGTTTGATCTCTGCAATTGTGCCGGGCAAATTCGGAGCGATAATAGTAAACTTTCCAGCTGCATCAAGCAGAACCGAGGTCTCCGAAAGGCCAAGCGCATGACAAAGCTGGTCTGAAGCAAGCTCAGAAAGTAGCGAAACGGCAAACGAACGACCGCGAAACAATTTTGCCGCTGCTTTGTTGGTGCTCCCACCCTCGCTGAAGATAAATTTCTGGATGCCGTAGAAGTCACCGGACACCAGAATAAACTTGTCAGGTTTGTTATTGATGATTGCAGACTCTTGGAGCGTTCCGGTTTCAGTATGGTAACGATAGAGCGCCCCCGCCAGAGCTGCTGTCGCCCGGCAGTGGTCGTACAGCGACACGTCGGGGATAACTTTCCCCACGGTCGCCGCCGGTATGCACGAGGCGAAGCGCTTCCATAGACTTGTGAAATGCCCCATCCAGAGCGTGGGATAATCACGGTGATCAAGGGCATTAAGACCGTTGGTGAAGGTTGCAAATAACGTTGCGTACTCTTCCATTGCTGATGCATCATTAGGCGAATCGGCCTCAGCTTTCGGGACTGGGAAAACCTGTTCAGGCGACTGCTCGCGTAGACGATAGCGGTATTGGTATGTTTCAAGGGTATCGTTTTTGTAAAATTCGATTCCACGCGAAAGCTCTTCTGAAATTGGAATGAGCCTTGTTTTTCTGAAATCCCTGTACGCAACACCCGCAGCCTCTCCCTCGAAATCCTGCCTATCAAGTCCGCTGCTCAATCGGTCAGCCACGGTTATTATCCACTGAAGCGGTGTTTCCGGCTTGTGGTGCATGGCGGCAAGATTAATCAAAGAATTTCCGCTCCGGGCGACGTTTGAATCATCCAACGTCGGGAGCAGTCTGGAAAATCGCTCAATAAAAGCTGCCGTATAAAGAGCATGGCGGTGAGTATGTCGATTCTGCTGGCGTTTGTAAGGCTGATACAGCCCAGCGTTGTCGATTTCATACTGACTGCTGATTTCCATGCCGGCCCGCTCGGCAAACTTTCCCACATCATGCAGCAGCGCCGCGAGCACTACTGTCTGGTATTCTTTCCGGTTTTTTTCATCCATGGTATCACCCCACCTTCGGTGGATTCAAAGTTCAATATTTAAAGTCTGACGTATGCACTATGGCATAAGTTTGATAGAAAGACCAGAACAACAACCTTGTTAATTCAAAGTTCGATATGCCGTTTGTCCAGGGCAATGCCGTAGCGTTTGTTGCCGTATGTTCCGACGTGGGAAATCTCGACTAAGGGGTAATCCCGCTCGTCGGCGTTCTTCCGCAGCGCCCTGTTGATCTTGCTGATCGCGCCAAGAAAGTGGTTTTCATCAGGCGGGCTTCGCTTCCAGGCTGCCTCGGTTCGTTCCAAGTGGCCCGAATACCGTCCTGCTATCGTCCGGTGCCGGCCGAGAATCTTCGCTCCTGTTTCGGGCGCCGTCAGTTCATTTATGCCGAGGAAACATTCAGAGCATGCGCCGCACGTCTTTTTTCCGCATTTGCGCTTGGCATCGGCAAAAAACGAGTAAAACGCCAGCTCTTTCGGCGGCAAGCTTATTGCCACGTTGGTCACCCATACTCTCTTCTGCCGCAAGCTAATCCGCAGGATTGTTTGATGTTTCGCTCCTTCCACGGAAGCCTGGAGCTTCCGGACAAGTTCCGCGACCGGAAAGTTGCCTCTGGCCGGCAATGAGCTCCGGAGGCTGATGAAAGGAATGTCCGCGAGATCAATCTTCGCGTCCTTCGTGTGAAGCATGACGGTCTTCCCCGAAACGTCTTTACCCTGGATGGTTTTATCGGACGGCGGTGGATAAAAAAAGTCGGGATGCGACTCAAATTCCGGAGAGACAAGGACATGGGACAGCCTGTCCTGGGGCCTGCCATAAAGCTGAAGCGCGAGGGCGAGGTATGCGCCCATGGTCTTTCTGCCGCCGGCGATGGAGCAGTAGAGCGCCGTCGCGGGATCGGCGGTAAGCTTTTTGACTGTACGGAGTATCTGCGCCGCCATGAGTCCGTTGTCCTCAACGCTGCGGATGTCGTCAAGCGGCCTGTTGTCGCCGATCGTCATGATGCGGGACTCATCAAACCGGATGCCGGTGACGCCGTAATCCCCGCAGAACTGCTGGTAATATCCGGTCTCGGGCCGAAGAAGGCTTTCGATTATCCGGCGCTTGCCGGTCGCGGTTGTGATGACTAGAATCTCATCAAAGGCAATCGGCGGCTCTGCCACGACGGTGTAGTAGTACAGCGTTTCGGTCAGCACTTGAGGAGTCAGTCCGGTCACGGCGAGAAGGATGTTTTTCATGACAGCCTCTCAAGGTCAATCCTGAATTTTCCCAAACCGAAACTCGTGGCCTTGCCGATATGCACGATTTCGCCGATCCGGAGCAGCGGCATGAACTCCGTCAGATCGCCCTCGAATTCAATCGTGCCGGTGAAGCCGCCCAGCTTCATGCGCGCGTCCTGGCGGCTGGAATACCGCTCCCAATCGATCCAGGTCAGGTCCTTGCGGACCGTTTTTATCGCGCCTGCCCGGTCGATTATGCCTTTAAAATCGAGGTCGAGTTTTCGGCCTTCGTGGAAATAGGACAATGAGGATATTCTACGCAGGAGGCTGCGTATAAGGACGTGAAACTCCGGTTCGGCTGCAAGCTGCTCTTCGTATTTGATGCGGGTCGGCGTCTGAAAGGTAAGATCGAGCCGATTGACGGGTCCGGCTGAAACAGGTTCGATTACCGTTGGTCCGGGCTCCCGCAACGTCCTGCTTTCCGCGGTATAGATTGTTTCTCCGCCCGCGCTGATTTGTTCGAGCCGGAAACGGCCTTTGCCTCTCCCCAGGCCCATGCTCCCCAGTTCCTCGAAGGCGTAGACGAAATAGGGAAGATACTCCCTCCCCTTGCCGATAAGCACGAACGAGAATTCGAGCTTTTCCCCAGGCTCGTACATTCGCGCGTCGCCGTCCGGCGGCTCTATGACGAACGGATGGGGCGCCCGCGGGTACTTGCGCAACATCTCAGTATCCTCAGGCGGCGGAGTCTCGAATACATAAGAATATGCGCAGCGCTGTTTCAGGAGACAATCGTCACAGGTTTTCCTTCTGAACGCGCA
>CAYILT010000237.1:0-5426 GCA_964364055.1 uncultured Nitrospiraceae bacterium | reverse complement strand
GCCTGGCGGAGCCACTCGAAGGACAGTTTCAGCAGTTCCGCATCGTCGTTCTGGATTTTCTCAAGCCGCTCCGCCGGGATGTCGTAGATCTCGAGGAAGGTGCTGTTGTACACAAATGCCCGGAAGTAGTCCAGGTCGAAGCTCATCTTGAAGAACATCTCGTTCTTGATCTCCGGGAACTCCTTCCCCTGGCCGTGGGACTTCTTCTTGATGAGGATCTCCATCCAGCCGCGGTTCATTTCGTCGTAGAGGTCGGCGCCCTGATCTGCCCGCCACTCGCCGATGGTCCACTGATGGTCCTCCTCGAAGCCCTTGCAGTGGTCTTC
The DNA here is from genome assembly GCA_964364055.1 of uncultured Nitrospiraceae bacterium. Taxonomy (GTDB): domain Bacteria; phylum Nitrospirota; class UBA9217; order UBA9217; family UBA9217; genus JAAXXJ01. Next base: position 5,100 of record CAYILT010000237.1, on the reverse strand, counting down.
CCTGGTCATGAAGTAGAACTCGTCCTTGCCGCCCTCGGCATCCAGTTTCCGGAGCGTGGCCATGCCCACGGGGTAGTAGCGGCAGATGTTCGGACGGTCCTCGTAGACCGTACAGCCTTCGGGAGTAACGAAGGGACAGCTCTTCTTCTCGTCGTCCCGCATCCTGAGCGTCACCACCGGCAGGAGCGTTTTGTCCAGGACCTGGATCTCGCCATGCTGCTTGATGAACTCGTCGGCGGTGAGGCCGAGCCGCTTCCGGAGGCGCAGCAGATCGTAGGGCGGGAGGGCGATGTTGACGTTGCTGCAGCAGGCCGTGAAGCACCTTACTCCCTTGTGGCAGCGGAACTTGAACCGGCTGTCCTTCGTCAGCTTGATGGGAACGACCTTGTCGTTCTTCTTGCCCTTGCCGATCATAACATCGAAATCATCCTCTTCCATCTCGTTATTTTTCTTCTTGCTCATCGCCTTGCTCCCTCTGAAAGCTTATCTGTTGATTTCTACTCCGCACTCCGCACTCGACATTCCGCACGTATATCTATCTCATCCATCCCTGTATCTCTTCATGCTGCCGTACAAGGAACCCGATCCCCTCGTGTCCCGGCCCCAGGATCTCCCGGAACCGTTCCATTGCCTGTTCGAACAACATGGGCTCTGACCCTTTCGTCAGGTTGTCCGCATAGGAGACGATCTTTTCCTCGGGAGTGACCGGCAGGTAGTCCTTCTTCGGCAGTCCGAGCCGCTCTGCCTCGGTAGCCGTGATCCCGGCGCCGATATGGCGCTCAATGATGGAAAGCAGTTGCTCGGAAAACCCCAGCTCCCGGCCGATCTTCACGCCAGCCAGGGCATGGTGGATGTCATGCGAACGCGCCCTGCCGATATCATGAAAAAGCCCGCCCAGCCGCACCAGCTCCTCGTCGACGGGGACCGACACTTGCCCGGCGATAGCCATGGCCTTTTGAGATACTGCGAGACAGTGCGCTACGACATCGCGTGAACAACCGGCGCTTACGAGAACCTCCAAGTCATGCATTGCCCGGTAATAATACCACTTTATCGTTAAATTACAAGCCTGGATTGCGTTGACATTGCCGTTGAAAAACCGTTTGACAGCACATCTGCCTTGGGATAAACTAAAGTCATGACAACGGCAGCGGATAAAACATATTATGCATACGGGGATATCGGCCGCCTGCCTGACGGCAGCTATGAGATCATTGACGGAGAGAGACGCGACATGACACCTACGGGTTTTGAGCACGGCAGACTCGAAAGCAGGTTATCCGAGACCTTGTCCCGCCATCTTAAGGACAAGGGTTATATCGCCGTGGGCGAGGTCGGCATTTTGATAAGCAAGCAGCCGCTCCGGATTCGTGCGGCAGACGTGGTGTATCTCAGTAAAGAAAAGTGCCCAGAACCGCCGAAAGGCATCCTCGAAATCGCCCCAGAGCTCGTGATCGAGCTCATCTCGGAAAGCAACGCTTCCTGGGAGATGAACGACAAGGTCAAAGACTATCTTTCTATCGGAGTAGAGAAGATTTTTCTCGTCGATCCGCAGACGATGACGGCGAGCCTGTATCAAAAAGGCAAGAGAGAAGCGCTGCTGTTCAACTTCGAGGAAGATATTCCGTTGCTGGAAGGTCTTTCGATAAAGTTGAAGGACCTCGCCTCGTAATCCCGTTCACCAAAACATTAACAAAATCACGCTCCCATCCTCTGCATTGCCGGCATCTGATCAAGGTTACATATAATGCGTGCCTGCTCAGAGGCATATTTATAAGATACTTTTTGACATCACCTTTCAAAAGGTTTTCCTTAAATCCGGTAAAAAAACGTGGATTTTTTGTTGCTTCTATGATAATTTAGAAACAGCAATAAACATACGTTACAAAAGAAGTCAAGAGGTTTTCAAATGCCGACGGCCATTAAAAAACATGAAAAAAACACCCCGCCACACTCTGGTAAAACCACAGTCTTAAAAAAGCTCGCCAAAGCAACGCGCACCGTTATCGGTTCGACTATTCTGCCGTTACTGAAAAAGGAAGGGGCTGAAGAATTAACCCCTGCAGACCTAAGAAAACGTCTGTCTGCGATAAAAACCTCGCTCTCACATGAGATCATCGCCGAGCGCAGAAAAGGTTGATGCGTTACTTCTACCTCGACACCAGCGCACTCGCAAAACGATATGCGCCTGAAACGGGTTCGGAAACCGTCGATTCCATCATCAACAACAAAGAGCATGTCATTGTCATCGGCAACATCGCTATCACGGAAATCTATTCCGCCCTCAGCAAAAAACTCCGGACCAGCGAGATTTCGCGGCTGGACATGCTCGCCGCAGTGTATCGATTTGAGAAGGACATTTCCGAGAATGCCTACCGCTTCATAGAAATTGACAATGATATTATCACCGCCACAAAACACCTGATCCTTGCCTACCCCGGTCTTCGCGCCTACGACTCACTCCATCTTGCCCTGGCAGTGGAGCTTTTCGAGTTGAACCCGACCGTCGTTGCCAGCGACACGGTGCTTCTCGAAACGTGCCGCTCCGAAGGGCTGAAGGTCTTGAATCCGGAACACCAATCGGCATAATAGCCAAAGCATTTGAAGGGATCGCATATTTTACCCTGGCGTCAATGTAAAGCATGAATACTTCCCGTGAGATGAACGACAAGGTCAAGGATTATCTGTCGATCGGGGTTGAAAAGATTTTTCTCGTCGATCCGCAAACGCTGACGGCGAGCCTGTATCAGAAGGGCAAGAAGGAAGCTTTGCTCTACAATTTCGAGGAAGATATTCCGCTGCTCGAAGGTCTCACCGTCAAACTGAAAGAACTCACCTCGTAGCGCCCGCGGGAAGTAACAGGTAAAAAGCCCATGCTGTTGCTTACAGGATGTGAAAAACTCTCGAAATGTCAGTTTTTACGTAGCCCAATTCCATTTTGACAATTACTTTGCAAGCGGGTATACATCACGGAGGCATTAAGGAAATGAAATCCATGACACTTAAGCAGAAGGCTGTTGAAATCGTCGGCGACCTGCCGCCTGCCAAAGTAAAGCGGGCCATAGAATATCTCGAATATCTTAAAGGCGACTACGATACCTTCGACGTTCACGAGAAGGTAAAGTCCGGACTTCAGGAGGTAAAACTCCTGAAGGACGGCAAAATAAAGCCGAAGACACTTAGAGGCTTCCTGCGTGAGCTATAATATCGTCCCCACGCCCACGTTTCAGAAGGATGTCAAAAGCCTCCGAAAGAAATACCGACATATTTCCTCTGACTTAGAAGAACTTCAAGCTATCCTCGCTGAAGACCCTTTTGCCGGTGACGCCGTGAAAGGGTTGGAAAAGACCATTTTCAAAATCCGCCTCGCAAGCTCCGACATGGGCAAAGGGAAATCCGGCAGCTTTCGGATAATCTACTATCTCGTAACCACTGACAAGACGATTTCTCTTCTGACTATCTACGCAAAAGCATACAAGCAAACCATTTCCGTACACTGAAATCAAAACAATTCTCAAAGCCTGCGGCCTATCGTAAGAAGCATCCCTGCTTCCCAGCAATTCCGGCGTCTGCAGACGATTATATAAAGCCCTCGCCTGCTTTAGAGTCCACCGAGTGATGTGTGTAGTATAACCGCAAGTCAACTCCGGACATTACGTCCCCCACTGTCGTTGAAAAAAGATCTCTTTCATTAGCCTTGGACATCATATGCGTCTACCTTTATGCATACGGCTCAAAAGCCCATGCATTTGCCCGCTGACAATGGCTTATTCTAAAAGCTGCGTGGTGAACGTCTGCGGGATCGACGGAAAGCTGCCCGGATGCGGTCCTGCGAACCTCTACGTCGGCGCGACGCGGGAGAGGGTGATGTTGTCACGATGAGATTGTAGAATCTTGTCAACGAATGAGATTTGATACCAAGGCAATTGCGCGTTCGGAGCGGCGTTCATGAAGTCGGTTGTTTGCAAAAGGACACCTCGGACACAGCGTTATATCCCCAAAATCCCACAACCTTGTCTTGGAAGAGAATTTCTTACCTTGACAGTCGTCTTACATTGTCATACTATGAGACATGGTCGTCTTTGACGCATCCACCTTGATTCTTCTCGCAAGAATTGGCCTGCTCGATGAATTTGTTGCGCGCGTCCAGGGAGGCGTGGCCATTCCCGGGGAAGTGAGAACGGAGGTCCTTTGCGGTGAGCGCGAAGAGATGCAAACGCTCATTTCGTCCATTGAAGAACAAAAAATCGCGGTTGTAAAGGTCAGGGACAGCGCACTGACCCGAAAACTTATGGCCGACTTCAGCATCGATGCGGGAGAAGCGGAGGCGTTGTCCCTTGCGCTGGGGGAAAATGACGCCATTGTCGCAACCGATGACAGGAACGCCATACGGGCATGCAAGGCTTTGAAGCTCGAATTCATCACGGCAATCGCAGTGCTGGTCCGTAGCGTGGAAAAAGGCGTTATCGAAAAAGAAGAGGGGCTGATAAAGCTGCAAAAACTTCAGTCCATCGGCAGGTATGGCAAGACAATCATTGAAGACGCCAGGAAGCTGATACAGGGAGGGCAATAACATGGCGACGAAAACACTCAGTATCCGTATAGATGATGACGACTATAAATTTCTTTCGGCGCTCGCGAGGGAAGAACGAGGCGACATGTCTTCGGCCGTTCGCGAACTCGTCGATCTCGGCAGGGTCATGCTTGCGGTGGACAGATATAAAAACGGGGAAGCGTCTCTGGAAAAAGCCGCGCGGCTCGCGGGCGCATCACTCTCGAAGATGATGGACATTCTCGCGGAGTACGGCGTTGAGGCGAATCTCACGCATGAGGACTATCTTAAAAGTCTCAAGACTGTCCGTAAGGTATGGTGAATTAATTCGGGCAAACTACGCAGCCCTAAAAGTCTCGACCGGGACAGCATAGCACTTTTCGCCGCGATCTTGGGTATTGCATGATTCCACGTCAGGGTCACGGGCTTGGCGAGACATGGTAACGTTACAGCAGATAGCACGCTATTTAGCAAGAGAAAAGACAGTCGGGACGTAAGCCTTCAGTTACGGGGGGGCCTCAAGGTGTACGTCATCATCATGAGGGCAA
>CAYILT010000236.1:0-5482 GCA_964364055.1 uncultured Nitrospiraceae bacterium | reverse complement strand
ATCACCCGAATAAGCGCGGTGTTGCTCCCTCCCATTAATATTTTCTCGACTCCTTTTTCCATCAATTCGCCGCCGCACACCGGACACTTTTCAAAGAGTTTCATGGTTTCCTCCGCCGCTTCCAATCAATCCACCGGTCAGGATCAGGCCGGCACACGGTAAGTGGAGCGCTGCAAAGATAGGGGCTCACGCTTCCCGCAGCTAACGGTTGGAGCCGACAAGGCGGGTGTCTCTAGTTGAGCGATGCGGTTTGAGTTTTTTCTGAAGCTTGTCGGATTTTTTCTTAACGAACTTAATTTGCTCCGCCACTGAGAAACCTTTCGTTTCCTCGTAATGTTGATCCCTGATCTTACGAACCATTTCAACTGCTTTTACTGACATGGGTTGTTACCTCCCGTGGGGAATAGATGGAAATTGGCTTGTACCCCATCTCGATGTTTACTGCATTGAACTTCTGTATCTTTTCAAAGTGGACAATGTACTTGAAATTCCAGCTGACGACTAAGTCCGCGCCCGCGACTGTTGCGATTGCAATATGCCGGGCATCATCACGATAATTATGCGTCAATATCTTATGCTTAAGATATGCCTCTGCTAATTCGATGGATTCAGGAGAAAGCGAAACAATCTTATCAGTACACTGCCTGAATTCCACGTAAACCTTTTTGACTTCCTCTGGCGCATCCTCGATTTCCGCATCAATAAGTTCCGACAAGAGCAATTTGAACGTACCCGCCTGAAAATCTTTGAGTATGCCGTTTGACCATTCCTGAAACTCCAGGTCGCAACAACTACCTATTACCGACGTATCAACATATATGGCTCATATATGGCTCTTTTCTTCATTATATCACTCTACCATTTTTCTGCCCCGGCAGGCTGCACTTTTCATCAATGACTTCTCATGATCGCCCCAGGCTCAACTTCATGCGACATAGAATATCATCACTGTTTGTCGATGACAAGCAGATATTTAAAAACAAGGATGTGGAGCTACTTTCCTTGCTACCTCTCCGAATGTTCCTTATGCCACTCCCAATTGTCGACGTGGATCGCAACAGCCTTGACGATGGGAGCGGAGGTAAAGGCATAGGCTTGAACGAGGATCTCCGATTTCGCCTGGGTGATGACATTCACGACAGCTTCGTTGCAGCCGCCTTGAGATGTCAATCCATCATATACCCGATATCCCGAAATGCCTTCAAGCGTTTTTTGTACATGCGAAGAAGCTTGGGTACGTTGGCGTCCACATAATCATAAACCCTCACCTCTTCCTTCCCCGGATGCTCCCGGTGGAGTCTTCCCGCATACTGAACAACAGTGCCCTTCCAGGAAAAGGGCATGGCAAGAATGAGCGTATCGAGCTGGGGATCGTCGAAGCCCTCGCCGAGATACCGGCCGGTTGCCGCGATAAGCCGCTCTTCTCCATCGGGAATCGTTGCGAGTCTTTCCATGGCTTCACGCCGTTCTTTTACGGAGAGCCTGCCGCTCAGGACGATTAGATGCTTCACCTCATCGCGCAATTTGTCCGCAAAGATGTCCAGATGCTCCTTCCGCTCAGTCAGGAGCACCGGCGATCGCTTCTCTTTGAGAGCCCGCCGGACATCGGCAAGGATAAGGTCGTTTCGTCGCTGGTCAGTGACGAGGGCCGAAAAAATATCTTGAATAGCGGCTTCGGAATTGTCCATCGTAAAATCCGTTGTCCGGAAAATCAGCCGATGTTTGAACTGCATTCCTGCTTTTTGACTCTTCGGATGAATGGTGAAACGGACCGGGCCGCACTGCATATGAATAATCGGCTGGTGTCCGTCGCGGCGATAGGGAGTGGCGGTAAGACCGACAACGTATCGCGCTTTCACCTCATTCAGGACCCGTTCAAAAGAAACCGCCGGGAGATGATGGCATTCATCCACAAGCACCTGTCCGTAGCCCGCGACCAGATCGCGCACCTCTCCTTTGCGGACAAGGCTCTGGATCATTGCGACATCCAACCTGTTGTTCGGCGTATTCTTACCCGCGCCGATCTTGCCGATTTCCTTCGGCTCAATACCGAGAAACAGAGAAAGCCGGGCGATCCATTGATCCAGAAGCTCCTTGCGATGCACAAGCACGATAGTACTGCATCCGCGCGCGGAGATGAGATGAGCGCCGATAACGGTTTTGCCGAAGCCCGGCGGTGCGACCAGAACTCCGTGATCATGCTTGAGGATTTCCCTGACAGCTTCATGCTGAGGCTCTCGCAGCGTACCATGAAAAGCGAAGGAGAGATGGGCGGCATCAGCGCGTTTATCATCCAACTGGAGCGTGATATCGTGTTCAGCGAAAAGCTCGCGGAGACTGTCGATACAGCCTCTTGAAATGACGACATGCTCGGGAAGATCTTCAAAACAGGATATCACGCGTGGAATCCGCGCCGTCGAGAACCGCATATTCTGTTTCTTGTAGAACTCTGGATTTTGAAAAGCGGCAAGCTGTTTGATCCGGGTTATGAAAGGTGATGGAAGATCTTTTTTCTCGATAAAAAGACGCTGGGCAAAAACCACACGCACTTCCTTCGGCAAGTCCCCGATTATTCTTCCCTTCAAAATTTTTCCTGAAGGCGGCCGGTTCCAGGGAGCGTGTTCGTATCCTTCCTCAGCGATACCCATAGGCACGCCGATCACGTTACCACTCAGCACCGCGTCATTTGATATCTTTTGGATGACCTCGGGCGCTATTCGCTGAAGAGAGGCAAGGACTGCCCACTGGTCTTCGTAAGGCGTGAAGCTTTCATCGAGAAAAACCGTATTGCCCTTTTGACGGGGTTCTTTCTGCAGCGGCAGCGCTATCAGATTCCCGAACCCTCCCTTGGGCAGGGTGTCCTGGCTGGGAAACAATCGGTCGTACGATTCCATGCTGAGCTGATGGCGCTGACTCATGGTTTCAGTGATCAGGAAGCATCCCATCGATCTGGCCGTTGCCGCCTGCACGGGTTCCGTGAAAAAGAACCATGCGTGGGCGCCATTCCCCGACCGCGACCGCTCGATTGCCAAGGGAAGGTCCATTTTCTTGCAGGTTTCACGAAATGCGCCGACATCATCCATCCATGATGCTTTGTCGAAATCAACAGCCAGAAAGCGGCAGGTGTCATTTTCAAGCATGGGATAGACGCCGATGACATGACGTCCCTGGAGATGATCGAGGATGACCTGGTCCGTCACCGAAAGAAACTTGCGCTTTGAGCATTCTCCGCATTTGACCGGCGGCTTAAGCGTTTTCCCGCAGACACCGGAGCTCCAGTCGTTTGAGCATGCCGGCGCATAGCCTTTTTTCCCTGCGCGGCTTGTCCAAAGCCTTGGAAAGATATCTTCGCGGCCACGGAACAGCATGCGAAACAACGCCACTTTCTCTTGAGATGTTTTGGCGGTATACAGCGCTGGCGGCTCGGAGCAGGTTGATTCAAGGGCGGCAAGTTCACGGTTGAGGTCGTTCAGCCTTGCAAGTGTCTTCTCTCTCGCGGCGTCCAGTTTGGAAAGAAGCGCCTCTTCCTTTACCAAGGCTTTCTGAAGTGTTTTTTTGTCGGACATTGTTACGATTTCCGCTACAGCGGGTCACTATTAAAAGTACTCGTACCCGATCATGCTCAAGACCGCCACGGCGGCGGTCTCGGTGCGCAGGATGTTCGGACCGAGGCTCACGAGGTGGAAGCCATTTTCTTTGGCCGCGTCGGCTTCGGCCTGCGAGAACCCTCCTTCGGACCCGATGAGAACGACAATATTCTGAGCGCCTGGCGTTTGACGGAAGACCTGCTTGATCGGCACCGTTCCCTCTTCCCAGGGGAAGAGCAGCAGGGGCAAAGGCCCAGGGTCAAGGGTCATAATAAAATCACGGAAGGATCTGATAGGCTCGATCAGCGGGATGTCCGGCCGGTCGCTCTGCATGGCCGCCTCTCGGGCGATCTTCCGCCATCGTTCACCGCGCTTCTCTTCGTCTTTCACCTTCACGATGGTCCGCTCGGTAATGAGGGGCACGAGGGAAGAGACGCCCAGCTCCGTGGCCTTCTGGACGATGAAGTCCATTTTGTCGGACTTGGGAAGGCCCTGCCCGAGGGTGACCCTTACCGTCGGCAGTTCCCGTTTCCGCTGTTCCACGATCTCGGTGTCGATCTCCGAGCGCTCCATCGTGGCTATCCTGACGATGTATTCCCTGCCCCGGCCGTCAAGCAGCGTGAGCAGGTCACCGGGCTGTTTCCGGAGGACCGTACGGATATGGCGCAGGTCGTCACCCGCGACCGTGATGTAAGGTTCCCGGACCTGTTCGGGGGTTATGAAGAAGCGGGGCGGTTTAGCCATAGGATTTTTTCACCGCGGAGGACGCAGAGGAAGGCAACGTCAAAATATTTTCTTGATGTTTAATACCAAGGCTAAAGCCTTTGACTTCCTCGCCTTGCACTCCCTCTGCGTCCGGCTCGACTGAGCTCGCCGAAGTCTCTGCGGTAAATCTGCTTTACGCTTTCGGCCCCTGCGATTTCGGCCCTCTTCTTCTCGGCCTTCTCCGCCGCTTCTGGCCTTCCGGCCGTCTGGCCTGCGCCGGGGTCTTTTTCTCCTGCGCCTGCGCGGCCTCTTCCGGCATGACCGGATGGGACCGGATGAATTCCTTCCACCACGCGCGAAGTTCGAGCCGCTCGCCGGTGAGCTCGCTCATGAACCGCAGGTACTCGAAGGCGTCCGCAAAACCCGGCCGCCGCAGAAAATAGAGGGGGGCCTTCCCCTGCGTCTTCTCGAATCGCCCCTGGTTCCAGAGTATCTCCCTCATAACAAGGGCGACCTTGCGCGGCACCTGCACCCGGGAAACGATCTCGGCGAGGAACTCCGCCACGGCCGTGTCCAGCGCATCAAGCGGCGCCATGCCTCCCGGCCGCAGCCTCGCCGCCTTCTTCTCGACATACTGCCCGAACATGAGGCAGAAGAGGATATGGGGCTGGACCTTCCGTCCCGCCTGTACACAGGTGTCCACCCAGTCCAGGGCCTTGCCCACCCAGGTATGGGGGAACCCTTCTTCCTCCGTGTCGATCCACGCATTGATATGCGGGAACAGGACGCCGAACATGCCGGTGTGGCGGAGCATCTGGAACGTCTTCTCGCCCTCGCCCAGAAGAAAGAGCTTCTGCACTTCTTCGTACATGCGGGCCGGCGAGGCCAGCGCGATCTTGTCCTTGTGTTCGAGCAGGGCCTCGTACGTCTTCGCCTCGATCTCGAAGCCCAGCACCGCGGCGAACCGCACGGCGCGCACCATGCGCACCGGGTCCTCGGTGAACCGGACCACGGGGTCGCCGATGATGCGGATGAGCCCCTTCCGGAGGTCTTCCATCCCGCCCACGTAGTCGATGACGGAGTAATCGGCGATGCCGTAGAACAGGGCGTTCACCGTGAAGTCGCGCCGGATCGCGTCCTGCTCGGGAGTGCCGAAGACGTTGTCCCGCAGGATCATACCGTCGTCGGAC
>CAYILT010000235.1:0-5514 GCA_964364055.1 uncultured Nitrospiraceae bacterium | reverse complement strand
ATATATCAAGATCATCGACCGGAAGAAGGACCTGATCATCGTCGATGGCCTCAATGTGTATCCCTACGAAGTGGAGGAGGTCCTCTACCGGCATCCGGCGGTCAAGGACTGCTCCATGATCGGCGTGGCCCATGAGCACGAAGAGGGGAAGGAACTGGGCATCATGTACGTGGTGCTCCAGGAGGGAAAGTCCGCGAATCAGAAGGACCTCCGCGAATACCTCACCGAGCACGTGGCCCACTACAAGATCCCGCGGCGATTCATCTTCACCGAAGAATTGCCGAGGACCGCGACCGGAAAGATCATGAAGAAAGAGCTTCGCGTCTGGTACCGGGAGCGGGAAGTCAAACATTCATAATCCCGCAAAGGGTTCGCTGTACATCACCTACCTGTCTTCCCTTAGATCCTCGCACTCCTCTGCTCTGGAACTCTGAACGACAGCTGCGCCGCCGCCGCACCACGTCTCTGTTCCTATATCCCTTCACTTCTTCGCCATTCTTCCCGCTCTAACCGGCAACACTTCCCGGATCATGCCCGGCGTTCCCGCAATCACGTGAGGTCGCGAAGCCCTGACGCAGAGGCGCCGGGTACCTGGCGGACGCCAGGCGTTCACTGCGCAGGACGATAGGCCAAGCCGGATTGTGCGAACGGTGAAGAGGGGATCGGGATGCCGGTCAGTTGACGGGAAGGGTCTTTTTCTTCTTCTTTTTCGGCGCAGCGGTCTTTTTCCGCTCCGGTGTCGACTGGGTCTGTTTCTGCCCGACCGATGCCGGCGGCGCTGTCTGCGCCGGTCGCGTCGTGATCCCCGGGGAGCCGAGCGGCGGGGCCGTGACGGCGGGAATTTCGGGCGGAACAGGCGACGCCGTCGCGGTCGCCGTCGGCGCCGTGGTCGCCTGCGGCCGCGTGACGAGCGGCGTCGCAGCAGCCGGCAGTGCGGCAGGAGGCTGAACGGCGCTTCGTTCCTGCATAGCCCGGTAGTAGTGGTAGGCTCCAGCCCCCGTTCCCAGCAGGAGAAGCATCGAGCCGGCGACAACGGCGTTCCTGAACCGCGCCGACACCCTTGGCTTGCCCGTGATGACGATGGTCTCCTGTTCCGGGGCCGCCTCGAAAAGCTTCCGGGACACGAGATATTCGGCGATCCGGCGGAGAGAGGCGGCCTTTGTTGTCCTGCCCGCGAGCCGCCTCCCCAGTTTTTTCTCGACCTCCAGCATGGACCCGAAGCGCCTCTTGGGTTTTTTCCGGAGGCACTTCTTGATGATGCACTGGAGACGCCGGGGGATGTCCCTGTTGATGCGGCGCGGGGAAGGATAGTCGTCCTTCATGATCTTCGCGGTCACGGCGCGGGTGTCCTCGTCGGTGAACGGCTTTGCCCCGGTAAGCATCTCGTACAGCACGATGCCGAAGGAAAATATGTCCGACCGGACATCGAGCGGCTGGCCGAGGATCTGTTCCGGCGACATATAGGCCGGCGTGCCGATTTGCATGCCGGGCAGCGTAAGGGCATCGAGGTGTTTCGTGTGGGCGATGCCGAAGTCCATGAGCTTGACCTCGCCATTGCGCTTGATCATGATGTTGCTCGGCTTGATGTCGCGGTGGACCAGCCCCCGCATGTGGGCATAGTCCAGGGCGCTGCAGACCTGGATCGCGATCATGATCCCCACATCGACGGGCAGGGCGCCGCTCTTCTCGATGACCTCGGCAAGGTTGGTGCCGTCGACGTATTCCATCACGATGGCGTAGGCCGGCTTGCTCCAGTAGTCGTAGATATGGACGATGTTCTCATGCTGGAGCGAGGCGGCCACCCTGCTCTCGCGCTCGAAGCGACGGACGATCTGATCGTCGGCGTGATACGCTTTCTTCAGCTCCTTGATGGCCACCGGCCGGTCGAGGGACTTCTGGATAGCCTTGGAGACAGTGGCCATCCCGCCGGAGCCGATCTCGCCCAGGATCTGATATTCATCTTTTATCTGTTGTCTCGGCATGGGATTATCCTAAGCTGGGCAACCCTGAACCACTTCGTTGCAACCACGGTCCCGCGAGTACGCGGGAACACGGATAAAGGCACCTCTACAAAGCCGTTGAAACCAGATCTTGAGGGTCATTGCGAGCGAAGCGAAGCAATCTCGCTTTTCATTGTTGCTTTGCTGTTTGTTTGGGACGGAACCGGTTCAAGAACGCAAACGCTCCAGAGACCGACGTTAGACCTCCAGCACCTGCACCACCACCGCGGTGATGTTGTCCACGCCGCCCTGTTCGTTCGCTGCGTCGATCAGCTTCCGCGCGGCGTCGCGCGGAGCGGACCCTGCCAGGATCCTGCCGATATCGCGATCGCCCACCATCTCCGTCAGTCCGTCGGAACACAGGAGGAACGTGTCGTCCGGCTGCACCGGGTGTTCCATCAGGTCCGGAGCGGCCTCCCGGTCGATGCCGAGGGCATGCGTGATCACATGGCGGTAGGGGCTCGTCCGCGCTTGCGCGGGCGTGAGGAGACCGGACCGCACCTGCTCCGCAACGACGGAATGGTCGTTCGTCAACTGCGCAAGCGTTCCGCCGCGCAAGCGATAGGCACGGCTGTCGCCGATGTGCACGAGGAACGCACGCTTCCGCGCCAGGAGGAGCGCCGTCAGCGTCGTCCCCATGCCGGTCCGGGAGGGATCCTTCCCTGCTTCCTCGCGGATGTTCCGGTTCGCAAGCGTGACCGCATGCCGGAATGCGGCAAGCGCGGGTACGTCGTCGGAGCGGACCTCCGAAGGCGGGGTCCGGTCCTTATCGCCGAGCAGGTCCGGCATCGCCCCGGCGATCGTATCCACGGCGATGCGGCTCGCGACCTCGCCGGCCTCGCCGCCCCCGACGCCGTCGGCAACGGCGTATAGCCCCAGCCCGTCGTTGACGAGATAGGCGTCCTCGTTGTTGGCCCGCTTTTTTCCGGGATCGGTCCCGCCGAAAGAGAGAATTTTCATCTAGGAGATCTCGTAGGTCCTGCCCCTGCCGCTGTCCTGGAGGATGAACTGCAGGACCGTGTCTCCGACGCGGAACTTGTCGCCGTGGCGCAGCTTCCTCTGCCTGATGGATGCGCCCCGCATGTGCGTGCCGTTGGTGCTGTCCAGGTCCTTGAGGATGAATGCGCTCTCATGGAACACGATGACGGCGTGCTCCCGCGAGGCCAGGGGATCCTTGAGCGGGATCGCGGCGTCCCTGCTCCTGCCGATGACGGCGTATGTTCTCTCGATCGGATATTCCATGCCCTCGGCATACCCCTGCAGGATCACGACGGAGGCCTGGTATCGAGCCGGTATCCCCTTCGTGGGGCGCGATGACTGCCGTATCTGGGTCTTATCATCTCTTGCTGCAGGTCCCATATCGAGTTCCCTCCGTATCCCGCGATCAGATGAAGACCATGATAGGATACTGATGGGAAAAGGTCAAGGTCAAAGCATTCTCTTCCCGGCGCAACGATCGTGAGCGCTGAGGAAGGGGAAAGAACGCGTTCCCGGTCCTCCCTTCAGCAACCTTGTTCCTCGATCTCCCGATCTTCGCGGGCCGATCAGGATTATCATTTCCGCCGACATGTGATACAATGACCCTATGAAAAAAGGGGAGAAGGCCGGCGGCGTGCCGGGAAAAAAGTCCGACAAGACCGAGGTGCTGACCGGTCAGAACGTAAGGCCGCTTATTCTCAAAAAAGCGCGGTTCACGGTGATGAACGGCCGGGACGAAGGCAAGGAGCTGGTGATCCAGAAGCCCCTGGTGACGATCGGCACGCTCCCGGGGAACGACCTGGTGCTGACCGATCCCACCGTCTCCCGCCGCCACGCCGAGGTGGAGGAGCGCTCCGACGGCTACCTGCTCCGCGACCACGACAGCACCAACGGCACGTTTCTCGACGGTGTGAAGGTGCGCGAGGCATATCTCTCCCCCGGCTCCGTCATCCGCCTGGGACAGACCGAGATGACCTTCTCGCCGCTGGAAGAGCGCATCGATGTTCTTCAGAGCACCGCTGACCGCTTCGGCGAGCTCATCGGCTCGTCCGCTCCGCTGCGGGAGGTGTACGGCATCCTCGAGCGCATCGCGCCCACGGACGTGACCGTCCTGCTCGAGGGCGAGACCGGCACGGGCAAGGAGCTTGCGGCGCGTGCCGTCCACAGCCACAGCCGCCGGTCCGGCGGGCCGTTCGTCGTGATCGACTGCGGAGCCGTTGCGCCGAACCTGATCGAGAGCGAGCTCTTCGGCCATGAGAAGGGCGCCTTCACCGACGCGGTCAAGGCGCGCCAGGGTGCGTTCGAGCTTGCCGACGGCGGCACCATCTTCCTCGATGAGATCGGCGAGCTTTCTCTTGACCTGCAGCCCAAGCTCCTGCGCGCCCTGGACCAGCGCGAGACCAAGCGCGTGGGCGCCGACAAACCCGTCACGGTCAACGTCCGGGTCGTCTCCGCCACGAACAAGGAGCTGGACAAGGAAGTGAAGGCCGGCCGGTTCCGCGAAGACCTTTTCTACCGGCTTTCGGTTGTGCGTGTCTCCCTGCCGCCGCTCAGAAAAAGGAAAGAGGACATCGAGACCATCGCGGGCCATCTGCTTGCGGGATTGTCCCCGGAGATCGGCAAAACGATCGCCGGCCTCTCCCCCGAGGCGCTTGCCGCGCTCACGGCCTATTCCTGGCCCGGGAACGTGCGCGAACTCAAGAACGTACTCGGCCGCGCAGCGGCCTTGTGCGACGGCAAACGGATCGAGGCAAAGGACCTCTTCCTGTCGCAGGGAAAGAAGACGTCCACCTTCGAAGGCTTGAGCGGCAAGACGCTTGAGGAAATCGAAAAGGCCGCGATCCACGCCACCCTCAAATCGGTTGACGGCAACAAGACCGAGGCCGCAAAGGTCCTCGGCATCGCCTACTCGACGCTGTATGAGAAGATGAAGAAGTACGGGATGCGGGAGTAGGATATTTCATATCAGTTACGTTGAGGTCCGGTATGGCAAGGAGGCTGTGATGAGGGTTACAATGAACGAACTCAAATATCGGACGCGCCTTGTGTTGCTCGCGCTGGATCGAAATGAGAGCGTGAAACTTTTTCATCATGGAAAGATTGTGGGTACTATTTCAGCAAGCCTCGGGTCGATGAGATACAAAGTTTCCGGTCACCCGTATTTTGGTATGAAACGTACAGATAAAACCGTCAAGAAGGTTCTTGGTAATATGCGAAGTGTTAGGACGCCTCTTGTTCAAGGGGACCCCATGCAGAAGGGGCGGTGTACTTCCGCTTGTGATAAAGCACGACATTTCACTATAATGAAAACATGTTCGATTAAGTGAAAACGTCTTCGCAAAAAGGAAATGGCCTGAACTGAGCGTCGCCTTAAGACCGAGGCCGCGAAGGTGCTCGGTATCGCCTACTCGACGCTGTATGGGAACGAGATGAAGAAGTACGGGATGAGGGAATAGCGGTAACATTTGGTGATGTGTGACCAACTTCCTGTAGCGGTGATGCTGGCCATGCTGGCAGCGGGTGCATATTACAACCT
>CAYILT010000234.1:0-5559 GCA_964364055.1 uncultured Nitrospiraceae bacterium | reverse complement strand
GAACTACACAGGGGCGGAGAAGATCGAGGAGATCGCCGACGGCGTCATCGTGACGGCCCGCGATACGCTGTCGGGAGCTGCGGGGACCTTCCGTTCCCGGGTGCTTATCAACGCAGGCGGGCCCTGGGTCGATCAGGTACGCAAGGCCGGCGGGATCGACCGGAAAAAGATCATCTGTCCGACCAAGGGCATTCACCTGATCGTACCGAAGCTGTCCGAACAGTCGCTCTTCGTGGCGTCAAAGGACGGCAGGATGTTCTTCATCATCCCGATGGACAGGTGGTCCCTCATCGGCACGACGGACACGAAGTACGACGGCGACCTGGACGAGGTGCATGCCGATACCGGCGATGTCGACTATCTCCTGAACGAGAGCAGACGCGTCCTGCCGGGACTGAACCTCACAAAGGGGTCGATCCTTTACACTTACGCGGGCATACGTCCACTGGCGTTCGCGGGCGAGCGGGAGAGCAGGATCTCGCGCAAGCACCGGGTGATCCCGGAGGGACGGACGGGGCGCATCATCACCATCGCCGGCGGCAAGTACACGACCTATCGCAATATGGCGGAGGACGTAGTAGATGAAGCATGCAAAAAGCTCGGCAAGAAGGCCGTGTGCGTAACGCAGAGGAAGCCTCTCGCCGGGAGCCTTCCCGCGGGTTTGGACGAGTACGTGAAAGAGACCGTGCCGCAGCTGGCGGAACGGTTTGACGTCGAACCCGGGACCGTGCGGCATCTCATTCATTTCTACGGATCGCGGGCGGAAAAGATATTACAATACACCGGGGAAGACCCGCGTCTCGCTGAACCGATCTCTCCTGAAAGCATGGACATCTACGCCCAGGTCCTGTACGGCATCCGTGAAGAAGGCGCGAAGACCATCTCAGATGTTCTTCTTCGGAGAATTCATACGGGCATCACCGCTTCCCGCGGCGAGCCGCAGGCGCCGCAGGTCGCCGCGATCGCGGCTCGGGAACTTGGATGGAGTGCGGCCGAGCAGGATCATTGGGTGGAGAATTTCAAAGAAGACCTGATGAAGGAAAAGAGGTTCTGATCCTCCAACAAATCAGATAACCATTCAATTTCCCGATGGGATTCCCTCCCGCATTCTGGATTTTATATTGACAAACGTTCCAAGGTGTTTTATTATCAGCCTTACTCTCTTTTCCGGTATCGATAATCAAAATAAATTCTATAGAAACAAGAGGATATGGTGTCAGAGGCCTTTGGCGGGATAAAGCGCCTGCCTCCCTATATTTTCGCCATCGTGAACAGCATGAAGATCGAGGCGAGGAGACGCGGTGAGGACATTATCAACCTCGGCATGAGCAATGCCGACCAGGGCACTCCGCAGCGCATCCGGGATAGCAGAGAACGCGGAGAGAAAAAAGTTTGAGTTTTGAATGATATTCTCAGCGCACGATGCATCCCCTGCGGTGATAATGTCAATATTGATGATCTCGTAAGAAGTCCGTATACGCCCTATTTCGTCATACCGGCGAAAGCCGGTATCCAGTCTTTTCAATGTGTTCGATGTTTACTGGACCCCGGTTTTCACCGGGGAGACGACTTTTTACGAATGCATCAATATTAAGGTGAGGTGAAATGACCGCAAGGAAATCCATCAACGTCGGCATCATCGGCTTCGGGACCGTGGGTTCGGGGACGGCGTGCATCCTTATCGAGAACGCGGACATCATCAAGCGCAGGCTGGGCATTCCGGTGAAACTCAGGAAGATCGCCGACCTGGACATCAAACGCGACCGGGGCGTCAAGCTCGGCGATGTGCAGCTTACGAATGACGCGAAAGGGCTTATCTCCGATCCCGACATCGACATCGTGGTGGAACTCATCGGCGGCTACAAGCCCGCCAGGGAGTTCATCCTGGAAGCGATCAAGAACGGGAAACACGTGGTGACGGCGAACAAGGCGCTCCTGGCCGTTCACGGCGAGGAGCTCTATGCCGCCGCAGAAAAGGCCGGAGTGACTGTGGGCTTCGAGGCGTCCGTGGCCGGGGGCATCCCCATTCTCAGAGCGCTCAGGGATGGACTTGCGGCGAACCAGATCGAATCCATATACGGTATTGTGAACGGCACCTGCAACTACATCCTGACCCTCATGACGAACGAGGGACGGAAGTTCGAAGAGGTGCTGAAGGAAGCCCAGGCAAAAGGGTATGCCGAGGCTGACCCGACGTTCGACATCGAGGGTATTGATTCAGCGCATAAACTCGCGATCCTGACCATGCTGGCCTTCGGCACGCCGGTGAAATTCGAGGACATCTACACCGAGGGCATTTCGAAGATCACTCCCCTGGACATCGAGTTTGCCCGCGACCTCGGCTACAAGATCAAGCTTCTTGCCATCACCAAAAGAGCGCGTAACGAGGTCGAAGCGCGGGTGCATCCTACCATGCTTCCCCGGGACATCTCCATCGCCACGGTGGACGGTGTCTTCAACGCTCTGAACGTCGTCGGAAACGCCGTGGGCTCGACGATGTTCTCCGGCATGGGCGCCGGTGACATGCCTACGGGGAGCGCCGTGGTGAGCGACATTATGGACATCGGCAGGGACATGGTGTCGGGCTGCGCGGGCAGAATGCCCGTGGCTGCGTTCCGGGAACGCGAAACTCTGAAGATCCGGAAAATGGACGACATTACGTCCTGCTACTATCTGCGGTTCTCTGCCATGGACAAGCCGGGAGTCCTGTCGCGTATCTCGGGAGTGCTCGGGAAGAACAACATCAGCATCGAGTCGGTGATCCAGAAGGGACGCGGCGCCGCGGAGGCCGTTCCCCTGGTCATGATGACCCATGAAGCGGTGGAGCGCAACGTGCGGAGCGCTCTGGCCGAGATCAATACGATGGACTGTGTCGCCGGTCCCACCATGGTGATACGGGTGGAAGAAGGGCGGAGGTAATCCCGGAATGGAGAAAAAGATGGCCGACGGCATCAAAGTTGACAAGACGATCGACATCAGGGGCCAGGTTTGTCCTTATACGTTCGTGCGCTCCAAACTGGCGATCGAAAAGATGAACGTGGGCGAGGTGCTCGAGATCATCCTTGACCACAAGGCAGCCGTCGAGAACGTGCCCAAGAGCATGGAGAACGAGGGGCAAAAGGTCCTGGCGGTGGAACAGACCAGTGAAAAAGAATGGCGTATCGTTGTCCGTAAGGACAAGGAGAAAGTTAAAAAATAATTGCGGAATGCGGAATGCGGAATGCGGATTCAGGAGAGACAAGCATTTCGTAATCCGAAATCCGAAATCCGCAATCCGAAATGGAAGACCATGGAATTTACCGAAGACCAAATACTGCGATACAGCCGCCATATCCTTCTTCCCGAAGTGGGCGGAGAAGGCCAGGAGAAGCTGCTGAACGCGAAGGTCGTGCTTGTGGGCGCCGGCGGCCTCGGCTCACCGGTGGGGTACTACCTCGCCGCCGCTGGTGTGGGGACCATCGGCGTGATCGACAATGACCGCGTGGAGATATCGAACCTCCAGCGCCAGATCGCGCATAATTCAAGCCGTATCGGCGTTTACAAGGCCGACTCCGCGAAAGAGACCTACGAGACCCTGAACCACGACGTGAACGTCGTGACGCACAAGGAGCGGCTTACCTCGGCGAACATCAAGAACATCATCAAGGACTACGATATCGTTGTTGACGGGAGCGACAATTTCCCGACCCGGTATCTGGTGAACGATGCCTGCGTCATGCTCAAGAAAACGCTTATCAGCGCCGCGGTGTTCCGGTTCGAGGGGCAGCTGATGTCCATCTACCCGGGTGATGGACCCTGTTATCGGTGTCTGTTCGAGATACCGCCGCCGCCGGGCATGGTGCCTTCGTGCCAGGAGGCGGGTATTCTCGGAGCCGTGACCGGCGTCATCGGAACGCTCCAGGCCACCGAGGTCGTAAAGGCGATCCTCGGCATCGGCGAGCCGTTGAAAGGAAAACTTCTACTCTGGAATGCGCTCGACATGAGCTTCCGGACCGTAAAAGTGCCGAGGAACCGCGAATGCCCGGTGTGCGGAGAAAATCCGACGATCAAAGAACTCATCGACTACGAGCACTTTTGCTCGATGAGCCACTAGCAGGCCACTGAAAAAGTCTTTTTGCCGTCTTTGCGAGCGAAGCGAAGCAATCTCGGTGTTTGAAATATCAATACGTTAGAGATTGCTTCGTCGCAGAAAACGCTCCTCGCAATGACATTTCTGGACTTTTTCAGCGAACTGCTAGAGTGCGGAGTGCGGAATTCGGAGTGCGGAATATGATGAAGGTAGCCGCAGGCTTTAGCCTGCGTGATGTGCATGTTGACGATAACCAAGACCGATCTCGCAAGAATTTTCGATCACTGCCTCGCCGGCTATCCCCAAGAAGCATGCGGGATCCTGGGCGGGAGGGATGGCAGGGTAGAGAAGGTCTACCTGATGAAAAACGCGAGACCGGGACCGACCACCTATGAAATGGACCCGGAGGAGCAGTTCCGGGTGATGAAGGACATGCGGGAAGCAGGCTTTGCAATGGTGGGCATATTCCATTCCCACCCGGGCGGCCATGCATATCCCTCAAGCGTGGATGTGGAAAGGGCGTACTGGCCGGGCACCCGGCTGCCGAACTATCCCAGCGCCGTGTATGTCATCGTTTCCCTCCTGGACCGCGCGAGTCCGGTCGCCAGGGGTTACGTGATCGAAGAGGGCAGGGTAAGCGAGATGCCGCTTACCGTCATTCAACAGCAGGAAGACCACATCATTACGCATTGATCCTTTGATGGTTCTGTGATTTTATAATTCAGGAGGAGAAGGCCCATGGGTGTAAAAGTGAGGATCCCGACACCGCTGCAGAAACTGACGAATGGAAAGGCGGAGGTGGAATGCAGCGCTAAGAACATCACGGAGTTGGTGGATGCCCTGGAGAAGGACTATCCTGGCATCAAGGAACGGTTGTCCGAAGGCGGCAAGGTCCGCCGTTTCATCAATATCTATGTGAACGATGAGGATATCCGTTTCGTCAACAAGGAAGAGACCGTGTTGAAGGACGGCGACAACATTTCCATCGTACCGGCGATCGCGGGAGGCAGGTAAAGAACGAAGTTGAGAGGTTGAGAAGGTAAGAAGTTGAGATGAGAACCTTGTCTTTCATAACCTCCCAACTTCCCAGCTTCTGCAGTTACCACGGAGGGCGCATGGCTAAGAAGAGGGTCAAACTGACATTCCCGCAAGACCTGATCAAAGAGCCCGTTATCTTCACGATGGCCAAGAAGTTCGATGTAATGCCGAACATCAGGCGTGCCAAGGTGACCGAGGGCGTCGGTGAGGTTGTGCTCGAACTTGAAGGAGCCGAGAAAAAGCTGGATGAGGGTATCGCGTATTTGAAGGAACGGGGCGTCAAGGTTGAACCCGTGGAGGGGGAAAGCGCGGAATAGTCAGGAATAGTCGGCAGTCGACCATCGACTGACTGACTGCAGATGCTTATGTTATTTCTCTTCAAAACTTGACATGCTCACGCGAATGTTTGAACGATTTTCGTCGTTCGGTTACGGTAACGAGGCCCGTTTCGT
>CAYILT010000233.1:0-5611 GCA_964364055.1 uncultured Nitrospiraceae bacterium | reverse complement strand
AAAGCGAGATTGCCGCGTCCCCCGGATCGCGTCCGGGGCTAAAGGCGCTCCTCGCAATGACAGCACGGGGGACTTTTTACGGAGACCCCCATCAAAATTAGCGGTTCGGCGCGTTTGGGAAACGCGCCCTACGACTTCAATAATAATTCGTAGGGACCGTTCCCCGAACGGTCCGCACCACTTCGTGTTGTTTTATAATCACCTTGTTTTGGACATTTCAAATTGAATATTACAAACCGGAAAGGACACTAAGAGCATGATCCAAGCAAAACAGAAAATACTTTGTGTCGATGATGAACCGATGAATTTGAAGATACTTGAAAAGCTGCTTGTCTCAAAGGGCTATGAGGTGATTAAGGCGAAGGACGGCGCTGCGGCACTGAATGTGATCGCGGAAAACAACGTTGATCTCGTGCTGCTCGACGTGATGATGCCGAAGCTCGACGGGTTTGAGGTCTGCAGGAGGATCAAGGGAGATGAGCGGCTCCGGAACATCCCAGTCATCATGGTCACGGCGCTGTCGGCGAAGGAGGACCGGATCAAAGGCATTGAGGCGGGGGCCGAGGACTTCATATCCAAGCCGATAGATCAGGGAGAGGTCCTGGCCCGGGTCAGGATGCTCCTTAAGATGAAGGCGCTGAATGACCGGCTGAATCACGCGTATGAAGAGATCAACGATATGACGGCCTTCGGCGAGAAAAGCATCCTGTCCTTTGATCCGCTGAATTTTGTTTTTCTTGCGAAGGTGGATGCCATTGTGAACCAGATCATCCGCAAAACAGCCGAGGCATTCGACAAACCGCAATTGGTCATCGTCGGCGTGCCTGATGAGCGGCGTGAATGGCAATGGCATCAGTATGAGTATGTGATCAATACACTGAATAGAACGCTGCTGACAATTGACATCCGAAAAGGATTGCGTATAACGGGTATGCCGAAGGTCAATTTTTACAATGAGAAGGACCAGGACCAATCGGAATTCCAGTCTTTTGTGAATACTCTTGCGTCCTTGTCGATAGCGGTGTCGAACATGGCATGCTACCTGAGCGAAGCGCTCTGCATCTTTGCCGTGAATTACGGCAGGGACGTCACCCGGTATGATGCCTCGGTCCTGAACAGCTTTGTGATGCAGAGCCTGTTCATGAAGTCCCTTTCCGGCCAGATACGCGAGACCGAATCCGCTTTTGAATACACGGTCTACGCGCTTGCGCGCGCGTCAGAGGCGAATGACGAGGACACGGGCAACCATATTCTGCGGGTCGGCGATTACGCCGCCGCAATCGCCGAAGGGCTCGGGATGCCGGAGAACATCGTGGAAGCCATGCGGGTTCAGGCAACGTTGCATGATGTCGGTAAGGTCCATATCCATCCCGATATCCTGAGAAAGCCGGGAAAGCTTACCACCGAGGAATGGGTCGAGATGCGGCAGCATACCAGCTACGGCGCAAAGATCATCGGAAATAATCCGAGACTGATCATCGCGAAAAAGATAGCCCTATCGCACCACGAACGATGGGACGGAGGAGGTTATCCTCAGGGGCTGAAAGGGGATACGATACCGATCGAAGGGAGGATTGTGAACATCGCGGACCAGTATGACGCGCTGAGAAACAAGCGCTCATATAAACCCGCCTTCGATCATGCGACAACGTACAAGATCATCGCCGAAGGCGACGGGAGAACACTACCTTCTCATTTTGATCCGGAAGTGCTGCGGATGTTTAATAAACTCCATGGTCGATTTGAGGAAATATATGAAGAGCGGAAAGATTGATGATTTACCACATTCGGGCGGCGAAAAGCGATTTCCCGCACCGCGGGAATATGCTATAGTGCTTTGTACGGAAGGGGAACGGTAATGCATAAGCCCGTGGTGGAAGAGGATCTCTGCATCGGCTGCGGCCATTGCGCTGAGCTGTGCCCCCGGGTGTTCGAGCTGGACAACGAGAAGTCCCAGGTCATCGGGCCGGACAAGTGCGGCACCTGCAATTGCCAGGAGGCGATCGACACCTGTCCGGTGCAGGCGATCAACTGGAGCGGGTAGCAGCTCATGCGCGTGTCATCGACCATTCAACAACGATTTCTGAAAAACCTAACCCATACAAACCGGAACCAAAAGGCATCTCTCGCAAAGCCGCAACCAAAAGTAGGCGCTTCTAAGCGAGGACGCAAAGGTAATCTTTGATGCATTCGTAAAAAGTCGTCTCCCCGGTGAAAACCGGGGTCCAGTAAACAATCGAACATATTGAAAAGACTGGATACCGGCTTTCGCCGGTATGACGAAATAGGTCGTATACGGACTTCTTACGAGATCATCATCTTTACGTTCTGGACGATCAAAGGAGTGTGTACGATGGAAATGAAGATACCGCCGTCATTGAAACATGAGCATGGGGAGATGCGCGCGTCGCTCGAGATTGCCGCAAAGGCGGCCGGTAAGAGCGGGGAGGCGGCCCGAGAGGTGGCGCGGCTCCTTGTTCCTCATTTCAAAAAAGAAGAAGAGTACGCCCTGCCGCCCCTTGACGCGCTGACGGTCCTCGCGGGAGGGGGCGTCCCGGAAAATCCGGAGGCGATCATTGCCAAGGCCGGCCGGCTGAAGCACGAACTCGCCGAAATGCTTCGGGAACATCAGGCCATCGCGAGGGCGCTCGAGGACCTCTATGATGTGGCGACGGACGACGCGCGTCCGGAGCTGGCGCGGTTCGCGAGAAAACT
Organism: uncultured Nitrospiraceae bacterium; assembly: GCA_964364055.1. Lineage (GTDB taxonomy): Bacteria > Nitrospirota > UBA9217 > UBA9217 > UBA9217 > JAAXXJ01. The sequence goes on along the minus strand of CAYILT010000233.1, from coordinate 2,896 downwards.
GCTGCTCCACGCCCAGATGGAGGAGCAGATCTATTATCCCGCGTCGCTCGTTATCGGCGAGTATCTCAAGCTAAAGACGGGGAAGGCGTAGCGCGGCCGGTCGCCGTTGACAAGTCATCACCCCTGTGCTACAGTCATGCACTGAGGAAAACCCATGCGATCGATCAAGGAGATCAAACAGGACTACCGGTTCACGCCCGAGGACGAGCGGCGTCTTGCCAGTCTGCGGCCTCTCATGGAGGGGCACGCCGAGGAGATCATGAGCACGCTCTCCCTTTGGTTCAAGGGGACGAAGGGCGCGGCCACGTTCTTCACCGAGGAGACGCTCCAGAAGCACGTTTTCGACACGCAGAAGATGTGGTTCATGATGCTGTTCTCCGGCACCTATGACAACCGCTACTACGAATCGCTCATCAAGATCGGGTCGGCCCATGTGAGGCGCTCGGTGGACGTCCATTACATCCACCGTGCGGCGAATATCGTTAAGAACTCCTGCATCGGCATCCTCTCGAAGACCGAGGACAGCCGGGTGGAGATGACGAACAACATCGTCACCTTGGGCAAGATCATTGATATCAGCGTGAACGTAATCACGACGGCCTACATCGAGGAGGAGATGCGCATCTACTCGCCGGTGTACAAGGTAAAGAGCGCGCTGATCAACTTTTCCGAGCGGTTCTCGCAGGCCACCAACCTTCTGCTTGTGCTGGCCCTCATGGGTCTGACGGTCGGCGTAGGATGGCTTTTCGTGAAGGATGTGATGCATCTTCTCGCCGGTGATGTGGAGCGCGGCATCATCTCGGCGCTCGGCTCCATGCTGCTGCTGTGGCTCATGATCGAGCTGATGAACACCGAGATCTCGCACCTGAAGGGCGGAAAGTTCCACATCAGCATGTTCGTGGGCGTGGCGCTGGTCACCATGATCCGGGAGACCATGATCGCGACTCTCAAGCATGAAAAGCCTGAGTCCATCTATTACCTCATAGCGGCCATCCTCGTCATCGGCTTTGTATACTGGATCGTCACCAGGGCCGAGGAAAAATCGAAATAGTGACCATCAACCATCCGATATCCATGCATATATATGTGTGAGCTGACCTAACCCGGACAAGCCGGAACCAAAAGGTTACGGTAACGGTGACGACGCCCGTTTCGTCCAGCGGCTACGTCATTCGGTCTTGTTGCATTACCGTTACCCGAAAGACGTTTGACGATACGGGCTTCGTAACCATAAGACGTTACCAAAAATTCCGCCATTTTGGCAAGAATTTCATTTATAACTGACTAATGCCTCCCCTGGGAGGCTTTTCACGTTTCGGCATATGTTAAGCATCATCGGTTTCCCTAACATTCAAGTCCGGAGGTTATCCTATGGACAGCGTTTCGAAGCAGTGCCATCTTACCGAAGAGGATCTGCGGGCGGCGCTTGCGGACCTCAAGGGATACGTCGACATTACCGAGGAAGATCTTATGAAGATATACTCCTCGGCGCTCCGCTATGCCCGGAAGAGGACCATGGTCGCAATACCGGTTTCGGACCTCATGACCAGAGACGTGGTCACGATCAATCCTGATGCGGACCTCAAGGAGGCTGCCCGGCGTCTCTCGGGGCTCAGGATAAGCGGCATGCCGGTCGTGGACGCGGAAAACCGGGTCCTGGGGATAATTTCCGAAGCCGATATCCTGTCTCTGGCGGGAGTGAAAAAGGGGCACACGTTCAAGGATGTTCTCCGGCATGTTCTCGGCAAACCGCTGCCTGTTCGCAAAAAAGGGAATACCGTCGGCGAGGTCATGAGCTCTCCCGCCATCACCACCGATCCGGACCAGGATATCCGCGCTGTTGCCGCGATCCTGGACGAAAAGAGGATCAAACGGCTGCCCGTTGTCGACGAGGAGGACAGGCTGGTCGGCGTTATAGCGCGCGCCGATATCGTTCGCGCAATGGGCATGGGGCAGGAGAAAAAGATCAGGCGAAGCCGTTTGCTGCGGAGTAAAAAGAAATGACCATCGCGGAATATCTTTCGAAGATGAAAGGGAGTACGAAAAGTCCTCCCGGCGTGGGATCAGGGGAACTCCTCTGGTCCTGGATCGGCTCCGTGCTCGGGATCGGGGCCTGCGCCTGGCTATCGTCACGCTATTTCGAACCGAGGGACCTGACACTGCTCATCGGCTCCTTTGGCGCCTCGGCCGTCCTGGTCTATGGGGCCATCAAAAGCCCCCTGGCCCAGCCGCGAAACCTCATTGGCGGACACGTGATCTCGGGGCTTGTGGGGGTGGCCTGCTGGCAGGTCTTTGGCGCGACCCTCTGGGTCGCTGCCGCGCTTGCCGTGTCCCTCGCCATCGTGGCCATGCTCGCCACGAAGACCCTTCATCCGCCCGGCGGCGCGACCGCGCTCATCGCCGTGATCGGCGGCGCCAGGATCCACGAGCTGGGATTCCTCTATGCCTTCATCCCTGCGGGGGCCGGTGCCGTGGTGCTCCTGATCGTCGCCCTCCTCGTGAATAACCTCAGCAGGAACAGGAAGTACCCGGAGTACTGGGTGTGAATGACGATGTTCCGTTCAATACGGCAGGCGTTTTCTGCCATACTGGGCAATATTGATGATCTCGTAAAAAGTCGTCTCCCCGGTGAAAACCGGGGTCCAGTAAACATGATAATCTCGTAAGAAGTCTATTTTTCACACGAAGACACAAAGTCACGAAGGAAGACCTATTGAAATCATTCTGCTTTATCTTTGTGTCCTCCGTGATCTTCGTGTGAGGACGACTTTTTACGACTGCATCAAACATTGAACTCATTGAAAAGACTGGATACCCCGGCTTCAATCATGCCGGGGCAGGCCCCCGGCTTCGATCATGCCGGGGCAGGCTCTTTTCGCCGGTAAGACGAAATAGG
>CAYILT010000232.1:0-5628 GCA_964364055.1 uncultured Nitrospiraceae bacterium | reverse complement strand
AAACTTCTCTGAAAGCAAATTGCACTTGACAGGGGGACTATAGGATGTCCCCAAAAGTGCTCCGTTAAAAAACCGGCGGGGGGCTGCTCCCCGCCGGCGATCCTAAGTCACTCAAAGGCACTGTTCCGCTTACTTGGATATATCCAGCGCCAAATCGAGAACACCAGCGTATGTCCAGGTAGGATTACCGCCGGTCGTGACACTATTATCGTTGCGCCCAACCGTCAGAACAGAAGACATGGCATGAGCACTTACGCTGTTGCCGGCGGGCCCTGCATCCGTCGTAAAGAGAATGCACAAGTTCTTCCCCGAGTTATAAGCAAACGGTGAGCTGAGCGGGATCTTGACCCAATCCCCCGCCTTCAGACCGGCCGGTATGGTGAGCGTTCCGTTGAGCACCGTGGCGTTCTCATCCATATTGCTAGCGTAGGTGTCCGTCGTGGTCAACCCTGTCTTTACGCTATGGCCCATATATAGCTTATAATTTGTAAGAGACGCAGCCGTCGGAGTCGCGGTGCTATATAAACGCACGTAGACGTTATTAATCGTGCCACTGGTACCCAGCAGGGTCGACGGATAAAGACTCTGCAATTGCCCTGCCATACCTGAACCCAGCACCTGAGCCGATGAATTTACTCCACCTGACGGCAGCACCATCGTTCGTCCGCCGTTGAAGCGGAACTTGATATGATATGCAGAACCATCTACCGTTCCGGTAGCAATCGTGCCATCAGTTGTATACACCCGCGTCCCAGGCCTGGATGACGTACGCAAAGATACATCGTTTCCACCGGTTACGGTTCCCGAGGATTTCAGAACTTCAACAATCAAGTTATCTGTTCCGTTGTAGGTAAACGTGCCGCTTGGGATCGGCACCCAGAACCACTCACCAGCCGGGATCCCGGCCGGAACCGTGAAGGTCACGGCACTGGCTACCGTAGTCCTCGTTCCTGAATAATTATCTGCTAAGGTCGAGCTCAGTGTTGACACCACTGCATGCGAAAGCGTCATGCTGTACGTATAGGTACCGGCAGCCGATGTCGCATTCATTTGGTAGGCTATACCCGTAATTGGTCCGGAGCCATTGATGTCAGATGCGAGATACAGATTCTGTGTTCTGAGGGCACCCCAGGATGAGGTAAACGGCCATGAGTTAGGGACGGCTCCGCCGTAATCCTGCGTATTATCCCCGCCGGCGAACACGAGCTCCGTATGTGCTGAATAAGCGCCGGTTGTGCCGGTAGCGGCTGTGCTGCTGTTGCCCACATAGACCAAACCTGCATATCCGATCGGAGTCGTCGAGGCAACGGGTGCCGTCCCCGAGCATGCGGCGCCCCGTGTTACCTCAATGACCAGATTGTCCTTCCCGTTATAATAGAACTGCTTGGTGAGGTCAATATTGTAATAGGCACCCACGGCGGTTACCGGGATAGTGATCGCCGCGGCATCCAGCACCGTTTCGAATGTACCGGCTCCCTGGTTCACGTTGTCGGCAAACGTAGTTGTCAGAGCCGAGACCGTGGTCGCGCCCATCTTGATAGTGACATTCGTGCAGCTTACCGAACTTACGACCCCCGTTGTAGAGGCATTGTATCGCAGACTGCGAATGTATCCACTTCCCTTGATATCAGCCGCTGTCAGCAGCATCATATAACGCATCTCAGCCGAAGTGGCGAACATACCACTGAAAGCGTAATTGTCAGCACCAGCTTCGACAGGCTTGGTGAACGTCCCCGTCGCCAGCGCGGTCGGTCCGCCGGGGGCAGCAGCTCCGCCACCACCACCACCACCGCACGCCGCGGTCAGAACCAACAACGACAATAGCAACAACATCTGCACTACCCACGATTTTCTTCTCATAGCACCCTCCCTTTTATTGGACCACATGAGTGACAATGCAATAAGTATGAACGCTAAACATGTGCTTGTCAAGACAGAAACGAGGGTATTATTCACCTATATCCAAAGACGTGCTGATATGCGTGCTGTTAATGGTCTCATAATTGTCTGTACATACCACCGGCCGTCATCCCCGAGTGCTCTTTATCGGGGACCCAGAATTACACAAGAAAAAAACCGGATTCCCGCTCAGAATCACTGCGGGAATGACGATATAAGAACAATGATAGTGTCGATTCTATTATGAGATCGTTAATAACTATTGAGCTGTGCGAACCGGGGAAACAAAAAAGGCAGCCGATGTGGCTGCCGTTCTACGTTCATTGTCTTTTTTCACGGCTTCACGCCGCTCGCCTGACGCCTTACGCCTCCCGGCCCTTCTTGAGTTCCCGCTCCTTCCAGATCACGTAGATGGCCGGATAGATGATGAGCTCCAGGATCGTCGAGGTGATCACTCCGCCGATCATGGGCGCGGCGATGCGCTTCATCACGTCGGAACCGGCGCCGTGGCTGAACATGATCGGGATAAGGCCCGCGAGGATAACACTGACCGTCATGATCTTGGGCCTGATCCGCTTCACCGCACCGTGCATAACGGCATCCTTCAGGTCGGCCGCGGTGTTCAGTCTTCCTTCCTTCTTCCACTGATCATAGGCAAGATCAAGATAGAGCAGCATGATAACACCGGTCTCCGCGTCCAGCCCCGCCAAGGCAATGAGCCCCACCCATACGGCGATGCTCATATTGTAGTTAAGCAGATAGAGGAACCAGAAGGACCCCACGAGCGAGAACGGGACCGCAAGCAGCACAATAGCCGTCTTTGTCGCGGACCGGGTATTCAGATAGATCAACACGAAGATGATGAGCGCCGTGACCGGAATGACCAGTTTGAGCCGCTCGTGGGTCCTGACGATATATTCATACTCTCCGCTCCACTGCAGCCGGTATCCCGGAGGCACTTTGACGGCAGCGGCCACTTTCCGCTTCGCTTCTTCGACATAGCCGCCGACGTCTCGCCCCGAAAAATCGACATACACGTATGCCGCGAGCAACCCCTCCTCGCTCTTGATAGCCGTCGGACCCTTCACGATCTTGATGTCCGCAAGCGCGCCGAGGGGAACTTGAAGAGCTTGAGGATTTCGGATTGCGGATTGCGGATTTCCAGTCGAAGACTGCGACATGGATTCTTGTCCCCCGCTCCCGGAGCCCCCTGACATCACCGGCACCAGCACGCGCTTCAGCTTGTCGATGGTGTCCCGCAATTCCCGCGAGTACCGGATATTGACCGGGTACCGCTCCCTCCCTTCGATCGTCGTGGTGAGGTTCATGCCGCCCACGGCCGTTTCGATCACCTCCTGAACGTCATCCACGGCCAGGCCGTACCGGGCCGCCTCTTCGCGCTTCACGGAAAAATCGAGGAAATAACCCGTGGTCAGCCGTTCCGCGTACGCGCTCCTTGTGCCCGGGATGGTCTTGACGGCGTTCTCAATCTCGATCCCGACCCGCTCGATCTCTTCGATCTTCGGGCCCAGCACCTTGATCCCCACGGGTGTCCGGATGCCGGTGGAAAGCATATCGATCCGGGCCTTGATCGGCATGGTGAAGGAATTGGCCACGCCGGGGATCTGGACCGCGTCGTTCAGCTCGTTCTTGAGCTTCTCCACGTCCATGCCCTTCCGCCACTCGGACTCGGGCTTTAAATTTACTATGGTCTCGAACATCTCCATGGGCGCGGGGTCTGTGGCGGTCTCGGCGCGGCCCGCCTTTCCGAAGACCTGCGCAACCTCCGGGATCTTCATCAAGAGCTTGTCCTGGAGCTTGAGGAGGTCCGTGACGACCGAAACCGAAGGGGGCGGCACCGTGACCGGCATGAAGAACAGGGTCCCCTCGTACAGGGGGGGCATGAACTCGGTGCCGAGCTTCATAAAGGGATACACCGTCACCGCCATGATGACCACTGCTGCGATGATGACCGTCTTCTTGAACCGCAGTGCAAGCTCCGCCACCGGCTCGTACAGCCGGTGCAGGATGCGGCTGACGGGGTTTTTCTCCTCGCTCCGGATCTTTCCCCGTATGAAGAGGGTCATGAGGACCGGCGTCAAGGTCACTGCAAGGAAGGACGAGAAGAGCATGGCGAAGGTCTTCGTATATGCCAGGGGCTTGAACAGCCGCCCAGCCTGCGCCTGGAGCGTGAAGACCGGCAGGAAGCCCACCGTGATCACCAGCAGCGAGAAGAAGAGCGACGGCCCCACTTCCTTCGCCGCTTCGATGATGACGTCGACGCGGGCCACCCCCCCTCTCCCCCCCTTGGTAAGGGGGGGCTGGGGGGGGTAGTCCTTGCCAAGGGGGGGCGCAGGGGGGGTATGCGCCCATTCCTCCAGCTTCTTATGCGCATTTTCGACCATGATGATCGAGGCGTCCACCATGGCGCCGACGGCAATGGCGATGCCGGAGAGGCTCATGATGTTCGAAGTCACGTTCATATAGTACATCAGAATGAACGAGATGATGATGGCCACCGGGAGCGTCAGAATAACGACCAGCGCGCTCGGCAGGTGGAAGAGGAACACGATGCAGACGACGCTCACCGCCAGGGTAAGCTTGATGATCTCCTCCTTGAGCGTTTCGATAGAGCGGTGGATCAGGTCGGACCGGTCATAGGTGACGACGATCTTCATGCCCTTCGGCAGGCTCGGCTCGATGACGGTCCTGATCTTCTCCTTCACCCGGTCGATGACGTTCAGGACGTTTTCGCCGAAGCGGACCACCACAATGCCGCCGGCCACCTCGCCTTTGCCGTCGAGCTCCGCGATGCCCCGGCGGATCTCCGGCCCGAGCTGTATTCGCGCGATATCCTTTAAATAGATGGGAGTACCACCGCCGCCGGTCCCGACGGAGATGTCCTCCAGGTCCTTGAGGGACTTTATATACCCCCTTCCCCTGACCATGTACTCCACGCCGGAAAACTCCAGGACCCTTCCCTCCACATCTTTGTTGCTCTTCTTCACCGCTTCCATCACCCTGCTGATGGGGACATTGAAGGCTGAAAGGCGGTTCGGGTCGACCGTGATCTGGTACTGCTTCACGAATCCGCCGATGCTCGCCACCTGGGAAACGCCCGGCACGCTCTCAAGGGCGAGTTTGATATTATAGTCCTGGACCGAGCGGAGCTGGCCGAGGTCGTATTGCGCCGACTCGTCCACGATCGCGTACTCAAACCCCCAGCCCACGCTGGTCGCGTCGGGCCCGAGAACGGGGTTCACGTCTGAAGGGATCTTGTTCTTGACCGCCTGGAGATATTCCAGCACGCGGCTCCTCGCCCAGTAAATGTCCGTCCCCTCTTCGAAGATGGCGTAGATGAAGGAGGAGCCCAGGTAGGAGAAGCCGCGCACCACCTGGACCTTGGGCGCCGCGAGGAGCGTGGCCGTGATGGGATAGGTGATCTGGTCCTCCACGAGGTTCGGGCTCCGACCGGGCCATTCCGTATAGATAATGACCTGCGTGTCGGAGAGGTCGGGGATGGCGTCAAGCGGGGTGTTCCTCAGGGAGAAATATCCCCAGATGCAGAGAAAGCCGGCCAGGAGGAAGATGATGAACTTGTTCCTAGCGCTGTATTCGATGATTTTCGCGATCATTATTTCACGATCCCTTTCAGCCGGGCCTCGGAGTCGATGAGGAAGTTGGCCGATGAGGCGACCCGCTCTTTCGCCTTCAGTCCTTTCAGGACCT
>CAYILT010000231.1:0-5666 GCA_964364055.1 uncultured Nitrospiraceae bacterium | reverse complement strand
TTTCAAGCAATGGCTCGAATACGGCGCCTTGCTGGTCTGTACCCCGGTCCTGTTCTATTCCGGGTGGCCTTTCTTGAAGAGCGCTGTTCGCGGCGTTCGGAACAAGACCCTGAACATGGACGTCCTGATAGCTCTGGGTGCGTTCTCGGCGTATATTTTGAGCATCCGTCAGATGCTCATGGGAGGCGAGGTCTATTTCGATACCTCGGCGATGATCATTACCCTGGTGCTTCTCGGCAGGCTGCTCGAGAACTCGGCGAAGCACAAGGCCTCCGAGGCGGTCTCGCGTCTCCTGGCGCTCCAGCCGCAGGACGCGCGGATGGTCCAGGGGACCGCCCGCGTGATCGTGCCTGCCACGAAGGTCAGAAAAGGGGGCCTGATCGAGATACTGCCCGGCGAGAAGGTCCCTCTGGACGGTATTGTGCGACAGGGGACGTCTGAAACCGATGTATCGCTCGTCACGGGCGAATCCCGGCCTGTTGAAGTTTCGACCGGCTCCGAAGTGATCGGCGGCTCGTTGAACGGATTGGGTTCACTGATCGTCGAGGTCACCCATATCGGCCAGGAGACCGTCATCGCTCAGATCTCCCGGCTCGTGGAGCAGGCCCAGGCGGCGACAGCGCCGATCCAGAGGTTCGCTGACAGGATATCGGCATATTTCATACCCTTTGTGATCGCAGCCTCGGGATTCACCTTCTGGTATTGGTATCGGTATTTCTATGCCGGCCAGTCCCTGCTCAATGCAGTGTCGGTCCTGGTCATCGCCTGTCCCTGTGCTCTGGGACTGGCAACGCCCGTGGCGGTCCTGGCAGGCACCGGGTCCGCTGCCCGGAAAGGCATTCTCATAAAAGGCGGGGACATCCTTGAACGCATGCATAACGTGAGCACGGTCGTGCTCGATAAGACGGGAACGATCACGACCGGGAAAATGAGCGTCGTGGAAGTGCGGAATGCGGAGTGCGGAGTGCGGAGTGATAAAGCCGAGATCCGCAATCCGCAATCCGCAATTCTTCAGTACGCCGCGTCAGCAGAACAGGGATCGGAACATCTTATGGGTTCCGCCATCGTACGGTACGCCCATGAGGAAGGCATTCAACTCTTACCGTTCGACGCATTCAGGGCGGTTCCCGGAAAAGGAATAGGGGCTACGGTACAGGGATCACGCGTTCTCGTGGGTAAACAAGTGTATTTAGAGGCTAATGGCATTGTGATCGATCCCGCGACCGTGCGAGAGGCATATCAAATCGAACAGACCGGCAAGACCGTTGTATGGGTGTCTCGCGGTGATGAATATCTCGGGCTGCTGGCCTTGATGGACATTCCCAGGGAAGATTCACAAGAGGCCATCAGCCAGTTGAAAAGAATGAACATAGATGTTACGATGGTCACCGGAGACAATGCCGGGACGGCACAGGCGATCGCAGAGCAGACGGGCATTACCTCGGTCATCGCCGGTGTGCTGCCACAGGGGAAGTCGGAAGAGATCATCAGGCTGAGAGCCCAGGGAAGGGTGGTCGCCATGGTAGGCGACGGGATCAACGATGCGCCGGCGCTCGCTGCCGCGGATATCGGCATCGCCATGGCATCGGGATCTGATATCGCCATGGAATCAGCCGACGTGGTGCTTATGCGGTCCGACCTGAAAAGCGTGGTCGAGGCCATCGAGCTTTCCCGAAAGACGTTCCGGATCATCAAACAGAACCTGTTCTGGGCTTTTTTTTACAATGTCGCGGCAATACCACTTGCCATGGCAGGGCTCTTGAACCCTATCGTGGCCGCGGCGGCAATGGCGGTAAGTTCCGTTACCGTGGTGATGAATTCATTGAGGTTAAGATAAAACACCATGCTCTGGACGATCATCGCGCTCATCATTCTTATGTTCTTTGTCGGTCTTGCCGCCTGGTTCATCTTCCTTTGGGCGGTCAAGTCCGGCCAGTTCGACGATATAGAACGTCCGAAGCACCGTATGATGGATGATGATAGCTAACGGTACTAACCCCCAACCTTGACCCCTGACCCTTGCCCATAGTCACCCTGTCTCCGCGTTTCCCCTGCGCTTCTCCGTCACCAGGTTGGTTTCACAATATCAGACTCTAATCTCCTTGCCATTTGCCCGGTTATTGTGCTATTTTTACACCATACAGCGCAATTACGATCTCTGGGAAGCAGCGCATAAGTCGAACGACTGGAAACTGGTCGAGGCGATAGCGGTTTAAAAAAAACGTTTTTAACGAGTTTTCATTTCGAAGTTTAGTGCTGAAAATACTGGGAGTCAAGCCGCAAGACTTGACCCTCCCGCTTTTTCCGAAAAAAGGGCGCGTCTGATGCGGCTGCACCCTCCTGGGGCTTAAATAACAGGAAAACATGTCTGACCCCATACGGTCCCAGGACAAGTTGCCTAGGGGTCTGTTTGATTTTTCCTCCCTGTTGTAGTAGTGTTGTAGATACGAGGCATTCATTCATGAGAGAAAAAGACCGCACGACCGCAGAGCAGCTCAAACGACGCCTTTCCGGCATCGTTCAGCTCGTTGACTTCAAGGTGTTCGGCTCGCGTGCACGGGGCGACTCTGACGAGTATTCGGACCTTGACGTATTCATCGAGGTAGAGACCATCGATCCGGCGCTTCGGGATGCGGTCTCGGACGCGGTGTGGGAGGTAGGATACCAGAACTACATGGTCATTTCACCGCTCATCTTCACCCGTGATGAACTGGAGCGGTCTCCGCTCCGGGTCTCTCCGATCGTCAGGTCCATCGTTGAAGAAGGGGTATCCGTATGACGGACCGGGAGGCGCTGCTCACGTTCCGGATGAGGGAAGCTGCTGAAACCCTTGCCGACGCGGAGCGGATGCTCGAAAGCGGTCTCAGTCCGCGGTCGATCTCCAATCGCGCCTACTACGCGATGTTCTATGCCGTCCTGGCCCTGTTCCTCAAGTCCGGCATCAATGCGCACACCTCCAAACACGCCGGCGTGATTTCGATCTTCGATAAAGAATTCGTTCACACCGGCAAGCTCGACACCCGCCTTTCAAAACTTCTTCATAAGACCTTCGAAGCCCGGCAAACCATCGATTATAAGGAAATGGTGGACGTTACCGCACAGGAAGCCACCATGCACGTCCAGGGCGCCCGGGAGTTCGTTGCCGGCATTTCGAAATTCATTTCTGCTGTGGCATAAGAAGATCCTGAAGCGAGCGCATTCCCGCCGAAGAAGCAGGCGTAGATTGACTCGCTTTTCAGCCTGTAATCCTGCCTGCTTATTTAAGGCACAGTTAGAAACAACGTCCCCAAGTTGCCCCAAGAAACAACTGTCTCGAACTGTCTCGGAGATGCCTCGTTCGATGAATGGATGAAAGACGGGCAATGGATAGACCAAATGCTCGTCGGGTATCAACGTCCCCAAGATGCCCAATGCTCGTCGGGTATCAACGTCCCCAAGATGCCCTTGCCTGACCCCGTACGGTCCCTATAAGGCCCGATGACAAGAAAGTAGACCTGACACTCAGGAGGTCTGGACAATCATTTACCACCTGATGATCGAAACCCCGCGGAGAGCGGGGATATCACTGAACGAGGGTGACGGGTAAACAGTACAAGGAACGACTTCATGACTTTCCGGAACAAACATCGTCTTGCGGCACTCCTGGCGCTGGTCATCGGGCTCCTGACCATCGTAGAAGGGGGGATCGTCCTGCTCGGCCTCGAGACCAAGCCGTACCCCGTCCTTCCCTGGCTCCTTCGCTATAACGTTGTGATGGGCGTCGTTTCCCTGGCAGCCGGCCACGGCCTGTGGAGGGAGCAGGGCTGGGCTGAGATGCTTTCGCGGATGATTCTTGCCTGCCACGCCGCGGTCTTTCTGTCGCTCGCGGGCATGCATTTGCTCGGAATGACCGTGGCTGTGAACAGCATTATGGCGATGCTGTTCAGGACAGTGATATGGATCGGGATCAATTTCACGATCAGGGGGAAGGGGGGAAGGAAGGGAAGGGGTAGAGCAAGGCGAGGGATGTCAAAATACAAGACGTGACCCTAGAGGCTTCGCAGTGTAAAGGACATGGTTGAATCAACGGTAAGCAGGTTTCATGTGGAGGGCAGTCCCGACTACAAGGTCACTATGGAGACATCGGTGACCCTTGCAAAGGGAAAGAAAGTCCCGGTCTATTACTATGCCGGCGATCAGTGGGGGAATTTCGAGGCGGTAGCGTATTTTGAAGAGAAAAATACGATCAATTTCCTGGTGTTCAACTCCCGGAAAAGATCGGATTTCGACAAGTATCTTTCAGGCTTCAAACAGTTGGTAGGCTCTTACTCGAGCAGTGGAAGTCTGGAGCCGGTCGATGACAAGACATTTAAAAAGCTCGTGCAGGATGCAATGGTGGCAGCGTGGTGGCAGCGGGTCAGACTTGAAAATTGCCATTCCAATACCTTCCCCAATCCCGACGTCATCGCTGTGTTGCCCGCAAGAGAATGTTCCGGTCCATGTCATCGGGGACATATTGGGGATGTTGTTGCTATTTAAGACAGATTGGGGTCAGGTCTATAATGTTTGACTTTCGCCTTTCTGTCTGAACCGCGAACAGAGACATAGAGATTAGCGCACCTTATGGCGTTGTTGCTGTTTGACTTTCCCCGCAGTCCTTGCTAATCTGTCCCTCCAGAATCAGCGATCCCTGAGAAGTGAAAGAGGTTTTCCCATGGAACACGCACGCATCGTATTTACCCGTTTCAACGGGGACGGCAGGGAGATGTTCAATGACCTCTATGCCATCGACCCGGACGGGAAGAATGAGACCCGGCTTACGATGAACCCGGGGCCCAACGGGCTATACGCCGACAACGCAGCGCCCCGGTATAACAAGGACAGGACCCTGATCGCATTCGTGAGCACAAAGAACCACGAGAGGAGATTGTACAATATCTTTCTCATGGACCTTGCGACCCGGAGAACGGCCCAGATCACGACCGGGGACCTCAACATCAGCAGCGTTGACTGGTCTGCTGACGACAGCCGGCTTGTTTTCGCAGGTGCTGACGAGAAAGGGCTCCAGCAGGTCCACGTGGTCAAGATGGACGGGACGGGATTCACCAGGCTTACCACCGGGCCTTCGGAACACATGAACCCGATGTGGTCGCCCCGGGGCGATCTGATCGCCTTTGTCCAGTTCGCGCCGGGATCCAAGTCTTCCCATATCCGGGTCATGGACCCGACAGGCAAAGAACATAGACAGCTCACCACGGACGACACCCTGCATGCGAACCCTTCCTGGTCTCCGGACGGATCATGGATCATCTATCGCTCTGACCTGGATACGCCCCACCTCCGCAGGCTTCATGTTGACACCGGGGAGATCTTTCTGTACGAACCTCCCGCGCGGGGAAATGATTCGTCCCCTGTCTGGTCGGGTCATGAGATCGTCTTTTCCAGCAGCAGCGACTGGGAAGAGGCTGACGCGCTTGCAAACCTCTACCGGATGTCCGACACCGGGGAGAACATACAACGGCTGACAAGCACGCAGGCGTTCGATTATTGCGGGGATTGGTGAGAACATCTTAGGACGTCTTGGGGTAAGGCTTGAGTTCTTGCGTTGTTGAAATTTTCCCCGAATGCTAACGCGGAGGTGACCATGGAAACAACCACGGTGCGGGTGGATATTCCCGAGGGATGCA
>CAYILT010000230.1:0-5671 GCA_964364055.1 uncultured Nitrospiraceae bacterium | reverse complement strand
TGCCTTGCAGGGCACGGCGCGGGTGAAGATCGAGAGCCTTGGGCCTGTCAGGGACCCCGCGGTGTATACGGTCCAGGCCGCGGCCTTTGCGGAGGAAGAGAACGCCAGGACGCTCAAGGCGCGGCTTCAGCGGAAGTATGAGACGGTGCACATTATCTCCCATGAGTCGAACGTGGGGAAATTCTACCGCGTCCGGGTCGGGGCATACTCCAGCGAGGAAAAGGCCGAACGCGTCGCGGGCAAGCTGACCCTGGACGGGCTGGAACCGGTGGTGGTGAGGAAGGACTGAAAAATTATTGACGCGGGGACGGGGAGAAAGGTCTTGGACACGGATAACGGCGGATAAGGCGCAGGACAAATCCATTCAATGGTAACGATGAGTTTGCCGTATCAGTCGTTATCATAAGTATCTTATCAGCATTGATCAGTGTCGAAGGTTTTTTTCGTTCGTGCGGTAAATCATCTTGAGGGTGGTGTGGATGAAGATCAGCGTCATGACCGGTAAACTGGAAACGATGCGTGCCGACGCGGCGGTCCTCACGATCGTTGAAGGCGAGAAGCTGGGTCCTGTAGCCGCGCGGGTGGACAAGGCGCTGGGCGGCATGGTCCAGAAGCTTATGAAGCGCGGGGATCTCAGCGCCAAGGCCGGCAGCGTTTGCCTCTTGTACCCCGAAGGGAAGATCGCGGCTGAGCGGCTGATCGTGGTCGGGCTCGGCAAGCGTGCTGACCTTACCCTTGACCGGCTTCGCCTTGCCGCGGGGAAAGCGGCTGCTGCCGGCCGCGGCGCCGGAGCGAAGAACATCGTTATCGCGCCGGAGGGGTTTTCCTTCGGTCCCGCGGAGGCCGGACAGGCGCTGGCCGAGGGCGGCACGCTCGGTCTGTATCGTTTCCTGAAATATAAGTCGAAGGACGAGAACAACGGTAAAAAAGAGATCGCTTCGATCACGGTCCTGACGGAAAAGGCATCCATCGTCAGTGCGTTACAGAAGGGCGTCCGGACCGGCGAGATCATTGCGGCCCAGGCCGCCATGGTCCGCGACATGGTCAGCTCGCCGTCAGCCGATATGACCCCGGCGGTCATCGCCGGGATCGCGAAAGGACTGGCGAGGAAACACCGCCTGAAGGTCCAGGTGCTGGAACGCGGCCGCATGCGGAAACTCGGCATGGGCGCGCTCCTGGGCGTGGCGTCGGGCAGCGTCCAGCCGCCCAAGTTCATCATCGTGGAGTACCGCGGCGGCGGGAAGAAGCCCTTCATCGCCCTCGTCGGCAAGGCCATCACCTTCGATTCCGGCGGCATCTCGATCAAGCCGTCGGACAACATGGACAAGATGAAGGATGACATGAGCGGCGGCGCGGCAGTGCTCGGGGCCATCGCGAACGCGGCGGCGCTCAGGCTCCCGCTCAACATCGTGGCGCTCGTGCCTGCCACGGAGAACATGCCGAGCGGCAGCGCCTTCAAGCCCGGCGACGTGCTCCGGACGATGTCGGGCCAGACCATCGAGATACTCAACACCGACGCCGAGGGCCGGCTCATCCTCTCCGACGCCCTGGCCTATGCCTGCCGGTACAAGCCGGCGGTGATCGTGGACATCGCGACCTTGACCGGCGCCTGCCGGATCGCCCTGGGCCAGGAAGCGACGGGCATGCTCGGGACGAGCGGCACGTTCAAGCAGAAGATGCGCGAGGCCGGGGAAAAGACCGGCGAGCGCGTCTGGGAGCTGCCGCTCTGGGACGGCTACCAGGACCTCATCAAGAGCGACATCGCCGACATGAAGAACGCGGGCGGCAGGGACGGCGGCGTCATCACGGCCGCGTGCCTGCTCTCGAAGTTAGTGGAGAAACATCCCTGGGTCCACCTAGAAATCGCCGACACGGCCTGGACCGAAAAGGACCGGCCCTACACGCCCAAGGGCGCCACGGGCATCGGCTGCCGGCTGCTGACGCAGTTCCTGCGGGACTACAAGTAACGTTAGGCGTGAGAGTTCAGAAGTAAGAAGTAAGACGGCATCGTCTAATTCGCAATCCGCACTCCGCAATCCGCAATCCGCACTGAGAACATGGACCTTCATCAGATCGAAATATTCTGCGCCATCGTCAAGTACCGCAGCTTTTCGCGGGCCGCCGAGACGCTCTTCCTCACCCAGCCGACGGTGAGCGGCCACATGAAGAACCTCGAGGCCGAGCTGGGCGTGAAGCTCCTCGACCGCCTGGGCAAGCGTGCCCTCCCCACCGAGGCCGGCGATATCCTCTACCGCCACGGCACCCGGCTGCTGGAGGAGCGCGACCGGGCGAAACAGGAGATCGAGAAGCTGTCGGGGCGGATCAGCGGCAAACTGATCATCGGCGGCAGCACCATCCCGGGCGCCTACCTCCTCCCGCCGCTCATCGGCTCGTTCAAGAAGAAAAACCCGGGGATCTCGGTCCAGCTGAGCATTGACGACACGGCGAAGATCACCGATGCCGTGCTCGCGGGCAGCCTGTGCATCGGAGTCGTGGGCGCCCGCGTCGCCGAACCGCAGCTCGAGGTCCATCCCTTCCAGACCGACGAGCTGGTAGTGGCGGTGCCTTCCCGCCATCCCTGGGCGCGGAGGAGGACCGTTGCTCCCGAAGAACTTGCCGGGCAGCCGTTCATTCTGCGCGAACAGGGCTCGGGCACCCGCAAGATCATGGAGGACCGGTTCGAGAAGGCGGGACTTTCGATCGCCGACCTGAACATCAGCGCAATCGTCGGGAGCAGCGACGCCGTCCGCCAGTCGGTCAAGGCGGGCCTCGGCATCTCCATCCTTTCCAACCGGGCGCTCAAGGACGACATCGAGGCAGGCCGCCTTGCGGCCGTCCGCGTTGCCGGCATCAAAATGGAGCGGCACTTCTACGTCATCCTTCTCCGCGGCAGGAGCCGTTCCCCCCTCTGCAAGGCATTCCTCGACTTCATCCTCAAGAAGTCCTGACCGCTGCCTTCCGGCTATGCGGATACCCGTCGGGATGCCGCGTTGTCCGGCATTTTCGCCGCCGTCTCATGCCATTCCTCTTTTCAATGCAAACATCCGCAATCCATCAGTATTAGCGATTTGACTCCCCCGGAACGCTCCCTTAAGATGGTCTCCAATATCATCTCAGGAGGTCCACATGCAGACCCTGCCATCCCTTCGTACACTGTTCCTGCTCGCTGCTGTTGCCGCGCTGTCAGCGGCCCTGTCCGCACCGGCGGCGGAGACCGAGTTCCGCGTCATCGCGACCGCAGAGCTCAGGGCCCTGATGGACGAGAAGAGGGACCTCGTTCTTGTGGACACCCGGACGACTGAGGAGTTCCATGAGGCGCATATCAAGGCGGCCATCAACATCCCGGTGGAGACCTTTGCTTTGCGGTCAGAGGTCTTGCCGAAGGAGAAAAAGATCGTCGTGTACTGCAACACCGGCGGCAGGAGCTACAACGCCTACCGAAAGCTGATGAAGCTTGCCTACCCGAATATTTATCAGACGACCTTCGCCGAGTGGAAGGACGCGGGCATGCCGGTGGAGAAGTAGCATGAATCAGCCGGCGGCAGCACTGGTGGCGTCATCCCGAAGAACGACCGATGGATTTACGAGGCGCGTTTCCGGGAGATCGGCCATTTTTCTGCAGCGGCATTCCTGGCGTTGCTGCCTGCAGCAGCGGTGATCATCGCTCTGAAAGGGATGTCTCGCAGCCCGATCCTGTTAATCATGTTCTCTCGGCCGGCATCATCATGCGTATATTCCATGCACAGGTGCGGGCAGTCGTGGAGGTCGACCGCAGGAGCGGCGTCGTCAGCGTCATGTCTGCAGGAACCTGCGGAACAGACGGCAGGTCCGTCAGTTCCATGACGTAGACCAGGTTGCGGTCTGGGAGCGAAGGACCCAGCGGGATGCGGAATACTTTGCTTCGCATTATTCGATCATGCTCCTCGGCGGGAATGGACCGCTCGTGTTGCTGACGACCGATGACAAGAGAGAGGCCTCAGCGGTCAGGGACGAGGTGGCGTTATTTCTGCGTTTCAGATGAGTTCGTTGACTGGCTGTGTCGGCTGGCGCCGGCTGCAGGCTTCAATCCTGTAGGACTGCCGTGCATGGCATGTCATCGGTTCGATTCCGAAGTCAGTCTCCACTTTAATAGACATCGATGCAGACAAACATCAGCGATGTTCCGTGAACAGGCCTATGCCGAAATAGGCTGCTGAGGGGGCGCAGGTGTCATGCTGATCTCGTGGTTTCGGCGCTCTCTCAAGGCGGACGGGAAGCGGTGCGAGAGCTGACCGGTTTCCCTAGCGATAACGCATGCGGCCGGTCCGAACTCAAGCGGGCCGGCCTTTTTTCGTCCGAAGGGCGCATATAAAATCCTTGACTCTTTCCCGCGGTGCCCCTACAATGACTGCACTTTGAGCGGCACGGGCGGATTATGTACCGGGAAATGACGTATGCCGATGCCGTTTCAGGCGTCGAAAAGCACCTCACGAAGGGCCGGTTCGCGAAAGCGGACATCTTCATCGCCGGTTACCGGGGGCAGCGCTTCATCGTCAAGGACTTCGGGAATCGGGGGTTCTGGGAGCGGAACCTCATCGGCCGCGTCGTCATCGGCCGCGAGTCGCGGGCGTACGAGGTCCTTGCAGGCGTTGAGGGCTTTCCCGCCCGGTTCAAGCGGTTATCACCCTTTGCACTGGCCATAGAATATCTCGAGGGCAGGGACCTCGGAGGCGTGGAGCGCCACGAGATCGGACCGGGGGTCATCCGGCAGTTCGAGCGGATCATCAACGAACTCCATGAACGCGGGTGGGTCCATCTCGATCTCCAGCGGCGGTCCAACATCCTCCTGGTGAACGACACGGTGTTCGTGGTGGACCTGGCCTCCGCGTTCCATCCCGGGGGGGTCCCCCTGCTGGGGCGTTTGCTGGTCCGCCTCCTGGGTTTTGCCGACCGGCTGTCGCTCATCAAGATGAAAACCATCTTCGCTCCGGAGCTGCTTACGCACGATGACCGGAGACTGATCAAAATACGAAACCGCTTCATGCCCACGAACTGGGAACTGTAAGGTGATCCGGCCCGCTCGTCAGGACAAAGACAAAAGATAAAGGGTCTTTCGTATTTTTTAGTTGAAAAAAGCTGTGTAAACCAGAAACCGAGAAAGGTTAAGATTCGTCCGCAGATTACACAGATTACGCAGATTCAAAAAGAGCATCCGAAATCGTGTTTTGAAGATTAAATCTGCGTAATCTGCGAAATCTGTGGATAAGCTTTTCCTCTGAGCCTTTGTTTCTGTAATCATACATTGCCTTTTCAGCTTTATTACGAACGAACCAAGATAAAAGATAAAAAGGAGTTATCTCATGGCAGTGAAGGACACCGTACAGTACAAATTGACCAAGGTGACGGCGAAGACGGTCCTCGCCGGCATTGTGGGCATCGTCATGTTCTTCCTGGCGAAGGGCAAGGATCTTTCCCCAGCCTGGTTCATCGCGGGCGCCGCAGTCACCCTCGCCGGCGAATGGCTCCGGCTGTGGGCCGCCGGCCACCTCCGGAAGAACAAGCAGCTCACGACCACGGGACCCTACTCATACGTGAAGAACCCCCTCTACATCGGCACGCTGCTCATCACCGTGGGCTACAGCGCCATGGCCATGAACATATGGATCATGGTCGCGGGATTCGTCTGGTTCTT
>CAYILT010000229.1:0-5693 GCA_964364055.1 uncultured Nitrospiraceae bacterium | reverse complement strand
CGCTCCTCTATGACGAGTTCGGCCAGCGCACCCATATCGAATACGGGAACGGCATAAAGACGGATATGCTTATCCGGTTGACACAGCATAGCTGAAAATGTTACCCTTTACTATCTCACGTAGGAAAGGGGCATAGCTATGTCATACATTGCCGATGCAATCTCTTTATATAAACTCTTATCGGAGCCAGAGGATATGGAATACAATTTTTTTAACATAAAAGAATATGTCCTGAAAACAGGTGGTGCCTCATATTGGGCTTTCTTGTATTGGATATTATATTTCATCTTCTTATATGAGATTGTTACCAATGCGGACAATATCTATTTCAAGATAGTTGGCATATTCTTCTTCTGTGGCATTGGAGTTCTTTTGACAATAGGAGTTCACCGTCATTTGAAAATTGTTCATGCCATGTGGAATATGTTAGATGACCAATTGCAAACACACTCTAAGAAGTACCAAGATATTGTTTATGACTTCAATAGGCTCCTTCCTGTGTTCGATACTGTTATGAAACAAAATCCGGGAAACGAATGGGCCTATAAAGATTGTCTACTTCTGCAACGCAAAATCGAACAGTTTGAACAGACCTATTTCAATCCGGTGAAAAAATGAATCGCCTACCCTATCCCAAAAGCATCATGGAGTTTCAAAAAACTTTTCAGTCTGAACGAGACTGTGAGACTTATCTTTTCAAGTCCCGCTGGCCCGATGGTTTCGTTTGTCCTAAGTGTGGGGATCGAGAGTTTTACTATATCGCTGCACGTAGGACGTTTCAATGCAAAAAGAAACGGCATCAAGTGTCATTGACGGCAGATACCGTCATGCACGGCACAAAACAGCCTCTTTTACTATGGTTTTGGGCCGCTTATATTATGACTACTGAAACACCAGGAGTATCGGCCTTACAGCTTCAAAGGCAGTTAGGCTTGAAACGTTACGAGGTTGCCTATACTCTGCTTCAAAAACTTCGCGCCGCAATGGTGCGCCATGACCGAGATCGGATACACGGCACGGTCGAAGTTGACGAAACATACGTCGGCGGTCCTACAACGGGCGGGAAGCGTGGCCGTGGGACAAAGAAAACTATCGTTGTCGCCGCTGTAGAGCGTAAGGGAAAATTCATGGGTCGTATTCGGCTGAGAAAAATATCAGACGTTTCCGAAAGCTCCCTTCTTGGTTTCATTAAAGACGTTATCGAACCAGGAAGCTATGTTGAGACAGACGGCTTTTCAAGTTATCAGAATTTGAACCGTAAAGGCTATGAGCACGTTGTTATCTCCGCACCCGAAGAAGATATGCCGTTGCCGAAAGCTCACATCGTATTTTCAAATCTCAAAACGTGGCTGAAAGGAACCTTCCACGGAGTAAGCCCGAAACATTTACAAGCGTACCTCAATGAGTTTGTCTTCCGGTTCAATCGGAGAAAAACTCCTATGGCCGCTTTTCAAGCTCTGTTAGGTCTGTCAACGAATGTAACGAAGTGGCCGACATACGAAAGTCTTTATCGTGGGAAATGGGTTCACCCTAATGCACCTCAAGAAGTGATTAATACCCGTTAGCTGTGTCAACCGGATAGGCATAAAGACGGATTACACCTATAATG
This sequence comes from uncultured Nitrospiraceae bacterium, assembly GCA_964364055.1. GTDB lineage: Bacteria > Nitrospirota > UBA9217 > UBA9217 > UBA9217 > JAAXXJ01. Next base: position 4,084 of record CAYILT010000229.1, on the reverse strand, counting down.
CCTTGACCCGCAGGCTTTCGACGCTAAACACCGTTTTGAAGGACGGGCGGTACATCCAGAAGCTGACCTACGTATACGATCTCGTGGGGAACGTGAAAGTGCTTCAGAACGGCATACAGGTTGCGACCAACACCGCACTGCCCGCGGGACCGGTCAAACAGAAATTCGAGTACGACGACTTGTACCAGATCGTGGACGCCAAGGGCTGGTATTCCTTCGGTCCCGGCAAGGAGAACAGTTACCACAACGAATTTCACTACGACACCATCGGGAACTTCACCCGGAAGGTCCAGGTGCACACGATCCTCCAGCCGTCCCTCAGCGCGCACCTGCCCAAGGAGACCAACTACGTCCTGGACTACCAGGAAAAATAGGTGACGTTGATACCTGAAGTGCAAAAATATAATTGATCTAAAGCTTGACAGTCGGTCGTAAAAGGCTGTCAAGCTTTTTTTGTTCTTTGAAAAATTAGTCTCTCACCCTTCGCCTACGGCATGAAGAGGATCATTCAGACCAAGAAGGACGCCGCGGTTGACGACGGTAAAGGAAATCCGAAAAACGGCATGATCGTGTCCGGGAAGGTCAAATTCGATGAACTGGGTCGCCAGAAGCAAACAATTGAAGGAGTACGTATAACGACATCGAGAAGGACAAAAAAGGGGAAGGAGCAAATGCTCCTTCCCCTTTTTTTATTTAACCGGAGAGATCGCTTCAATCGTTCGTGCTTGCGATGAACTCCATGTCGGCAATGATGCCCGATGCCTCCTCGAGCTCATGCCCGTCATGCACAGGGTCGCAGATGTAGGCGGCCATGATAGCGCGGGTCCTGTCAACGAGGAACCATACCCGCCAGTGAGCGGGTTCTTTGGAGTTTTTGTCTGTATAGTCAATGACCGCCCTGCCGATCTTGCCGCCATTCTCGACCTTGATGGCTTCCCGGGGAAAGGGGATATCACGTTCCTCCAGCGTATCCTCAAGGTATATCTTGGCGGCTTCTGATGGCGCGGTCTTGGTCTCGTCTCGCTCAATAAAGGAGAGCTGGATCATGCCTGGCCAGTTATCTTTTTCCAGCAGCACAAAGCCCATTTCCTCCCGTTCATGCCATCCATCAGGCAGAAAGAGGTTGATCCATCGCTCGTATGTTACTTTTTTGCCCATAATTGTGAATCATTGTATCGGAAGGCCGGCAGGCAGTCAAATGAGTTTCGCAAATAGGCAGGAAAAAACTCTTTATATGTCCCCACGCTCCCTGAGCCGTCGAACTATGGCGTCAGCGCTGATTCGAGGGTCTTCGCGGCCATCCACTACAACATCCGGTTCGAGAGGCGGTTCGAAGGGCGCCTGAACGCCGGGAACGCTCATGGCTTTTCCCTGGTCCGCCGCCGCATAGATGCCCTTGGGGTCCCGCTTTCGGCACAGTTCAAGGGGGCACTCAACAAGGACCTCAAGGAATGAAGATATCCGGGACCGGGCATGGTTCCGGTATTCCCGACGGTTCGCTGTAGCATCGAAGATCACCGGTATCCCCTCCCGGCAGAGCATTTCGCCGAGCTGGGCCATCTGGCGGTAGAACCGGTCTCGCTCTTCAGGAGTGTAGGCGGGCTCCGGTGTCAGGATCGATCTCAGGGCATCGGACCCCAGCACTGCCGGCAACACTCCCTGTTCGTTCAGTTTCCCGGCCAACTCCCGGGTTATGCTGCTTTTCCCTGAAGCCGGGATCCCTGTTATCCAGATGGCGAAACCCTGCTTCCCTTTCATTTCAGGTACCCGTTCACTGCGGAGTAATCGAACCGGTCATCGGCCAGAACATTCACGATGAAGTTAAAGACGGCCCTGCGCACGTCCACAGGCAGGCGGGGATACCAGAGGGGGCTGGCGATCACGAGGCCGCGCCATGCGTAGAAAGGGGCCGCAACTTCCAGCAGTTCGGAATCGTTTGTGCGATGCAGGTAATTTTCCCAGAACCGAATGAATATTTTTTCAAAGGGGCCCTCAAGCTTTCCGGATCGAAGCAGGGATGCGAACAGGTAGTTGATGGTCATGCAGGTCACATCGTCCGCAGGCTCTCCCCATTCACCGCGCGAGCGATCGAGGAGCGTAAAGTCACATCCTTCCCGGAACAGGATGTTCCAGGGATGAAAATCGCCATGGACCTGGCACAGACGGTGAACGCGGCCCTTGATCTTCCACCGCCATGCAAGGCAGGCTGATTCCACCTGCTTCAGCAGACCCTGGTCAATGAACTCGTATCGGTCCGGGTAATTATCGATCAGTCCCATGATGCACTCGCCATGTCCCAGAAGGTCCCGGATGCGCCGCGTATACAGCGCGGCCTCGTTATGCTTTCTGGCATGGATCTCCACCAGGTAATTGGAAAGGGCCATGGCCCGCCCGAGGTCAGTTTCGTTGGCGCTGCCGATTTCCCTGATGCGGTCAAGGTCCTTGAAATAACCCTGTCCCGGCGCGAATTCCGTGAGCAGAAAGAACTCTTCTGCATCGCCCGTGGATACGATCGCACCGGAGCTCAGGAAAGCGCCGCTGTCGAGAGAGCGCACATGCCGCGGGAGGCTGTTGAAGGCGGAATGTTCCCAGAGGACGGCTTCGGCGCGGTCGGAGAAATGGTCATGCCCGAAGGGGGAGGGGGACATGGTCTCGAGGACAACCTGGTTACGCTCCCCGCCGGACTCGTATTCGATGAAGACCGGTGTCCCGTAGCCGAAGGCCTTGAGATCGCCGGCAAGTTCCTGTTTGTCATGTCCTCCCATGGACAGGATGCGTACCGGTTTGCCCAGAAGCCGCTCAAGATACTCTCTGATTAACTCCGTTGTTACTGTCGGCATACGTACCTCGACGTGAATGGAGCGGTGCACATGTTCTGTATTTCTATTATTGCATAGATTTACGAAAGACGGGGGGAGAACGCTTTGGCAAGGGAAGGGCGCTTAATGTTCCGCGCCGATCTTTTTCAGACCCATCGACTGGATCGGAAGGGGATCACCGGGGTCGAATGTCTCGCTCCCGAAAGCGATGCGGCGGACCTGGCCCGGGATCTGCTTGCTGTAGGTGATGATCAGTCTGCCGATGGCCTGCTTTACCTCCTGGTCCGGCGTTCCAGAAAGAATGGCTACAGGTCCCGGGAATCCATGGGGCATGAAGAGGTGGTATCCATGAGGAGCCAGCGACAGCAGGACATTGTTTTCACGGTTGTTGCGGCCAAGAACGATCCTGACGCCGTTGTCGAATTTAAAATGACGGCCTACGGTCAGGAGCTGGACGTCGCGGGGAGTTATCGTTTTCTGGTCACGGAAACTGTCACGGAGCTTCTCGGCGAAGTTCTTGTCCGTGAGCAGGCAGCCGCCAGCCGGGGTGGAAAAACCTTGAATGCCGTATCGCTCGGCAAGTTGAAGCTGGACCATACGGCTGCGTCCGCTGATGCCGAGGAGCTTTTCACGATCGATGAGACCGTCCTGCTCAGCGCGGGTTGGAGGGAGAAGCGTCGCGGAGAGCGGTCTGAGGATAAGGCCCTTGAGTCCCGAGTCCCGCTCGATGACATGGAGCGTGTCGCGGCGCTGGGACATGGGCCGCTGGCCCAGAACCTCGCCGGTTATCAAAAAAGGGGCTCCAAGCTCATCCATGACGGCCCGCGCCCGGGACAGCATGTGGATCTTGCAGTCGATGCAGGGATTGACGTTCTTTCCGTAGCCGTACTTCGGATCCCGGATCAGGTCGATGTAGTCCTGGCCCAGGTCCATGATGCGGAGGTCGATGCCGATGGTCTTTGAAACCACGGCCGCCGGAGTGAGCTTTTCCTTCCCGTAGGACTTGGAGAAGGCGGACGTAAAATACAGTCCGGTCACCTCATAGCCCTGCTCCATCACGATACGTGCTGCCAGGACACTGTCAAGTCCGCCTGAGATAAGTGCAACAGCTTTCCTGCTCAAAAAGCCCCCCTATGATCTGCCAAGAGTGGTGAACTCGCAAGAAGCCGGAATTCTCTTTATTTCGTCTTACCGGCCCCGTTAGATTTCCCGGACAATGGACGCAAATCGAAATGATGGAGAATTGCCGCAATACAGCGGGAAGT
>CAYILT010000228.1:0-5708 GCA_964364055.1 uncultured Nitrospiraceae bacterium | reverse complement strand
GCGCGAAGGCTCGCGGTGCTCGACTGCATTGCCTCGCTTGCCGAGGCAGCGGCGAAGAACAATTACAGCCGTCCCGTCATCGACGACGGCGACGTCCTGCGCATCGTCGAAGGCAGGCACCCGGTGATCGAACAGCTCACCGAGGAACGGTTCGTGCCGAACGACACGCTGCTCGACACGAACGAGAACCAGCTGATCATCATCACCGGACCGAACATGGCCGGCAAGTCCACCTACATGCGTCAGGTGGCGCTCATCGCCATCATGGGTCAGATGGGGAGCTTTGTTCCGGCCAAAGAGGTATACGTCGGGATCGTTGACCGGGTGTTCACGCGCGTGGGCGCGTCGGACTTCATCAGCCGGGGCCAGAGCACCTTTATGGTGGAGATGAACGAGACCGCCAACATCCTGAACAACGCCACGGACAAAAGCCTCATCATCCTCGACGAGATCGGCCGGGGGACCAGCACCTTCGACGGCATCAGCATCGCCTGGGCAGTGGCGGAGTTCATCCACGAAAAGCTCGGGGCGCGCACGCTCTTCGCCACCCATTATCACGAACTGACGGACCTGGCGCTGACCATGGACCGGGTCAAGAACTACAACGTCGCCATCAAGGAATGGAACGACCAGATCATCTTCCTCCGGAAGGTCATCGAGGGCGGGGCGGACAAGTCCTACGGCATCCAGGTGGCGCGGCTTGCAGGTCTTCCCGTCTCGGTCATTGAGCGGGCGAGGGAGGTCCTGGCGAACCTCGAAAAGGCGGAGTTCGATGAACACGGCGTGCCGGTGGCAGCGCCCAAGATCGGACACGGGGACACGGCGACAGGGGGACGCGGAGAAAAGGCTGACAAGGAGACAAGGGGACAAGGTGAAAAACAGCAGGAGCACCAACTCGGGCTGTTTGCGAGCCGGGACGCGAACCTGGTCAAGGAGATCGCCGAGCTCGACCTGAACAGCATTACGCCGCTCGATGCCATGAACAAATTGGCGGAGCTCAAGAAAAAGGCGGAGGGCGGTGTTTAGCAGGCAGTTGAAAAGCTACTTGCGCAGGCTAAAGCCTGCGGCTACCAAATCTTATTAAATTGATTTTATTCTGTAGCCGCACCCTTTAGGGTGCGTTTTGGAATATCGAGGCCTTTTCCAACAGCCTGAAAGAAAACAGGTTATGCACACACGATACCCGCCTCTGAAAGAGATCAGGTCCTGTCAAGGTAAGGCCACATGACTTCCATCCTGCAATGTCCTGTCTGCCGTGAACTCACTGTCCGCTCTGAGACCGGATGCCAGTGCGCCAATAAACACACCTTCGACGCCGCCCGCCAGGGATACGTCAATTTCCTGCTGGCCCACAAGAAACATTCCAAAGAACCCGGCGACAGCCGGGACATGATCCAGAGCCGCAGAAGGTTCCTTGACCGGGGGCATTACGACAGGGTATCCGGCGGAATCAACGAAGCTATTGCCGGTGTTCTTCCGAAACGGGAGAAGGGAAGCGTGTATAGCATCCTTGACGCTGGCTGCGGTGAAGGGTTCTATCTCAAGCGGCTGAAGGATTCTCTGGCGCGCAACTCCGGGGACCCGGCCGTCTACCACTATTACGGCGTCGACATTTCTAAATACGCGGTCCAACAGGCCACGCAACGCGATAAAACGATGAACTGGTTCGTTGCAAGCATCATAGACTTGCCCTTTACGCAAGCCTCCCTGGATATCGTTCTGAACGTCTTTTCTCCGATGAACTTTTCTGAATTTTCAAGGATACTCAATGAAACCGGCAAGCTGGTGATCGCACATCCCGGCCCCAAGCATCTGAACGGCCTGCGGGAGGTCATCTATCCGGTCGCCCGGGAGCATCAAGAAACAGACATGGTTGAGCAGGCCGAAGGGCTTTTTTCTCTTGAGAACAGAACGAGGGTAAATTATCCGCTTGAGCTTACGAGCAGCGGGGAGATCATGGACCTTCTGGCAATGACACCCTATTTCTGGAACATCGATCTGAACACCAGGTCCAAGGTGGAGGCGCTCGACCGGCTGGCGCTGGACGTCGATGTGATGATAAGCGTCTTCAGCAAGAACAGGGGATGAGAAATATTAACGGTCTCATAATAGTATTGACATCAAATTCACTATGAAATCGTGACCACTCTATACCGTGTACCCGCGAATCACCCCTCCGCACCTCCCCTTTGTAAGGGGAGGAAATGCCATAGCCCCTCCTTGACAAGGAGGGGTTGGGGAGGTGGTTCTCGATCATGTCGTTTCTATTTTGAGACTATTAATAACAGGAAAGCATGTCAGACCCCGTACGGTCTCCGGGGGATTCACGGCCAACTTTGCGATTGCTAATCACTTTATATAATGCTATATTCAATGCTGAATAAAGCATCATAGGAGGTGCGATATGTCTCGCATAAGTCTTTCGGAGGATATTCGCTCTGTTACCGATCTGAAACGGAACACGCGCAATATTCTTGACCATCTCCACGCCACGGGGCGGCCGGTAATTCTCACGGTCAACGGCAAGGCCGATTCCGTACTGCTGGATGTGCATGTCTACGAAAAACATCTGCATGCCGGGAACTTTGCAAAACTTCTTGCGCCGGCTGAGCAGGATGCGGCAGGCGGCCGGACTCGTCCTGCCCGGGACTTTCTCAAAGAGTTCAAGCATGCCAAAAAAGTACATCGTTGACATCACCGCGGCCGCGGAAACTGATGTGGCTGAAATATGGGAGTGCATCGCACAGGACAAGCCCGATGCTGCAACCGCATTTGTACTGCGGCTGGAGGAACAGATCGGCACACGGGAGCGTTTTCCCGAACGCTGCCCGCTCGTGCGGGAAAACGAATTGCTCGGCACGGCCTATCGCCATCTGGAGTACGGAAATTATCGGACCATCTTCAAAATTACTGGGTCGAGGGTGCTTATCATGCGGGTGCTGCATGGGGCGCGGCTGCTGGATATGGGGCTGCTGGAGGAACCGACGAAGTCATGAAAACCTATAGGGTCAGGAAATAAGCTCTTTAGAGGTGGCGCTTATGAAAGAAACAATGATCGAAACAGAGGTTGCCTACACGTTGGAACTGGGCGGACGCTTTTACATTATTGAGCACGTGCCGGCCAGGGTCTGCCGGGAGACCGGAGAGCAGTTTTTTTCTCCTGAGACAGTGGAACATATCCAGGCATTGATCAAGGGTGGGAAAAAGCCGGACAAAATGATCGAAACTCCGGTTTATGAATTCGTTTAGCGCCCGGAATGGTCAATTGGTTGCTGTAGAAAATGTCACTACATAAAAATGTCCGAAATGCAGAGGTGAGGAATTTTCATGCCCGGACGAAAAAAGATGCCGGAGAAATATCAAGATTGGATTGACGCGCGTAAGAGATACTGTCTTACCGATGCTCAAGTCCAGATGGCGCGCGACTTGGGCATGAATCCTCGAAAGTTCGGCAAGATCGCAAACCAAGACCAGGAACCATGGAAGGCTCCGTTGCCGGTCTTTATTGAAGATTGCTATTTCAAGCGCTTTGGAAAAATACTTTTAAACAGTGAAGCAAAAAGCATTGAGCAGATTTTCAAGGAGCAGCAGGAAAAGAAGGCGAAGCGCCGCTCTCAGAAGATGCTGAAAAATACTGATGCGGCGTCGGTCATTTCGCTTTGACGACAGCCGCCGCCTGAGACAGCAAATCGCCGAGCGCGGCAAAGACCGTCTTTATGCTCTCGGCTTCGGGCAGTGGTATCTTCAGGTAGGCTGTTCCCGTTGCCTCATCCCTCCCGATCATGGTTTGCAGACGTTTTTCCATCGGTTCTCCGGGCTTCGCCATCATGTCCCCGAGGCTGCTCAGGAATCGGGCGCCGCTTCAGTTCCCAGAGTGACGTTGTTGCACACGTTGCATTGTGGCCATTTGATAAGCCAAGACTGACTGGGAGCGTCTTAAAGGTTGAGTTGGGGTAAGGCCGATAGTGCAGGTTGCAGTAAAATTATTCTTTTGGCAGGTATTTCTCGAGGTTGAGCGCGCCGTGGAAAACCCCCAAAATATCGATCGTCTCGTCAGCCTTTATTAAATACGCAATGCGGTAATGACCGTACAGCAATACTCGTATATGACGATCAGGCCAGTCCAGCAGTCTCTGACCGATGAGGGGAAAATCGTTGAGCACTTCCACGCGCTGATAAATCGAACGGACAACTCTTATCGCAGCATCTTTATTGTCCTGAGCGATATAGTCATGAATATTCTTTAGCCAGTCCTCCGCTTCTCCGGTCCAGTTTATTTTTGCCATGACCGTATCCGCTGCTCCATTTCTTTATGAGGAACGGTTCGCCCGGCGTCCGAATCCGCCAAGCCGCGGTTGACCATTTTTATAAAAGCGAGTTCGCGAAGTATCTCGTCAAAATCACTGTCCTCCGGCTGGTCCCGAATGACCTTTATCATGATATCTTTTACCGTACTCATATCCTTCACCTCCTTTAATACGGTTGCCTATCCGCGTTTCACCACCGCTGCCTTCTTGAACCTATTATATCCATTTGGCCTCATATATCAAGGTCATATTTCACCGTAGCTGATGGTCAGATCGAAAGAGAACTTCTTATGGCCAGCACTATTATCGCTGTTGGCGCAAAACGGCGCTCATTTTCATGAAAGAATGTTTCAGTTGCCGAGAGAACTTCAGAGAGAACTTCAGAGAGAACTTCAGGGACGTAATATCCCAAGTGTTTTTTCTCTTGGGTAACATACGGGACATACGTTGATCCGTGGCGAGTTTTAGTCGTAGGTTGAAAGAGGAGCGGGGGTCTATCCTGTTTATGTCTCAATAAGCACGTTGACGAATGCTTCCGCGGTCCGTCAATAGTTCGCCCGCAGTTCTCCCTCGACCAGCGCCTGCAACTGCTCGTACCCGAATTTCACCAGCGGCTTCCCATTGACGAAGAATCCCGGCGTTTTCGTGACCTGGAGGGTCCTGGCGTCCGCCATGTCCTGCTCGATCAGCCGCGCGATCGCGGGGTCGTTCATGTCCTTTTTCAGCCGTTCCACGTTCAGCCCGATGCGGGGCAGGAGCTTCCAGAGGAGCTCCGGACGCGCTTTGTGGTGTTCCGTCCACTCCGGCTGGGTGTCGTACATGAACTTGAGGGTCTCCCAGTACTTCCCCTGCCGCCGGGCAGCTTCCAGGACCGCGCACGTGTAGTCAGCGCCCTCATGCAGGGGAGCATACCGGATGACGAGCTTGATCTTGCCCTGATAGGCTGCCATCATCTGCTTGATGAAGGGGACAAAGGCGCGGCAGGTCTCGCACGCAGGGTCCATGAACTCCGTGATGGTGACCTTTGCCGCGGGATCACCGAGGACCGGCGAATGGTCTCGGACGAGCGCTTCGGCGTTCTTCCGCACCAGGGCGGTTACACTCTCCTGTTTCTGCCCCGTGACCAGGAAACTGCCGAGAACGAACGCCATCACGAGAAGGATGCCTGAGATCACGACGATATGTGTTTTTTTCATGGAGCGAGTCTCCTTTGCAGGATGTAGAGAAGCGCGATGATCGCGGTAAATGCCAGGAGCGACAGCAGGGGGATGGACAGGAACCCGAACAGTTCAATGTATTTTTCCGTGCAGGGTACGCCTTCGCCGCAGGGCTGGATGCTTTTCGGAATGAACCCCGAATACAGAAGGGTATGATACAGCGCGATGAACCAGCCTGCGATCG
>CAYILT010000227.1:0-5709 GCA_964364055.1 uncultured Nitrospiraceae bacterium | reverse complement strand
GGGGGCGGGTATCCAGGATCCAAGGAACAGCTTGAAAAGACTGGATTCCCGTTTCCACGGGAATGACGAAAGAAGTCTGTTGAGATTTCAGTTGTTTCTATTCCTTCGGCAGGGTCACCATGAACTTCGTGCCTGCACCCTCTTTACTCTCCACTTCTACCCTGCCACCGTGTGCAGTGATGATCTTATGAGTAAGGGCCAGACCCATGCCGACGCCCTTGTCCTTGGTCGTGAAGAAAGGGAGGAATATTTTCCGGTGGTGCTCCCGGGGAACCCCGGCGCCGGTATCCTGTATGATCATGACCAGTTCTCGATCACGATGCGATCTCACCGTGAGGGTCCCGCCATCAGGCATTGCCTCCACGGCATTCTGAATAAGGTTCCCCAGCGCCTGGCGCATCAGCACCTCATCGACGGGCGCTTTTCCTTCCCCCAGTTCAAGGACCGTCGTGATCCGGGCATCAGCGCCCTTCGCCTGCAGGACGGTGCTGACACAGGTTTCGATCAATTCCCGCATGTTCACTGCCATGCGGTTGAGGGCCGTTGGGCGGGCAAAGGTCAGGAGATCGCCGATGATACGGTTCATTCCGCTGATCTCCGCAAGAACATCTTTGATGACCGCCTGTCCCGCCCCGTCCTGCTTCTTCGCAAGAAGGTTCAGGTAGCCCGCGATGACCGCCATGGGGTTCCGGAGCTCGTGTGCTATGCCGGCGGACATCTCGCCCAGTGCCGTAAGCCTTTCCTTGAGTTCCATCTGTTCCTGCAGCTGCTTCACCTCGGTGAGGTCGGAAAAGGACAGGATAACGCCGAGGCTTTTCCCCTGCCGGTCCATGAGAAGCGCGGTGTTAAATCCGAGCCACATACGATCATTCTGCCGCACGAGTTCGGTTTCCATCCTTCGTGAAGGTATTCGCTTCTGCAGCGTATCCTGGACAAGCCTGCAGGTATCGCCTTCGCCGAAGATCTCCCCGCAGGGCCTGCCCAGCGCCTTCAGCCGCTCCAGACCCAGGATCTCCTCGGCGGCCCGGTTCATCGTGGTGGAAAGACCGTTCCCGTCAAAGGTGATGACCCCGCTCGTGACGCACTGGAGGATGTTCTCCGTATAGCTCTCGACGTTCTCCGCACGCTGTTCCGCAAGGGACCGGAGGCGTTCGAGCTCCTTTTCCTTTTCCTTGAGCTGGCGGGTAACGTCCTGGAAGGCTCCGATGATGAAGCTGACGTTCTGGGTCCTTTCCTGTTCTTCCTGCTTAAGTCCCAAGTCACGGCGATATCGCCTCATCATGCCCCAGATGATAAGCGATCCTATCGCCAGCACCAGGACACCGGGTATCACTATGGGGAGTACTTTTTCGGTCATAAGCGGATAAAACCAAGATACCACGCAATGATCTCGGGCCCCCTGAACAGGGTGAGGAGCGTACCGAATGCCAGGAACGGTCCAAAGGGGATAACCTTGTCAGCCTGGTGTTTCTTGAGCAGGATGAGAGCAACTCCCACCAGAGATCCTGCCATCGCACCGAGCATGATGGTCAGAAATGCCCCTTTCCACCCCAGGAAACTGCCTACCATGGCCATGTATTTAACATCACCGCCGCCCATGGCCTCGACCTTCCGGAGCTTCTCCCAGAGCAACCCGATGACATAGAGCGGCGCGCCACCCAACACAAGCCCGATGAAAGCGTTCAGGAACGACGTACCGTTCTGCCCCAGAGGGGGGAGAACGTTGCCCAGCCCGAATGACAGCGGTCCTGCAAGGGTGGTCATGAAGAACGGAGCCACCGCAAGCCCTGTCACCATGCCGGGAAACGTTATCACATCAGGAATGATCTGATGGTCATAGTCAATGAACGAGATGACCACGAGGGATGAGCAAAGCGCCATCACCAGGACCGCCTCACCGGTGAAGCCGAACTCGGAGATCGCCCAGATATAGAGCAGCCCGTTCAGCTGCTCCACCAGGGGATAGCGCCAGGATATGCGCTGTCCGCACGTCCGGCACCTGCCCCGGAGGACGGCAAAGCTGACCAGGGGAATGTTGTCGTACCAGCGGATCGGGGTCTTGCAGCGCGGACAATGGGAAGGAGGACTGATGATGGACGTTTCGAGAGGGATCCGCGCTATGCAAACGTTGAGAAAGCTCCCGACAATGAGACCAAAAAGAAGGACGATACCGAAAATCATGCAGACTTCTCCTCATCAGGGACCGACACCGTCTTCAGCGCGTCAGATTCATGCCGAAGGTCATCGAGGAGTATCTCCAGGTCCTTTTGGGCAAGATCGATCTTTTCCCGGTGCGCGGTTATCTCACTGCTCGAGAAAAAAATATCGAAGGACGTGGGGAGCGCATCGTTGTCCTTCATTTCGAGGAGCTTCCTGCCGATAGACCGGTGGTGATCGCCGATCGTGTCCCGTAACGCATCGATCTGCATCCTGAGCCGGATAATGGTGATCTCAGCCTTTATGCGGTCGGAGGCGTTGGCGGCAAAGGACATCAGTTTGCCGTGGCCTTTCTGGAGATTGATCAGCGTTTTTTCCCAGACGGTCATTGTTTCTACCTCTTAAATACATCAAATACCTTTAATGTTTAGCCACAGAGAACTCAGAGGACACCGAGAAAATAGGAAAAACTGATTCTGCCAATCTTACTCTGTGACCTCTGTGTTCTCGGTGGCAAGAGATGTTAACAATATTATTCTTACTCTATCAGAATACCTTTCAAATATCAACTTACCGTTACCAGGCCGAGCTTACCCTGCCATTTTCTCCGGACCAACTCCCGCAGCTCGGGATAGGCGGCAAGTCCGGGGTCCCGCGAGATCAGATCGAACGCCTCTGTTCTCGCCTTTTCGAGGAGATCGGCATCGCGAATGATGTTCGCCGCCCTGAGGTCCGGCAGGCCTGACTGCCGCGTGCCGAAGAACTCACCCGGTCCCCGGAGGCGCAGGTCTTCTTCGGCGATCCTGAATCCGTCATTCGTCCGGACAAAGGTGTTCAGGCGGTCACGGGTCTCGTCGGTGAACATCCGGGGGCCCATCAGGACACAGTAGGACTGGTGGACCCCTCTCCCCACCCTGCCCCGGAGCTGGTGGAGCTGGGCGAGACCGAAGCGTTCCGGGTGTTCGATGATCATGACCGATGCGTTCGGCACGTCCACGCCGACCTCGATGACCGTGGTGGAGACCAGGATATTGACCGAGCCGGATTTGAAATCCGCCATGACGGCCTCTTTCTCGTCCCCCTTCATCCTTCCATGCACAAGGCCGATCTTCCAGCCGGGGAAAATGTCCTGCTGCATATGGACAGCCATCTCGGTCGCGGCCTTGAGGTCGCTCTTCTCCGATTCCTTTACCAGGGGATAGACCACATAGACCTGCCGTCCCTTTCCGAGCTCTCCCTCCATGAGCTGATATGCCTCACGCCTACGGCTTTCGAAATAGAGCCGGGTGATGATCTGGTTCCTGCCGGGCGGCATCTCGTCGATCACCGAGACATCGAGGTCGCCGTACACGGTGAGAGCAAGGGTGCGCGGGATGGGCGTGGCTGTCATGATCAGCACGTCGGGCTCATAACCCTTGGCCTTGAGCGTGGAGCGCTGCATCACCCCGAACCGGTGCTGTTCGTCGATGATCGCCAGCCCGAGCCTGTTGAACAGCACCCCTTCTTCGATCAGGGCGTGGGTCCCGATCACGATCTGCGAGGCGCCGGAGGAGATACCGGCGAGGACCGACCCCTTTGCCTTCTTCTTGAGGCTTCCGGTCAGGAGCACAACGGTAATACCAAGAGGTCCGGCAAGGGTCACGATGTTCCGGAAGTGCTGCTCGGCAAGGATCTCCGTGGGCGCCATGAGACAGGCCTGGTATCCGTTCTCCACGGCCACAAGGGCCGCCATGAGGGCTACGACGGTCTTGCCGCACCCTACATCGCCCTGGACCAGACGGTTCATGGGATGCTCCGCGGCCATGTCCTTCGTGATCTCCGCGATGACACGCTCCTGGGCGGCGGTCAGTCTGAAGGGGAGCTGTTTCCTCAGCTCCGCTTCGAACTTTACGGGCTGCCGGAAGCTTATCCCCTTTTTCTCCGTGGTCACGCTCCTCTTCCTGAGCGACAGACCCAGTTCGAGGACGAAAAGCTCCTCAAAGCTGAGCCGGCGGTGGGCGGCGCTCATGCCGCGGTTCAGGACATCGATGTTCTGCTCCCGCGCCGGGAAATGGGCCTCGGACACAGCCTCCCGCGCGGGCATGAGCGAGTATTTGCGGACCAGATATTCGGGAAGAGCTTCCGCGATTGAGCCCGCGCAGGAATCGATGATGGCCTTCATGAAGCTGCGGATGGCCCGGACCGATAGGCCTGCCGTGGCACGGTAAATAGGCACGGTCCTGCCGGTATGGATCAAAAGGCTTTCAGGATCATCGTCATCGAGGATCTCGTAGTCAGGGTTGTCCATCTGCGGCCGGCCGCCCTTGTAGGGGTTGCTCTTGATGACGCCGGAAAGGACCACCTGCTGGCCCGCCCGGAATGTCTTTTGCATGAACGGCTGGTTGAACCACGAGCCCACCAGGATCCCGGTCTTGTCGGTAATGACCAGTTCAAAGACCTTCACCCGCTGCCGTCTGGTCTGGACGACTTCGGCAGAGACGACCTCGCCGCTCACCGTCTCATAGGCGCCGTAGGCAAGGCTGGAGATCTTTTTCAGGTTTCCCCGGTCTTCGTATCTCCAGGGCAGGGTGAACAGAGCGTCCTCAACCGTTGCAATGCCCAGTTTCCCCAGCAGCTCCGCCCTCCTGGGGCCGATGCCCTTGCAGTACTGTACCGGGGTCTCAAGACGCACACTGGACGATTCAGATGACGGTCTTCTGACAGGGTCCGGGATCTTGTCAGGCGAACAGGTCATTCCTTCCCCTTCCTGCCCGAACCGATCAATGATCTCAACGGCCCTCTGGATATGAGCTCGTTTCCGGTCAGCCGCAAGACCGTCAAACCCGGAAAAAAGACCTTCCAGTTCGGTTATTCCGCCCCTATCGTTCGACAGGCGCCTTAGTTCCTCAACTTGTGCGTGGACGAAAGGTTCCAGGTCGGCAAGGCTTTTCAGGTGGGCAAAATCATCGCGGGAGGCGAAACTAAGCGGTTTTTTCAACCTCTCCAGGATGGTCTTGAGATCGTCAGGACTCATGAATTTCTTTATTTTTTGTTGAAAGTATTCCTTGCAAGCTACGCAGGCTTATGGTAGCATACGCCTGCTTTTTAAGCAATCATTTTCAGGTTCAGGAGGACATCCCCGTGGCAGGTAAGTGTCAAATTTGCGGTAAAGGTCCGCTCAGCGGCAACAAGGTGAGCCATGCGAACAATAAGACCAAGAAAGTATCCAAGCCTAACCTTCAGAGCATCAAGGCACTGAACCCGAGCGGTGGTCACATTCGGATGCACGTCTGCACACGCTGTATCCGTTCCGGCAAGGTCAAGAAGGTCAGTTAAATCCGTTCGTTATCCACGCCGCCGGCCCTCCGGCGGCGTGGTATTACCTCTTTATTCACTTTATTATCCCCTCCCCTGTTTTCCCGTCGTTTCATCGCTCCAGAGGCTGCACTCCTCTCGTCATCTCGGTTGACGGACGCGAAAAAACCGGTTACTATCAACCAATACAAATGTATAAAGTATTGTTACGTTGTCTTTGCGAGCGACCGAAGGGAGCGCGGCAATCTCGTTGTAAAG
>CAYILT010000226.1:0-5723 GCA_964364055.1 uncultured Nitrospiraceae bacterium | reverse complement strand
CATTCTTCACGATGATGGGCTTGCGAAAGACCGTGCCGTCGAGGATCGAGCGGATCGTGGCATTGGGGCTCGGCCACTGCTTCTTGAGGTTGTACTCCTTCACCCGCGCCGCGTTCGGCGTGATCGTGGCGCACTTGACCCCCACGCCATACTGCTTGATGGCCTCGGTCGCTTCGATCGTGACCGTATCGTCCGTGTCGTCGCGGTGCTTCATGCCGAGGTCGAAGTACTTGAGGTCGATCGTGAGGTGGGGCAGGATAAGTTTGTCCTTGATCATCTTCCAGATGATCCTGGTCATTTCATCGCCGTCCATCTCAACGATGGGGTTCTTTACGGTAATGGTCACGGTGCCGTCTCCTTGGGAATGCTGGCTCGTTGCAAATGACAAAGCGAAAAACGCTTCGATCGAACATCCTGTGCTGAACAATGTCTGCGCACCAGGTGCAGGACCTGTGTTCTGCGTGCTCCGTCCGGCAGCTCAGACAGTGAACTCCAGGGCGCTGAAGAAATACTTGATCTCGTATTCCGCGGTCTCCGGCGCGTCCGACCCGTGGACGGAGTTCGCTTCCATGCTCAGCGAGAATTCT
The DNA here is from genome assembly GCA_964364055.1 of uncultured Nitrospiraceae bacterium. Classification (GTDB taxonomy): domain Bacteria; phylum Nitrospirota; class UBA9217; order UBA9217; family UBA9217; genus JAAXXJ01. Next base: position 5,136 of record CAYILT010000226.1, on the reverse strand, counting down.
TTCCTGATCGTCCCCGGATCGGCATTGGCCGGGTTGGTTGCGCCCATGAGCGTGCGCCATGCCGTAATGGCGTTCTCTTTCTCCAGCACCATCACGATGCAGGGGCCGGACGACATGAAGTCCGCAAGGCTGTCGAAGAACGGCTTTCCCCGGTGCACCGCGTAGAACCCTTCGGCCTGCTTCCCGGTCATCCCTATCTTCTTCATGGCGATGACGCGAAAACCCTTTTCCTCGATCTTCGCCAGGATCTTTCCCGCAATGTTCCTGCTGCAGGCATCGGGTTTGATGATGGCAAAGGTCTTTTCCATGGACAAGGCGTCCTTCCGTCGAATGGCGATGATGAACATGAAGCATGATTTTAAAGCGGCCGGGATGAATTGTCAACAGGAGACATGCTGCGGAGGGAAGGCGAGGTCTGCCTCGCCGGTGAGATGCGGTTCAGGAAGATGATCGCCCATTACTATCGCCTGTTCAACCTGTTCTTATAGATACTGCTCGCCCCCTGGAAATAGCTCAACATATCGGCAACGTCCTCCTCGCGGGGCTTGATCTCGCTCGCGCTCCCGTCCGCCCGGGTGACGACATACGAGTCGAGGCGTCTTTTCGGTCCCATGACCAGAAGCCGGTCGCCCGTCAGATATCCCAGCTTTTGATAGGTCGAGATAAATGCACGCTCCGGGGCGGAGCCGGACTTCAAAACGTCCCTGCCGAAGAACTGGGATCGGTAGCTCATGTTCAGGAGGCCCAGGACCGTGGGCGCGATGTCGATCTGGCTCATCATCCGGTCGACCTTCCCGGGCCTGACGTTGGCGGGCGCGTAGACGAGCAGGGGGATCTCATACCGCTTGACCGGCAGGTCAACCTTGCCTCCGCTGGCCGCGCAGTGGTCCGCCACAATGACGATGACCGTATCCTTGAACCAGGGCTGCCGTTTCACCTCGTCGATGAACCGTCCAATGGCGTAATCGGCGTATTTTACCCCGCCTCCGCGGCCCGTGCCCGAAGGGATATCGATCTTGCCTTCGGGGTAGGTGTAGGGCCGGTGGTTCGAGGTGGTCATCACCTCAAAGAAAAATGGCTTCCCTCCAGCATGGGACCGTGACCCTTCCCGGATAACGCGCCGGAACAGGTCCTCGTCGCATACCCCCCAGACGTTGGCAAAGGTGATCTCGTCCTTGGCAAGGTCGCTCCGGTCGGTGACGGCAAAACCGTTATGACCGAAAAAATAGTTCATGTTGTCGAAATACCCGTAACCGCCATAGAGGAATCGTGTGTCGTACCCCTTGGACCGCATGAGCGTCCCCCAGGAAAAAAAATCCTCGTTCCTGGGCCGCTTGACCAGGGAAGTCCCGGGCAGCGGCGGCATGGACAGCGTGATGGCCTCGAGGCCGCGCACGGTCCTCGTGCCCGTGGCGAACACATGGGTAAAGAAGAGAGACTCTTTCGCAAGCCTGTCGAGGTTCGGGGTGACCCCCGCGCTGCTCCCGAACGATCCCAGGTATTCGGCGCTGAGGCTTTCTTCGATGATAACGATGACGTTCAGTTTTTTTTCAGGGCCGGCGTTGACGACCATTCGCGTGATGTCCCGCGGATCGCTGCCGGCGGCCGGTCCGTTCTTTTCTGACAGAAGAGCTCGAAGGTGATGAAGCGCCTCATCTTCGTCCATGGTGGGGTAGAGCTTGTGGAAATCGAGCTCGTTGTTCCGAAAGGCGGCGAACAGGTCGTAAATACCGTTCCCGGCAAGTTCATTGGCATAGCTGTTCCGGGAGATGTTCGTCCACGACTGGTCAACGAACAGCAGCGCAAAGAGCGGCAGCACGGCAAAGACGAATCCCTGCCGCAAACGCATTACGAAAGTGCCCGGAGCGGGAGCAACAGCCCGGTCGATCCGCGTCCTGAGGAGGAGATGGAGCGCGGCAGCGGCCGTACCGATGCCGAGAAGTATCTTATTCAAGGGATAGGATTCCCGGATATTGCCCACGACCTCCCGGGTATAGACCAGGTAGTCGATGGCGATGAAATTAAAGCGCGTCTCGAACTCGTCGAAAAAGAGATATTCGGCCACAGCATCGAACAGGAGAATGAACAGGATGGTGAAAAAAACCCCGTGCATGACAAACCGGAAGGAGCGGTGCTGATATGCCCTCTCGGGTATAAGCACCAGAAACAGGGTGAAGGGGATCGCGCAGTAGGTGAACGTGATGCAGTCGTACAAAAAGCCGACGCTCAGCATTTTGAGCAGAACGAGCGGGTCGAGCGTCATGCCAGGCAACGCCTTGACGTACAGGACTATCCGTACGGCCAAGGACTGGAGCAGGAATACCAGGGAAAGTAGGTAGAGAATGCCGAATCTGTTTTTTATCGGCTGGAAGGCCGATGGTGTTGTCATGCCTGTCATTGCTTTGCTCGTTATAAACAATCACATAGTACTGCTTCTTGCGCCCGCTGTCCATGGGTATTCGCGGGATTTTTCGATTATTTCCCTTCTCGCTTTCGCAGGAAGGCCACGATCGCGCCACTGCCGCCTTTGTCGCGGGGGGCGGGTAGGAACTCGGCGACCATGCCCTTCCCCTGCTCCCGGAGCCATGCGGCCGCCGCTCCGGGGAGGACCGGTCCTTCGGGCGAATTGATCCCCTTTCCCGTGATTACGAGGACCGCATGCAATCCCCGGGCATACGCGCTCGTGATAAAGTGCTCGAGCCGCTTGAGCGCTTCATCCTTCAGGAACCCGTGCAGATCGAGTTCCTCGCCGATGTGAATGGTCCCCCGCTTGAGCTGGCGCATCCGGCTTGAAGGCGACCGGGAGGGCCCCGCATCTTCCGGCTCCGGCGCCTCGGCGCGGAACGTCGTGGTATTGAGCGCACCCATGGCCTGCAGAAAGAGCTCCCGGTTGTTTTCCTCATCACCCGGCTGCTGTCTCATGGTCCCCGGAGATGGCGGCCCCGGCTCCTGCCCGCCCTCAGTATCGATCCGCATTGTGCCGCTCACCGAGCGCAGAAAAAGCTCGTCGTCGCCCTCGTGATCTTCGCGCGAAGAAGCCTTCGGTGCCGTGGTTGGAGGAGAGGGTGCTTTCGGCGTAACGCCTTTCAGTGCCTTGAACGGAGTATTCTGAAAGGCGCCGGTCCCCTGCTCATGCTTTTTGTTCTTGCTGTTCCTGGTCATGAAAATATAAAGCGGGGCTGTATCATTGATCGCGGGAGAGCTTGTTTCCGGGGTAAGGCGTCGTGCACCGGTGCTTAATGGTCAGGATACCGTTCGGCAATATTTCGGATCGTATCAATGCAGGCAAAAAAGGTCTCGACCATTTCCGGATCGAAGTGGGTGCCGGAGCTGACCTTGAGCTCTTCCAGGACCAGCCCTTCTTCCCACCGCTCCTTGTAGGCCCGCTTGGAGCTCAGCGCGTCGTACACATCGGCCAGTGCAACGAGCCTGCCGAACACGGGGATCTCCTCCCCTTTTTTGGGACGGGGCGAGCCGTCGCTGTTCTCGTAGCCGGGGAGCACCTTTGCATCGAAGGGGTTGATATGGCCCGGATAGCCGGTGCCGTCCCACTTCTCGTGGTGGTTCAGCGCCACGACGGACGACGCGTCATCAAACTCGGAATACTGCTCGGTAAAGAGCCGGGCGCCCATGTAGGTGTGCTGCTTCATGATCTCCCGCTCCGCATCGTCAAGACGCGCGGGCTTTTTGAGAATTGCGTCCGCGATGGCCACCTTGCCCACGTCGTGGAGCATGGCCGCCATGCGCAGGATGTCGCGGTTCTTTTCGAGGACCTCGTGGGGGACGCCGCGCTTCGCGGCCCAGTGCTCGTAGATGGCCACGGTATAGGCCGCCACGCGGTTCACATGGGCGCCGGTCTCCTTGGGGTCCCGCAGCTCCGCCATTTTGATGGTCCGGAGGATCATGGAGCGGGTCATCTGGGCGCGCTCGATGGCAACGGCGGCCATGTTGGCGAAGTGCAATATCAGGGGCTCGTCCTTTTTCGAAAAAGCGACCGCCTTTCCCCTGGCGTTCTTCGCATTGATCAGCTGCAGCACGCCGATCGTGTCACCGCGGTTGGTCTTCAAAGGGAACGTGAGCATGGATTGGGTACGATACCCCGAAAGGTCGTCGTACTTGCGGTTGAATGAGAAGGGGTGGATCGAAGGAAGCTTGTAGGCGTCTTGCAGGTTCAGCAGGTCTCCGGTGTTCGCCACATAGCCCGCGATGGACTGGTTGTTGATGGGCATCTTGAAGGTGGAATAGATCAGCTTCCTGCCGGGCTGGCGCAGCTGCAGCGTGTCGTTCTGGCTGTAGCTGAACTTGAGCTTGTCGTCTTCTTTAACGTAGATGGACCCTGCATCGGCATTTACCAGGAGCCTCGCCTCTTTCAGGATGCGCTCCAGGAGCACGTCAAGGTCCTTCACCTGGGTGATCTCGATACCGAGGCTGATAATCTTTCCAAACTTCTGTTTCTCGGTCAACATGGTGTTAATAGTACTCCCTGTAACACCGCTTTGTCAAATCAAGGCTGGGCCTGATTGCTTTTCTTAATTGACTCACGGGGACTTTTTTGTTATAGTATACCACTTGCCACTCGCATGCGAACGGGTCGATTATTCCGTTCGCCTTTTCATTATCGTGAAGGAGCAGAGGTCGTCAGCATGAACAATAAGGTCATTGTCATCCGAAAAAAGCTCATGGTTCAGAGGGACGAGCTCTTGTCTGAAGCCGAACACACGATCAACACCAAACTGGGCGCCGAGAAGCAGAGCTTCCCCGATCCCACGGACCAGGCTACTGCGGAGTTGGATAACAACTTCGTGCTCAGGCTCCGCGGGAGGGAGCAAAAAATCCTGAAAAAGATCGACGAGGCCATTGCCCAGCGCAAGTTCGCAAAAGAACACGCGGGGCTTAGAGTGCCTGGACTTGGCGGTAGGCAGCCGAAGGAAATGAATCCCGTGGTGCCGAATCAGAGAACGCCAAGAGAATTGCCGACACTTGATCCAGACGCCCCGATCCTCCCCCCGAATAAGCCGATCATCGCGCCTGAACTCATCGGTCCCGGCAAGCGTTCAGTTGCTTCCGCTGAAACAAGGGCGATAAAGTACGAACAGATTGCTGGAAAAGCAGTGAAGAAACTCAACATACGTCTCG
>CAYILT010000225.1:0-5743 GCA_964364055.1 uncultured Nitrospiraceae bacterium | reverse complement strand
GCAAGGCCGATGATACCGAGGCCCACGACCATGATACCGGTCACGGAGCCGCCCTTGAATGCGAGGCTGAGCGCGGCCTGGAGGCCTTTGCTTGCCGCCGCGGCAGTACGCACGTTTGCGCGAAGCGACACCCACATGCCGATGAAGCCGGCGAGGGCGGAACCGACCGTACCGATGATAAATCCGATGGCTGCCCACATCCCGAGTGCGGGAACGAAGTAAAGGATTGCCACCAGTATTGCCGCAACAATTGCTACTGTCTTGTACTCGCGCGCCAGGAACGCATTAGCGCCTTCCTTCACTGCATTGGAAATTTCCTGCATCTTGGCATTGCCTGCATCCTGTTTGTTCACCCAGATCGCGGTCACAATGCCGTAAATAACGCCGGCAATGCCGCATACCAGGGCAAAAAGAATCGTGTTACTCATTGATAATCTCCTCCTTTTGCATCAGTTTTTTTAAAGCTGAAAAAAATGCCTATTCACATGAAAATGCCTGACAACGTATTATAATTATCACTGGTGAATCGGTAACGCCTGAAACCCTCTTAGCTTTTCCCGGCATCCCTCCCCGCTCATGGCATCTTCCGGGCAGCGCCCGGCATACGTGTGTGTTCTCTATGCGTCGAAACCGCCGATGAAGTCCTTCAGATACTGGTTCTCGGCCTTGAGGTTCTTTACCAGCACCCTCACGACATCCCGCATGGAGAGCATGCCGACGAGACCGCTTTCCTCCACCACCGGCAGGTGACGGATGTTGTTCTGGATCATGACCGCCATGACGTAATCGAGGTCCTCTCCGGACTTGGACACGATGAGGTTCGTGGTCATGACCTCTTTGATAATCACCTCTGTGCAGTTCCGGCCGTTCGCGACGGCCCGCACGATATCGCGCTCGGTGAGGATCCCGGCGAGCTTGCCCTTCTCCATCACGAGGAGCGCGCCGATGCGGCACTCCGCCATCTGCTTCGACGCGTCAAAAAGCGTCTGATCGCTCATGATGCTGAAGCATTCGATCCCCTTGATCCCTAATAATTCCTTGACCTTCATTACTAACCTCTTCAGTCGAGTCAACTCCGTCAACGTCAGGGTGACGGTCACGATGCCCGTTTCGTCAGGCGGTAACGTCGTTCGTTGTACTTTTTCTCGCTACCGTAAGACGCCTCACGATACGGGACTCGTAACCGCGCGACGTTGCCTTGTTCATGGACTACTTCTTGAGCTCCCTGCCGCTGTGCTTCGCGAACACCATGGCCGTCGTACGGTAGAACAGGTGGGCGAACTTGGAATAGGGGGCGTAGGCGAACAGCGACCACACGAACACCAGGTGGAAGTAGTACACATAATAGCCGGAGGTCATATCCAGGAGCCGCATACCCCAGGAGAGCATCCCGGTGGCGCCGACGCCGATCACGATCGCAAGGAAGATCCAGTCGAAGTAGGAACCCATGCCGGCCTTCCCCGCCTTGGCGAGACGGTTCAGCAGGATGATCGTGATGCCCAGGGCAAATGCAACCGAGCTTGCCAGCGCAAGCATCTTCATGGGATCGGTGATCGGATAGGGCGCCTCTCCGAAGTTGAACCGTCCGAAGGCCTGAATATGAAGCAACTCATGACCGTAGAGATACACGATCGCCCAGGTGGTCACCACGGCGAGCCCCGCGAAACTGTAGAACAGCAGGAGGTGGCCCCACTGCCGGAGCCGGTTCACATTGCAGTCGGCGAACTTCGTGTGAGTCATGATCTGGGTGACGGACGAGATGACATCGGAGACGATATTCCCGCCGGACCGCATCTCGCCGGCCTGCGCCTTCATGCCGCTCCAGAGCCGTTTGATCCCGACGAAAGCGGAGGCCGCCGCGAACAGGGCGGTCAGGATGAAGATGATGTCGATGGCCGGTACGGGCATAAAATTATGGTACGCCATGACCGCGCTTTTTGCCCGCACCGCTGCGATGTCCGTGTTCCCGAGGATCGCCGCGACAATGGCGAACAGCGCCATGGGGATGGCGAAAAGAAGCCAGATGAGCCTGGGGTCCTGTGCGATACGCGCGAAGAGCGGCACCATGGCCACATGCTTGATGCTCTGCTTCCGAATGGCGTTCAGCACCTCGCCCGGCTTGGCGCCGCGCGGACAGTAGGCCGTGCAGTCGCTGCACTGGTGGCAGAGCCAGACATCGGCGCTGGTGATGAGCTTGTCCTTCTGGCCCCACTGCGCCAGGACCATCTCCTTCCGCGGGAAGGGGTTCCCCTCGGGAGTCACGTTGCACACCACCGAGCAGGTGGCGCACTGGTAGCACTTCTTGAGGGACTCGCCGCCGCCCTTGATGATCTCGTTCACAAATTGCAGGTCAGGTTTGATGATGGTTGCTTCCGACATAAATATCCTCCATAGATTCGGTTCGGATCGGTTTTTATTCCGCAATCCGCATTCCGCAATCCGCAATCGTTTTACAGGCTTTTGAACGGATTCGGTCCGAACACCTTCACCTTCTCGACGAATTCGTTGATCATCTCAGGCAGCTTGTCGTATTCATTGATGGCGACCTGCATCAGCTCAACACGGCCGGATTCGAGCTGAAGCCGGTTCAGGGTCTCGCTGACCTTGCTGAAGCGGGTATTTGCGAGTTCGCTGCCCTTGACGAAGTGGCACTGATAGTTCTCGCCGTACTTGCAGCCCAGGAGCAGCATGCCGTCGATGCCCTTGGAGAGCGCGTCAGCGACCCAGACGAGGTTCATGCCGCCCAGGCAGCGCATGGAAATGAAGCGAACGCTCGGATCGATCTTCTTCCCGGCGATCGCCGCCGTGTCGAGAGCCGGATAGGAGTCGTTCTCGCACACCAGGCAGGCTATCCTGAATACATCTTCGTCATCGGGCACATCGATGGCCTTGAGCATGGAGCCGACAATGTCCACACTGTAGTCTTTGAAGGACACGATGCGCTCGGGGCAGGCGCCCATGCAGGTGCCGCAGCGGCGGCAGCGGTTGATATTGTAGTTGGGGATGCCCTTCTCGTCCTCTTCGATGGCGCCGAAGGGACATTCTTCCGTGCACCGTTTGCAGGCCGTGCACTTGATCAGCAGCGGGTCGGGATAGGTCGTGTCCCAGGCGCGGGGATGGACCGCCACGCCGCGGGACACATGGTCGATGGTCTGGATGGCCTTGAACGCCGCTCCGGCCGCATCTTCCTGTGCTTCGGCCATGTTCATGGGCTGGTGCACGCTGCCTGCGGCGTAGATGCCGGTCCTGCGCGTCTCATACTGGAAGCAGATGAAGTTCGAATCGGCAAACCCTGACGCCCCTTCCAGGGTCGGGAGCTCGGGACCCTGGCGGTAACCGAGGTTCAGGATATAATCCGGCTTGGGAGTCTGTTCGAGATAGTTCTTTTTTGCCTCATCGCCGAGGCCCGCAGCCTTGGTCAGGCCATCGGCGTATTCCTGCGGGGCACGCGAGGTCGGCACCATGCCGGTGGCAAGGACCACGAGATCGGCCTCCACCTTCACTTTTTCGCCGGTCTTGGTCCCAAAAAGGGTGTTCTCCATCTCAACGAACATGTTGCCGTTGCCGGCATCGGAAACGCCGGTCACATCGGCTTTGGAGAGCATGACGCCCGGGTTGTTCTGGGCCTCTTTGTAATAGAGCTCGGTCCTGCCCGGCGTCCGGATGTCCTTGTAGAAGATCATGGCTAAGGCGTCTTCGTTCTGCCGCACGTACTGCGATTGCTTGAGCGACGTGGCGCAGCACATGGACGAGCAGTAGGGGAGATGGTTCGGATCGCGCTGCCCGGCGCACTGGATAAAGGCGACCTTCAGCGCCGGCTTGCCGTCGGAAGGACGGAGCAGCTTGCCGCCATTCTTCTTTGCGATCTCCTCCAGCTCGAAATTCGTGACCACGTTCTTCATCTTGCCGTAGCCGAGGTAGTCGAGCTTGTTCGCATCGTAGGGCTTCCAGCCCGAGGCCATGACAATGGCGCCGATCTTCACGGTCTCGCCGTTCGACAGCGTTACGGTATACAACCCCGGCTGACCATCGGTCTTGGACACCGTCGTGGACTTGTAAACCTTGATGTTCGCGTTGCTCTCGACCTCAGCGATGGTCTTGTTGATGTCGGTGTCCACAATGAGCGGCTTGTTGATATAGGACCCCGTCGGGATCTTCTTGTAGAGCTTGTTCACGAAACCGCCGAGCTGGGCGTCCTTCTCGACAAGCACCACCTGGTGGCCGGCGCCCGCGGCGGAGAGCGCCGCGGTCATGCCGGCGATACCGCCGCCGATGACCAGGATCGTGCTGGTCAGGTCCGGAAGGATGTTCGGTTCCGGCAGTTCCGACTTCTGGGTCCTGACGATGCCCATGGTGAGATAGTCGTAGGCGGCATCGTTCGTTCCTTCCGTGTTCGGCTCCATGGTCCAGGCAACGAACTCGCGGATGTTGACCCGCTCCACCAGCGCGCCGGGGAACGTGAACTCAGCGGCCTTTGCGCGGGGCGAACAGGCGGCGATGATGATCGTATTGACGCCGTCCTTCGCCATGTCGTCCTTGATCAGCTGGACGCCTTCAGGGCTGCACAGGACATCGTGGGTCTTGAAATTCTGCACCTTCTTGGCCGCGCCGGAGAGCTTGTCAACGTCCAGCGCCTCCTTGATGCCGCATCCTTTGCAGATATATACGCAGTATTTCTTCTCCATCCTTATTTCCTCCTCAAGCTCTGGATGCTCTTCATGACCACACCCGTTGCATCCTGCGCCGACCGCGCCACATCAACGGGCGTCTTGAGCGTCCCGGTCGCGTAGATGCCCTTCGGGAGCGCTGCCTGGTCCACGAACCCGTCGTCGGTCATTGCAACGCCGGCCTTCTTCAGCGATGCTGCGGTGGGCTGCATGCCGGTGGCAAGCACGACCATGTCGAAGGTCTCGGTGATCTTGCTGTTGCCGTGAATGTCCTCGGCGGTGACCTTCACGTCGCCGTTTGCTGCCTGCTCGACCCTGGCGACCTTGCCCTTGAGGAAGGACACATTCTGGTCTTCCTTGATCTTGGTGTAGAACCGGTTCTCATAGAGTCCGGGGGTCCGGATATCGATATAGAAGATCTTTACCTTGGCATCGGGATAGAGCTCCCTGACATAGGATGCCTGCTTCAGCGATGCCAGACAGCAAATATAAGAGCAATGGGCCAGGTGGTTCTCGTCGCGCGAACCGGCGCACTGCACAAAGGCGACGTTCTTGACCTCTTTGCCGTCGGAGGGCCGCACGATCTTGCCCGCCGTCGGGCCGTTCGGCGCGGCGAGGCGCTCCATCATCATGTTGGTGATCACGTTCTGGACCGTGCCGAATCCGAGGTTATCCATCTTGGTCGCGTCGTAGGGGTCCCAGCCGGTCGCCATGACCACCGCCCCGGCCTTCACATTCACCGTCTCCGGCTTCATGTCGAGGTGGATCGCATCGTACTTGCATGCAGCAACGCACTTGGCGCAGGAAGAACCCTTGCACGCCTTGCCGTCAATGACGTACTGCAGCGGGAATGCCTGATTGTGGGGAAGGTAGGCCGCCCTGGTCTTGCTCATCCCGAAGTCGAAGTCGTTGGAGCGCTCCTCCGGGCAGGCCTCGGCGCACTTGTTGCAGCCCGTGCACTTTTCGTTCACGAACCGGGGCTGCGTCTTGATGGTCACCTCGAAGTTTCCCTCGGACCCCGATATCTTCTCTACTTCGGCCATGGTATAGATCGTGACCTTGCCGTTGTTCTTGAT
>CAYILT010000224.1:0-5759 GCA_964364055.1 uncultured Nitrospiraceae bacterium | reverse complement strand
GCTGCCGCACCATCATTCTTTTCATCCCTCGCCGCCTTCCGTCTTGTCCAGCCCCACAAACACCACGTATTCGTCCTGTACATCCAGCGCCAGCAGCTTGCCGGTTTGCAGGGCTTCGAGATGTTCGGCCGTCAGGGTGATGCGCTGTTGCCTCCAGCGTTTACCGAAGGGCTGGCCGGTTTCTTCGACATCGCATGAGGCGGTCACAATCGCGATGCGCGGATCAGGTTTCATCGTCGTCATCTCCAAATTCCGCCGCCTGCAACTGACGGGCAAGTACGATGTGGTCGTCCGCCGCCGTGCCGCCAGCTTTATCCCGCATGGCTGTTCTCCCTGGGTGGCTGCTCAAGCATCTTTTTCCCCGCCGCCGTCAGCCGGTATTTCTGCAGGCGGCTGTTGGGTTTGTCGGGCAGGGTCATTTCGATCAGGCCTGCCTCCAGGGAAGGTTTGAGATAACGCTCTGCAAAATTGGCCCGGCCTTTCAAGTTCAGGCTCTGTTGGACTTCCATGCGCGTCATGTCATGGGTCAGAGCAAGGAGCAGGCGTTTCATTTCGGGACTGACTTGCCCTGCGACTTGTACCGCGACTTGTCCTGCGACTTGTCCTGCGACTTGTTCGGTAACTTCCCCCGACTCGGCCCCCATGGACAGTCCGGTCAAGGGAATGATGGTGGTAAAGACCGCGCCGTCGATGTATTGCGGCTGGGCGCCGGAGGCATAGATGGGAAGGTACTTGCCGATGTTCATCATGCCCGAGCCGAGTTCCTCCACCCACGACAGTTGGGCGAAGAATTTGGCGATGGTCGGATTTTTGGAATAAGGGACGACGAGGTCGGGGGTGATCGGCCCTGCCACGCGGGCACTGCTGGCGTTGATGGTTTCCACCCGATCCCGGTAGATGGTCAGCCGGGCGTAGTGGGCGCTGGTGTACTCGCGATGCACGAGGAAGTTGGCGACGACCTCGCGGAAAATCTTGTCGCGCAGGCTGATGCGCGCATCACCTTCCAGATGGAAAGGGTCGGGGAGATGCTTGGCAATGAAGGCCATCATCTTCGGATAGGCTTCGATGAGGTTGCCGTACAGGATTTCCCGGTCGTCGTAACGGTCCAACTGCACCCGGCGCAGCAGCATGTCGATCTTATAGTGCGGCAGGACGCTGTGGATCATCTCCTCCGGGCCGAGCAGCAGGATCGCGGCCAGCGTGTAGCCTTCCCTGCCGGTTTCGCGGTCCTGCCGGTAGAGGCCGGCCTTCAACAGCAACTGCTCGTCAGGGAGCTCGCGCCAGGGATGGTCTGGTCCGCGGGTGAGCATCAGGTTGCGGCATTTGGGCAGCAGATCCAGGCGCAGATCCGCAAGCCGGACATAGGGATAAATAGCGTCCTCGGTGTAGGTCAGCCGCTTGCGGTTGGCGATCTCGGCAATGCGGTGCGGCTGGGTCACGCGGAAATCGCCGTCGTTGGCGCGGTCAAACACCACGCCCGCGCTTTTGTGCACCTGTGAGCTGGCGGGCACCGAGACGTGCAGGATGATCTTGCCGCCCAAGTCATGCACGGACGGAAAGAGGATGAAGGGCGGATCGAGCTTTTGATGGTTGTTGCTAAGATTGACCAGATTGGTTTTGAGTGCTTCGACCCGGCCGGGCTCTACACCAACGATATGACCCTCATCATTCACGCCCAGCAGAATGTCGCCGCCATCGCGGTTGAGCATGGCGCAAATGGTCTCGAACAGGTTGGCGGGCAGTTCAGCGCCGGCTTCCTTGAACTCCAGCCGGGCATCTTCGCGGCGAGTGAGAAACTGGCGCAGGCGTGCTTCGAACAGATCAGAACTCATACCCAAGCCCTTTCAGGTTGACGGTAATGGCGGCGTCCAGCTTCGCGGCTTCCCCGGTCTGCTGGCGAAGTGTCGCGGTCAGCCGCACCATCTTCTCTTCGAACGGCTCAGCATCATCCTCGACAGCCTCCGCGCCCACATAACGACCTGGCGTGAGCACGTGTCCGTGCTTGCGGATATCGTCGATTTCCGCTGCCTTACAGAAACCGGGCACATCGACGTACTCGCCCGCGTTTTTGTCTCCCCGCCATGCGTGATAGGTACCGGCGATCTTTGCGATGTCTTCATCAGTCAGCTCACGATGAACACGGTCCACCATCGAGCCCATCTTCCGCGCGTCAATGAAGAGCGTCTCGCCGCGCCGGTCCCGGAAGCGGCCGTTCTTCTTATTCCGCGTGAGGAAGAATAAGCACACCGGTATCTGCGTTGAGTAGAAAAGCTGGCCGGGCATGGCGACCATGCAGTCAACGATGTCCGCTTCGATGATATTCTTCCTGATCTCGCCCTCGCCAGAAGTGTTGGAGGACATGGAGCCGTTGGCAAGCACGAAGCCTGCTATACCGTTCGGCGCCAAGTGGTGGATGAAGTGCTGGACCCAGGCGTAGTTTGCGTTGCCTGCTGGCGGGACACCGTATTTCCACCTGCTGTCTTCGCGCAAACGGTCGCCTCCCCAGTCGGACATGTTGAAGGGCGGGTTGGCGAGAATATAGTCCGCCTTGAGGTCTTTGTGCTTGTTGGCGTGGAAGCTGTCAGCGTGCTCGGAACCGAGGTTCGTCTCGATGCCGCGGATGGCGAGGTTCATCTTGGCGAGTTTCCATGTGGTAGGGTTTGATTCCTGCCCGAATATGCTGATATCACCCACGCGGCCGCCGTGGGCCTCGACGAATTTCTCGGACTGGACGAACATGCCGCCCGATCCGCAGCAAGGATCGAAGACACGTCCTTTATACGGCGCAAGCATACCGACCAGCACCTGCACCACGCACCGGGGTGTGTAGAACTGACCGCCCTTCTTGCCTTCGGCGCTGGCGAACTGGGAAAGAAAGTACTCGTAAACCCTGCCTAAAATATCCATTGAGCGACGATGGATATTTCCCTCACCCCCTTCCCCTCTCCCAGAGGGAGAAGGGGCAATGGCATCTGCAATATCACGCAAGACCATTTCGGGAGATTCCAGGATCGCCGTATTGCTAAATCGCATGACTGTGAAGCCTTGCGATCTTAGGTAAGCATCTCTCTTGTGATCAGTCTTTTGACGTTTAGGGTTGGAATGCACCGAGCCGTCAAGTTCGATTATCAGTTTTTTCTCATTGCAGAAAAAATCAACTACGTAGTCGCCGATTTGATGCTGCCGTCTGAATTTGAGATCGAGAAACCTGCGATCCCTCACGAGTTCCCATAATATTTCCTCGGCTGGCGTCTGCGCTTTCCTCATCTCTCGGGCGCGTTGCACCAGTCCTGAAAAATCATACCCGCCCCTGTAATGTCCAGGCTTCGCGCCCTCTCCCTCTGCCCCTCTCCCACGCTTTGCGCCCTCTCCCGTTCCCTCTCCCATTGGGAGAGGGGCAAGGGGTGAGGGTCGGAGGTTTATGGTGCCGATGAGGTCGATGAGGCCGCCCAGAAGGTGTTTATCCAGCGCCGGACGATTGAAGTCCTTGGGAAGCACACCCTTGAGCGAGGTGTTGTCCCGCTCGATGGCGACCATGGCGTCGTCGATGATCGTGCCGATTTTGGGCTGCTTGGCATTGGCCTGAAGGTATGTCCAGCGGGCCTCCTTCGGCACCCAGAAAATATTCTCGGCAAGATACTCGTCCTTGTCCTCGGGATCAGCGCCCTTTTTCTTTTCCTCCACAAGCGCCTTATGTTTTTCCTCAAAGGCATCGGAGATGTACTTCAGGAAAATGAGCCCGAGGACCACGTGCTTGTATTCCGCCGCGTCCATGTGGCCGCGCTGCTTGTCCGCCATGGCCCAGAGGGTAGCCTCAAAGCCAAGGGCTGCACTGCCGGATTTTTTCTTGTCGTTGGTCTTTTTCTGTCTTGCCATGACGATATGTATCCTTGCTATTGCGGGTGCTGTGGGATGGTGGCTCCGGAAAGAGCGCGGATGGGACAGGAAGGAAATGTTCAGGGAGCCGCTATGGCGTTGAAGATATTACAGATTGCGGGAAATTGCAAGGAGGATTTGACAGACGAATTGAGCTTTATAAACGCGTGTTGCTGTGTTCGGCGAATCAAGACCGGGCACTACTTCCCAAACCCTCCCTCGAACGCTATCTCCTCCACCTTCTTGCGCAGAGACGGGACTTCCCGCTCCTGCAGGGCCGGCGGCAGGTCTTCCTTGTTCCCCGGCCGTCCTACAGCTGCCATGGCCTCGACGTGGTACTCGTCGCTCACACCAAGTTCCGATGCCGCCTTATCATAGTCGAAGCCCTGCATCCCGTGGATGACTAATCCCATCATCGAGCCCTGGAGCGCGAAGCTGTACCATGCCGCGCCCGCATCGTAGGAGTGTGTCCGCGACGGTTTGCCGCTATGGTCGAAGGTCTTCTTGGATACAACAACGATAAGCGCCGCGGCATTCTTGCACCAGGCCTGATTGCCCGGGGTCAAAAGCCCGAAGAACTTCTCCCAATGCAAGGTATTCCGGAGGGCGTAGAGAAACCGCCAGGGCTGGTTGTTCATGGACGACATGGCCCATCGCGCAGCCTCGAAAAGCCGCATAAGCTCTTCCCGGCCGATCTCTTCGCCGGACATAGCCCGCGGCGACCAGCGGTTCACGAAGAACGGTGAGATGTCATGGTCCGGCTTCCGGAAATCCTGCCCTTTGATGTCGATCAAGACCTTTGTCACAATGACCTCCGACAGCATCCAGGCTTGCCAGCATGCGAGCTTGTTTCACACCACTCGTTTGTGCTGATAGTACCACTCGATCTGCTGCTTCGTCGCTTCCTGGTCCACATTCTCCTGCTCGACCACGCCCTCGGCCTTATGCGGCAGCACGACCTCTTTCAGTTTCCATCTGCCATCAAGCCTGCCGAAGGTCAGGAACTGTTCGAAGGCCGTCACATCATCGTCCTGCCGGACAACGTTGCCCGACACACTCATGATCTTCTGGGCGTGGGCACGGATGCGCGCCATATATTCGTCCTGGGTGTTGTCTGCGAAGTTCTTGACCAGCACCAGTTCCACCTTCCGTACCGCAAGGTTCCGGAACTCGAGAGTGACGCCCTTTTCGCGGTTCTTCTTGATGGCGTCGTGCAGGTCCCGTGCGAGTTCCGGGAACAGGTCGGCGGCAGGGACCGCACCGGAGTCGCCTGCCTCCCACGCCCCGGTCAGGTTGAGGAACACGCGCCGGCCCGTAAGCATCATCTTCTTGCGGTCCCAGATGCTGTCGGTCTTTACGAGGAAATTGAGCATCCGCTCGACGCGGCGCTCCTTGGTCATCACCGCGCCTTCGAGCCACGGGCCTTCCGGCCCCTCCTTCTTCGCCGCGGCGCCGGCGACCTGCTCCACGCCCTTGTCGGTGAACTGCTCGAAGAAGTTGTCGTCGTTCAGGATGTCGGACTCGGCGGTCTGCTCGATCTCCCTGAGGAGCCATGCATCTTTATAAAACTGGAAGGTCCAGAACTCCTGGAACTGCGCGGGTCCCTGGTCGCCCCGAAGCCTCTCGCTCGTACGATCATCGATATAGAAGTCCGTCGCCGTGGCTGTGATGAGCGCCGTGAATTCCCGGTCTGCCTCCTTGAGCGTGTACCGGACGTTCACCAGGTCGACCGCGCCGACCCGCAGGCCGGAGATGACGTTGATCTCGTGGTTTCGCGCCATGCCGCGGATCTGGCCGAGATGGTCGGCATAGAGGTCGGGCATCAGGAGCGGCTTCATGGGCTCGTACTCCCGGGCCTGCCAGCACTGCTGGAGTTTCCGGAA
>CAYILT010000223.1:0-5780 GCA_964364055.1 uncultured Nitrospiraceae bacterium | reverse complement strand
GCCTTCACGGTGGAGGTAGGGGTGAAGCCCCGAGGGACGCCGACAAGGACCGAAATGCTTGCGAAGCGCTGCATACCCAAAGCACGGCGAGAAGTTTTCGCTTAACCAGCCGAATCGCCGTGTACGGACCCGTACGCAGGGAGTTTACCGGGTCGTTCGGCAACGTGGGGAAGCGGATACGGACGGCCAACGGCGCGATCGCGTCATCGCTCAGGGCGTTTTTTCGCGCGGAGGATCTGTGAAGCCGCCGCAGTGAACTACCGGGGAGGGAAGCATGCTGGCAGGCTGTATGGTCTGGACCTTGCCGGTTCTTTTCTCGGCGCCCTTTTGACCGCCATTATCCTGGTGCCGCTTTTCGGTATTTAGAACACGCTTTTCTTTGTGGTATCATTAAAGATGCTGTTCCTGATCGTCGTTGTTTCCATCGGCCATGAAGAAGCTTAGGACCATAGCGGCCTTTGTCATGCCGGCGGTATTTCTGAACGGACAGGTCGACCGGGGGAACTACGAGGTTTACGTTACGTTCATGCTGCTTGCGAATCAGAGAGAGCCGCGGTTCTGATGCCGGTATCTCTGTCCGGTCGCCGTCGTGAGCGGCGTCCTCGCTCGGCAGGAGCCTGCGTACGTCAGCAGGCACGACTGGCCATGGGAAACAAAATGCATCCCGATACGACAGAAAGCATCCGCTGCAACCGGTGCCGGCATCGTGAAGCACCGGCCATCTCACGATCATAAGGAGAACGCCATGCCCCATCGGACCGATGTCCTCCCGTTCAAGGGAAGCACCCTCCAGGTGTCCGTCTATACGTTCCTGTACCTGCTGCTGTTCGGCCTGCTGGTTTCGTTCGGCCTCATGGGCGGGAACTGGGCGAGCTTCTTTTTGCTTTCCCTTTCCGCGGTCCTGCCCGTTGCCGTGGTGATCACGCTCTTTACGGCATGGGGGAACCGCTTCTTCTTTGATGATGAGCATGGGGCCATCGTGAGGCCGGGCCGGCGGCCGGTCCCCTACGGGCGGGTCAAAGGCATCTTTATCAATGAACGGGGCCGCTCGCTCGATGTGTTCCTGGAGCAGGGGTGGAGGGGAACGACCTTTCTGGTCGAGGCACTCGATGCTTCCGAGCGCAGGCGTCTCGAAAAGGAACTGGCAACAAGGTTTCCCGGCCTGCAGATCCGGAAAAAACGATGGACCACGGCGGTTGCTGTCGGTGTCATGCTCGCCCTGGTGCTGGCGGGATTCGGCGCCGCCCATGGGTATCTCTACAAACGCTATCCGCAGCTGGCAATGAGCCCGCAGGCCGTGCCGTGGGCCGCGGTGGAGAAGAGCAAAAAGCGGACTCACCTTGAGTATCTCGAGGATTTTGAATTCACCCTGCCTGCCGGGGTCAAGCTTATCAGTGACAGGGGAAGCCAGCTCTTCTTCGAGGACAAGATAAAGAAGCTCAGGGTCAAGGTCGCCGCGAACATCCAGCGGCCGGATCTCGTTTCCTTTGAACCGCTGCTCCGCAGGGGTATGGGCGTCCGGGATTACTATGAGCTGCTGGACCTGTCCTACCGCTCACGCATCGGCGTCATTCCGGTGCTCCTCCGCTCGCTCGAACTCCAAGGACTCGAGAACATCACGGTATATCGAGTCGGTCCGCCATTCCTGCGCGGGTACATCACCCAGGGGAAGCGGGACGGAGAGGAGGAGTCCCACATCGTCCTTGTGGGGGGCCGGCCCCACGAAGAGATCCATTTCTTCATCACCGGTCCGAAGCGGGCGCCGGAGGGCTTTATCAAGACCATTGTGTCGAGCACGCGGGTGGTGAAGCTGCCGGGGACTTAAGGCGCTTCCTGTTCACCCAGCGTTGCCTCAAGGAAGGGCGTTCCAAGGACGCCTGGAAGGACAAAAACGCCCGGCTGTTCATCTTTTCCGCCGACATCATCAAGTAAAGCAGGGCATCCACGAACGCTCTTGACAAAAGAACAATTTACATGCATAAACTAAACTGTTCCGCACGTGAACAAAAAGCAGGCGTTCAGCCGGTTATTATCGCGAGGGGGCCCCATGGACAACGAGATCCGGTTCGTCTACACCTACAAGTTCAAGGACGGCTCGACCAAGCATTTCGACATCCGCCTCGATGCGTCGACACTCCTGCTCGTCGCGAAGCGGCCCGATAACCTTCCGCTCTGGGCCCTGCTCCCGTTCAACAAATGCGCCATCTGCCCGCTCAGTGAGAAGGACCACATCTACTGCCCCATCTCGGCGAACCTTGCCGGCATTGTGGAACAGTTCAAGAACTTTCTGTCCCATGAGCGGGTCAGCGTGACCGTGGCCTGTGAAGAGCGGTTCTACGGGAAGGAGACCACGGTGCAGGGGGGCTTGAGCCCCCTGCTCGGCATCATCATGACCACGAGCGGGTGCCCCATCATGGAACAGCTCAAGCCCATGGTGCGGTTCCATCTTCCCTTCGCGTCCCTCGATGAGACGATCTTTCGCGGGGTCACCATGTTCCTCACCGCCCAGTACTTCCGCCACCAGGACGGGAAGAATCCCGCATGGTCCCTCGACGGCCTCGGCGCCATCTACTCCGAGGTGGGCCAGGTCAACCGGGACTTTGCCAACCGGATGCGCGCCGCCGCCAAGAAGGACGCGAACGTGAACGCTTTGGTGAACCTCGATGTCTTTGCGAGCATGATGGCCCTGGCGGTCGAGGACACCCTGAGCAGGCTGAAACCCTATTTTTCGGCGCTCCTCAAGGATTGACCCTGAAAAAAGAATTTATCCGCGTCAACGGATGGTTCTTTGCGTATAATCTCTAAAGAAAATTCAATATACAATGGAAAAATAATTTACCGCGAAGTCGCAAAGAACGCGAAGGACGTCAACAACAAAAAGGATATTTATTTTAATTCAAGAACTGCAGGATTTCCTTCGCGACCTTCGCGCCTTGGCGGTTCCAAGGTTTAGTTCCCGCCTGTTCAGGTTAGAATAACCCGATGCGATCCACCGCACGTTGTAATATTCTCAATCCACACTCTCCAATAAAAAAAGGCCGGGAGCTGTTCCCGGCCTTTCGCGTTCTTTGAGCACTGAACTATTGCGATCATTTACCCGCGGCGATGATTTTCCTGACATACATCTGCTGAACGATGGACAACACGTTGGAAAGCGTGATATAGAGCAGAAGGCCGGCCGGCAGCCACGCGAACAGGAAGATGAAGGCGATGTTCATGAACATCATGATCTTCTGCTGCTGCGGATCGACGGACGTGGAGGTCATCTTCATGGTGAAGACCATGCTGACGCCCATGAGCACCGGCAGGATGTAGAAGGGATCATAGACCGAAAGGTCCTTGATCCAGAAGGGTATGAACGATGCCTGCCGCAGTTCAATGGAAACGCTCAGCACATTGTAGAGCGCCACGAAGAAGGGAAGCTGCAGGAGCATGGGAAGGCAGCCTCCCAGCGGGCTCACCTTGTGTTCCTTGTACAACCGCATCATCTCCTGGTTCAGTTTCTGGGGGTCCTTTTTGAATTTCTCACGAAGCGCGGCCATCTCCGGCTGGAGCGCTTTCATCTCTTCCATGGCCGTGGCACTCTTGAGCGAGGGGTAGAACAAAATGATGCGGACCACGATGGTGAGCAGGATGATGGCGATGCCGTAGTTCCCGGTGAACACGAAGAACTGCTGCATCAGCCAGAACATGGGCTTGGCCAGGAGACCGAACCAGCCGTAGTCCACCATCGTCTCGAGCCCTTTGCCATAGGCCTGGAGGGCGGTGAAGCTTTTGGGGCCGGCATAGAGCGTGAGGGTTCGCGACTCCGGCTTGTCTTTGACGAGGAGCTCGGTGTTCAGGAGGTCCCCGATCTCCACGGGGGCGGACGTCTTTTTCGTCGTGATGATACCCTGGCCGCCGTACAGCACGGTGGCAGTGAAGTACTTGTCCTCCTGGCCGACCCAGTCGATGACGCCCGCATATTGCTTCTCGCCTTTGATGCCGTCCTTCTTTTCCCGCACGGTCTTGCCGTCCACGACCGCCACGATACCGACGCGACCGCTTGCGTCGGAGCTGATCTTGTCCGAGATCCCGAAGTCCGTGCCCAGGGCAACCGTGTATCCGTCCACTCCCCTGGTGGAGATGGCGAAATCGACCTTGAATTCATCATTATGGAAGGTCAGCTTTTTCTCGATGGAGATGCCCGCCGGTCCTGCATAGGTAAGGACCAGTGTCTGGGACTTCTTGTCCTTGTCCAGACGTATGGATTCCGCGTTCGAACGGAACTCAACGGCCGACAGGTTGCGCAACGCCTTGTCGGTGGGCGTGATGGTCAATGGCGCAACGATGTCCTCACGGTTCATCCGCTCATACAGGGTGAACAGCTGCACGTTCCCCAGGGCCTTTTTCGGCTTTGCTTCCTGCGCCGGGCCGGTGAGCTTGCGCCAGAGCACGCCGACACCCACCTCTTCCTTGTTCGCGTCGCGGTACTGCTTGAGCTCCCATTTCGTGATAACGCCGCCGGCCGTGTTCACGACCGCCTTGAGCACGTCGGTCTCGATCACGATGTCCCTGCCCTTGGTGGCCACGGGAATGACCGCGGGGACACCAGCCGGTCTCAGCCTGGGCGCCGGCGC
Organism: uncultured Nitrospiraceae bacterium; assembly: GCA_964364055.1. Classification (GTDB taxonomy): domain Bacteria; phylum Nitrospirota; class UBA9217; order UBA9217; family UBA9217; genus JAAXXJ01. Next base: position 1,161 of record CAYILT010000223.1, on the reverse strand, counting down.
TTTTTCTTCCACGGTTTTCCGGGCCGCGGGCTGCGGCTCCGGCGGCGCCTGCTCGACGGGCTGCGGCGCGAAGAAACGGAAATACGTCATAAGCACGAGCATTGACAGGCCTATGGCCAGGACATATCTGCGTGTTTCCATGAAGCCTCCGGATCAGAATTAGTACATGCGAAAAAAATACACAACAATCTGTCTGTTACTACAATTATTTCACCGGGTCGTAACCGCCGGGATGGAAGGGATGACACTTCGCGATGCGCACGACCGTCAACCCGATGGCAGTGAGCGCCTTCTTTTTCTCAAAGGCTTCAATGGCGTATTCTGAACAGGTGGGAACAAAACGGCAGGCCGGCGGGCACAGGGGAGAAATGTACCGCTTATACAGACGAAGCAATAAAAGGATCAGCGTCTTCACTGCCGGTTGCCTTCTGCTCTCTGGTCGATGATGGCGGACCTCTGAAGCGCCCGGATGACGGTCTTCAGGATCTGGTCGAACGGGAGGTCCGCGAGACCCTGCCGTGCCACAAAGACCAGATCATAGCCGGCTGCGTACTCGCCAAGGACCTTCGTGATACAGCTCCGTATCTGGCGCCGGAGACGGTTCCTTGTGACGGCGTTTCCCAGCTTTTTACCGACGGAGAGCCCGACGCGAAAATTGGCCCCGTCGTTCTTCCTATAAAAAAGAGAAAGACCGTCAATTGACAGCCTTTTCCCCTTCATGGTCGCTACGAATTCCGTGTTTTTCCGTATCCGCTCGTTTTTCCTGTATGCGTACGGCATGAAGCTCCCGCCGCGCGGTTAGACCGAGAGGCGCGTTCTTCCTTTGGCTCTCCGGCGGTTGATGGCCTTTCTTCCGCCCGCCGTGCTCATCCGCTTCCGGAAGCCTTGAGACCGCTTCTGCTTGAGATTGCTTTTTTGTGCTGTAGTTTCAGACATTTCCCTGCTCCTTGGCTGATTTTGAGTAGGCGCGTATTATAATCGAAACGATAAATAAGTCAAGGGAAAAACAGGGCATTATCGGTCATGACGGGACCTCAGGTCGGGAACGTCCGGCATGATCATTAGCAGGATGCTGAAATACTCTCGAAATGTCATTGCGAGGAGCGATTTTTGCGACGCGGCAATCTCGAAGTTATTGATTTCTTTAAAACCGAGATTGCT
>CAYILT010000222.1:0-5780 GCA_964364055.1 uncultured Nitrospiraceae bacterium | reverse complement strand
CGGCGGCTTCCTGGTGAGACGTGTACGTGAAGGCGCAGTCAGCGCCCTGCCTGCATAAGGCAAGGACCACGGCGCGTCCTATGCCTCGTGAGCCGCCCGTGACGATGGCAACTCGATTGTGAAGTTGGTGCTCGTCCAAACACGCCCCCCGCGCCAGATGGCGCGTTATACAACCTCAACCGGCTGAATGCGCTTCAAGACCGGCGCCCCTGGATTCAATGACGCATTGGTAAGGATTATATCATACATCCCGCATGACGCATTACTTCGTTGCGCTGTAGAAGACGATCACACCGGTCCTATCGCGAGTCATGGTCATTGCCTGCTCGGGGATCCCCGCTTCGCCGAGGATCCGCTCGAAGTCCTTCTCGGTCCTCTGCAGGAAGCCGTCCCAGTCGGCGATCCAGTGATATTCCTGGGACCGGTAGCGGTCCGCATCCTTGAACGCGGCAATGAGTTTCCCGCCCGGGTTCAGCAGCGCATACAGGGACCGCAGCAGTTTCACCAGAAAATCATCGGGGAGATAATCGAAATATCCCACGCTGTAGATGACGTCCTGGGGGCCGAACTCGGCCTTGGCGATGTCGTAATCAAACATCCGGAGGGCGTTGTACTTGGTCATCGTTACCTGCTCAGGAGCCAGCTCTGCAGGCGCCAGCCGGTTCACGGCGAAATCCAGGGCATCGCCGTCGAGGTCGATGCAGGTGAACTTCGCCTTCGATTGCCTGATATCCGGGACCAGCATCGAGACCTCACGGCAGGAGCCGCAGGCGATATCCAGCACTCTTGGTTCCTGCCTCGTGGAAAGCTCGGCCTGGAGAAGCTCGGTTAGCTTCTCGAGCCTCCCGCGGAGGGCGTGCGCCAGCGTCCAGTCAAAAACATATTTGTCTAGATGGTATCCGATACCCTCGGACATCGGCGTGTTCCGGTACGCGGCCTCAAGCGTCTTGTAATCCCCCTGGTATCCCTGAGGCCATGTCCGGATCCGGTTGATGATATTGCTCTTGGAAAGGATGGTGTGGGTCCGTTTACGGAAGTAGGACCGGGTGGCCTTTATTACTGTCTCATCTTTCACTTCCTGCTCGAACTGCGCGCAGATCTTGAGAATGCTGTCATTCAGGGACACGATCTCCTTGAGAACGGCATCCTCCTCGATCTCTCCGCTCGCGATGCGCCGTTCTATGGTTCTCAGCTCCTCAACGTAACGCTCGATGGCCTGTCCGAGGATAAGCGTGTATTTTTCCTGCTCTTCTCCGACAGACCAAAGCGCCTCTTGCTCAACATCAACCTCGTACTTCGTGTTCATTTCCATACGTCCTCCCTATTCGTTAAGATAACATCGTATCCGCAGACTCCCTGCGGGAAATGCCGATACCCCGTTTCGCCATCGTGCCCGCCCTGTCCGGCGCGGGCGGTAGCTCCCGAGAGCGCTGCGTATCACCCCTCTTTCCCTCGAGGCCAGGCATATGATCATCAGTGCTTTCGGTGGGCCCGGCGTTTCTCGCACGGGGTCCACCGCGAGCACCGTTCCTGTGAGGATACAACGGCATCAAACGATTAAGGAAGGACTTACAATTGCTGTACATTACCCTACCGGGCAGGAGCAAGTCAATACTTCTTCACAAATAATATGGGGAGAAATTTGTTCAAACAGCCGGGGTTTTCTTCGGGACTGGCGCACTCCGGCGGCCACGCTGTTCTGCGCGGGCCGGCACAACGGAAGAAGGTGAAGGAAGAAGTTGTTCTAGGCTGGTTGCAGCATACCCTGATGCATCCGGATGCGCTGCTGGGTCCGGCGGGCAAGGTCGGAGTTGTGCGTGACCATGATGAAGGTGGCGCCGTGCTCTTTGTTCATCCGGAGAAAGAACTGCATCATCTCGGTCTCCGTCTCTTCGTCTAGGTCGCCGGTGGGTTCATCGGCAAGGATGAGCTCGGGGGCGTTCATGAAGGCCCGGGCGATGGCCACGCGGCGTTGCTGGCCGCCTGAAAGCTGGGCAGGATAGGCATTGATCTTGTCGCTGAGCCCCACGGCATGGAGGAGCTCCTCCGCCTTCCGCTCGTGTCCACCGTCAGTCCGCTGTGACCGGAACGCGACGGGAAGCATGAGGTTCTCCTTTGCCGTCAGGATCGAAAGCAGGCTCGCTGACTGGAACATGAACCCGATCTTCTCGCACCGGTACTGCGATAGCCCGTCGCTGGTCCAGGTGTAGATGTCCTCGCCGTTGAACAGCACCCTTCCCGATGACGGAGAGACCATGCCGCCGATGAGCGAGAGAAGCGTCGTCTTGCCTGAGCCCGAGTGGCCCACAATGGAGACGAACGTTCCCCGCTCGATGACGAGGGAAACGCTGCGGACCGCGGCGATGGTCTCGTTCGCCACCCGGTAGTCCTTCGATACGGCATCGATCACGATCTGGCTCATCCTCATTCCGCCTTGATCACCAGGAGAGGTTCCATTTTTTTCAGCCGCTGGATCGGAGCCAGGGCGCCAAGAACGCAGATGACCGTGCCGCCCAGAAAGCTCACCGCGGCGATCACCGCCTGTTCGCGGATCGACAGCTCCGTCGAGAGCTGTTTCACGATCGTAAAGCCCCTGGAGAGGGCCGCTGACATGCCCATGCCCGCGAAAATGCCGATGAGGCTTCCGGCGATCCCGATCACGAGCACCTCGATGAAGAAGAGCGTCAGGATGTGGGACTCCTTCGCGCCGATGGCCCGCATGATCCCCACTTCTTTGGACCGCTCGTTCGCGATGGCCGTGAAGATGGCCCAGACCAGGAAGAAGGACATGACCGCCGTCAGGGCGATGGTCATGGTGAAGATCCTGCTTATGTCCTTGAGCGCCGCGATGATGTTCTTGCCGATGTCCTTGCGCGCCATGGCGTCGGCCTCGATGATAGTGTCCTCGACGGAGTCCGCGACCGCGGCCGGGTCTACGCCGGGCTTCACCTTGACCAGGATCACCGATATATCGTCAGGCTGCAGGTTCTTCACCTTCCCGCTCGCAATGATCGCCGGAATGTTCTCCATTCCGATGAACACGGCCGTGTCGAACCCCGTGCCGGTCTTTTCCAGCGAGCCGATCAGTTTGAACACGTTCCCGAACAGCATGCTGTCCATCTCGACCAGCCCCAGCCGGATGTTGTACGCCGATTCGGAGCCGGCGACCGCCTCGCCCTTGCCGAGCCGCCGCTGGACCTTCTCCTTGAGCCACGGCTGGATGATGAAGTCCGTGTCCTGGTTGAAAGCGATCACCATGGACTCGGGGACCGAGCAGCATACGCCCGCGACCGTAACGAGGTACACCTGTTCCGTGGCCTTGTCGACGCCCGGGAGGGCCCGCACGCGGTCAATGATGCTCCGCTTCATATAGAAGGTCTTGATCCGGTTCTCGAGCAGGATCTCCTCGGCCGCCCCCCGCGCGTTGGTGGGAACGACCAGCAGGTCCGCTCCGAGCCGCTCCGAACTCTTCTTGATGCTGCCGTTCACGCGCTGGACGAAGGACAGCGAGAAGACGAGCGCCGATACCAGGAGGGCTATGGCGAACACCAGGATGCCGGTCCGAAGGGGTTTCCGCTTAATATTCTTGAATGCAAAGGAAAACAGGGTAGGCATGAATTGAGTGTTTCTTTCAGATCTTTGGTTATCAGTGTATGATACCGTGCAACAGCATCGAAGAATTATACAGTATTCAGGATGCTCAACGCAAGGGCAATTGCATAAAAAAAACCTCTCCCCGCGAATGTACCGCGGGGAGAGGTCGTAATCAACGAATGATGATTATTACTTCTTGAAGTTGGCGTCGAGGCCGCAGAGCACGGCGTTCTTGTCGCCCTTGCCCATGGTCTTGTGGCAGCCAAAGCAGGTCGAGGTGGCCTTGGCGTTGACCGTCTTGGCGCCGGCGTCATAGACCATGAACACGCCGTCGGTGATGGTCTTTGCCTCGCCTTTTTCGTCCTTGATCGGCTTTCCTTCGACATCACAGCCATCAGTCACGTTCCGGACCGTGAGGAGCGCGAACTTGCCGTCAGGCGTCGGCATGGCATCATGGAGCTGATGACCGGCAGGCATCATCTTCTCGTCCACGAGCTTCAGGGTCTTGGCATCGAGCACCCAGAGACGGTCGGCAGCGGACTGCGTGATGAACTTGCCGTCCTTCGTGAAGAACATGCGGAAGGTGATGGTATTGTTCGGGTCGCCCTTCAGGGTGTTCTTGGTGATGACCTTCAGTTTGCCCTTCTCGAGCTGGGGCAGGTCCACAAGCACGAAATCCACGTCGCCGGTCATCTTGCCGTCCTTCACCTGGTTCATGGTGAACACGAAGGTCTTCATGTCAGGCGAGTTCGTGCCGTGCGTGAACTTGTAGGTACCCTTCGCATAACCCATGTCGCTGATGAAAACGCGGTGCTTGAGCGTAAGGTCCTTCTTGGTGAACACGTCCACGTAGCCTTCCGTGCCCATGAACACGGGCATGTAGAAATCCTTGCTCTGGCCCGAGGCGCAGTAGAGCGGGGCCTTTTCGCCCGCGGCCCGTGCCGCATCGGGTGTCAGGGTGACATCCTGAATGACCTTGCCGGTCTTCAGGTCAGACTTGCCGACATGCATCTTCTTGTTCGTGTCAGGAATATAGGTCGACCAGAACAGCACGTTCGGATCGTTCGAGTCGATGCGGGCGTCATGGGTCGGATGGGACTTGCTGTCTCCAATGTCGATCTTGTCCAGGTTCGTGATCTTGACCGGCGCATTGGCGTCGCTCGGATCAATGGTCACCTCGGCCTTGGCGAAATGGCCGCCGTGCCCGGCAACGTACACCGTGGCTGAATAGGTCTGTCCTGCCGCGACCGCCATAGGCACCGACGTCGTGGGCGCAACCGTGGTGAAGGCAAGATAGCCCACCACAACAACTGCTACAATTCCGAAAAGCGCTGCAAGCTTTTTCATTGTGAATCTCCCCTTTCCGTGTATGATAAAGTACGTATCCGATGTTGTTACAACCCACTCCTAACTTCTCAGCAAGTCGTCTTGTTCGGGAACGCTTTCACCTCCCTTTTTCCGCTGAAACGGCAATTTAGGCGATAACCACGCTCTACAATGAACCGCTTCTTTTAGTGACGGCCGCGTGACCGGGCTTCCTGCTCCTTCTCGAACCGGATCAGCACCCGTTTTTCACCGGACCTTTCGAACCTGAGCGTCAGGGTGAGTTCCGACCCCTCCTGCACGGTCCGGGGCATATTAAAGATCATGATATGGTGGCTGCCGGGCCTCAGGTCTATCGTTTCCCGGGAAGGAACAACGATCTTATCCACCCGCGCCATCCGGCCGTCCTTCACATCATGGAGTTCGATGACCGCATTCGGGACCGCAACCGTTGCTCCCACGAGTGCGTCATTGCCGCCGGTGTTCCTGATCTTGAAAAAGACAGACCCCGCGCCGATAAAAATAGGCGAGAGGTTCGCATACTGGCCTTCAATGGTGACCCGCGGAGGCTGAGAAGTGCAGCCGGCCCCTGCAACAAGCATAACCGCCAGCGCCGTGGTGACCCGCATGATGATCGATGAACGTAATAAGGTGGTGGTCCTTTTACGCATAGAGGGACAACAAACATCCCAGGAAGCGCACGGCCATGCCTCCTGAAAACAGTGTGTCATAATAGAGCAGGGTGCTGTATCCTGTCAATGTAAAACTATAGCTTTAGAGCTTGTGTTGTCTGTTTTTTGCCTGTTCAAGATATGGATGTGTTACAAAATGTGATAGTTGCTCTTCCCCTTTTACTCGTTTTT
>CAYILT010000221.1:0-5812 GCA_964364055.1 uncultured Nitrospiraceae bacterium | reverse complement strand
TTCGAAGGGATAAAGGTTCACCACGACCAGGTCGATGGGTTCGATGCCGTGCTGCTTCATCTGCCTGACGTGTTCGGGATTGCCGCGCCTCCCCAGGATGCCGCCGTGCACCTTGGGGTGGAGTGTTTTCACGCGTCCGTCGAGCATCTCCGGAAATCCGGTGAACTCCGACACGTCCTTCACCGGAACCCCGCCGTCCCGGAGGAGCTTTGCCGTTCCGCCGGTGGAAAGGATCTCGATGCCGAGCCTGGAGATCTCTTTTGCGAAATTCAGAACACCTTCCTTGTGAGAAACACTGATAAGCGCCCGCGTCACTTTACCCACTGGTGAAGCCTCCGGAAAGAAAAAGATGGACTGCTAGCGTCAGAAATTGTAACCCGAATGGAAGGGGAAGTCAATTTAATAGAACTTTCGGAAGAAACCACAGAAGGACAGAGACAAAGAAAAAAGCCAAGTTTAGTCCGCAGATTACACAGATTACACCGATTGTAACAAATCCCGGCCAGAATCTCATTTTACAGACTTAATCTGCGTCAATCTGCGAAATTTGTGGACAGTTTTCCTCCGTGCCTCCGTGGTGATGCATTGTCTTTTCAACTTTTCATACAAATGATCAATAATTTCCTATCACGGTCAGCGCCCGGGGGACGATCTCGATCTCGAGGGCCTTCCCGTCGCCGGGAAAGATCTCGCCGTCCACATGGACGGGGATGGGATGCGTGCTTGCGACCGAGAGCTTCGACGTCCGCATAAGCCGTGCATAGTTTGTCGCCTTGTCGATGGTGCCGAGGAACACTTTGGGCAGATGCCACAGCAGCGTCGGGATCCCCAGGGGCTTGACGATCGTCACGTCGAGCAGTCCATCGTCCACCTTTGCGTGGGGCGTCAGCTTGAACCCGCCCCCGCAGGTGGTCCCGTTCCCGATGGTAAGCAGAAAGATGTCCTGTTCGATGGTCTCGCCGTTCAATGTGATCCTCACCGGCACGGGATCGAACCTGCCGAGCGTCCTGACCAGGGCGCAGACATAGAGCCACAGTCCCCGCTTGGAATGATTGATCTCGTAGCTTGCGCGGTTCACCGCGGCGTCGAAGCCGATGCCCACGCCGTTGGCGAAATACATGCCGTTGATCTTCCCGGCGTCGATGACCCGTGTCTCGCCCTTCAGTACGATGTCAACGGCTTTTTCGATGTTGTTCGGGATGCCCAGCGATTTGATGAAGTCGTTTCCGGAGCCGGAGGGAATGATGCCGAGGGGCTTCCCGGAAAAGAGCATGCCCGGCACGATCTCGTTCACCGTGCCGTCGCCGCCCACGGCCACGATCACGTCGAACTCCTTGAGCGCCTTCCGGGCGATCTCGGCCGCCTGCCTCGGTGCGGTCGTCAGCTCCAGGTCGAACGTTGCGCCCTTTGCCTTGAAGAGCTCCACCACCTGCAGGACCGCGGCGTTCGCCTTGCCCCGGCCGGCCGCAGGATTTGCGATGAGCTTATACTTTTTCATGCGGATCATTATCAGTCAGTTAAGAATCAAATGCTACTCAAAACGGGAAGAAATTTACCGCGAAGACGCAAAGAACGCGAAGGACGTCAAAAACAGAAAGTTTTTGCTTTAATCCAAGATCTACAGGATTTCCTTCGCGACCTTCGCGCCTTGGCGGTTCCAAGGTTTTGGTTCCTTAAGTTACTAATGAAATTCGCCATGTCCCTCTCCGAAAACATAGTAGATGATCTCCCACGCGGTCTCCTCAATGGATTTGTTCGTGGTATTGATCACCTTCCAGGCCCTGTGTTTTCGCATCAGGTCCCATACATATTCGACCTCGGCAAAGACCTTCTTGAAGTCGCTGTAGCTCGGTTTGAGCCTGGAGTGTTTTTGCCGCACCGTCCTCACTTTTTGAAGAACTTCCGGGTCTATCATAAGGCAGACGATCTTGTGCTGGTCGATCTCGAAAAGCTCTTCCGGCAGAGGAATATCCGGAACGATCGGGACATTTGCGACCTTGTAGCCCTCCTGGGCCAGGAAGAAGGAGGTCGGCGTCTTGGAAGTCCGCGAGAGGCCGACGAGAACGATATCGGCGTCCTTAAGACGCTCGGCGCCCCTGCCGTCGTCGTGTCCCAGCGTGTACTCTATGGCATCGATGCGTTTGAAATACCGCGCATCGACCTTCCTGAGCAGGCTCGGGGTCTCGAGCGGCTCCAGCTTCAGATAGGAAGATAGATTATTGATGAGCGGGCCCAATATGTCAAGATGGATTAGACCGTTCTTCCGGCAGTATGCGTCGATAGTGTCCCTCATCTCTTTCTTGACGAAGGTATATGCGATGAGGGCCTTATCCGACCGGCCCTGGTCGAGGATCTTCCTGAGGCCGGCCTTTGAATCGATGTCATGGAAAAGCATTATCTTGGTTCGGGCATGTTCGAACTGCACCAGGGCCGCCCGCAGGATGTGGAGGCCGCTCTGGCCGGTGGCGTCGGAAATGATGTAGATCTTCCTTATAATGGACATTTTCTATTCCTTATTATTATATGTACTTAGCGAATTGGGATCTGTCTCCTGTTGTATCGTTTGGCGCTTCACTGCTTCATCCTTAAGGCCACTTTCAGCAGCGTCTGGAATTGTCCCAACGCCCCCTTTTTGCTCGCCATGACCTCGTCATAAAGGTCCTCTTCGTTCGCGGGAGGGACCGTTTCCGGATCTTTCTTTTTCAGACGGACCGCCTCCGACGGGCAGGTCGGAACGCACAGGCCGCAGCCGATGCATCTGCTCAGGTTGATCTTCGCCTCCCCGGACGGGCCGGTCAGAGTGACCGCGCCCACCTGGCAGCGGGAGACGCAGGCGCCGCATTGCGAACACGCTTCCGCGGAGACCTCCGCGTAATGGTTGCTCGACCAGAAGTCGACCGGGTGCGGCAGGAACTTCTGATAGGAGAGCATCCCGCAGCAGCAACCACAGCAGGAGCATACGAATTCCGGCTGCCGGGTGTTGGCCGGCTGCAGAACGAGGCCGTCATCCTCGTTCTGCCGGAGGATCGCCAGCACTTCGTCCCGGGACACTTCGCGGCAATGTTTGCGGCGAAGGACTATTTTGGCCATATCGCCGAAGGCGAGGCAGGTCTCCTCACGGGATGTCTTCGCGCAGGGCTTGTTCTTCATCGCCTTGCTCCTGCGACAGATGCAGGGAAGCACAACGAAGGGGCCCGGGGAATCCCGGACAATCGTGCGGATATGATCGTAGGTGGCGACGGGGTGTTCGACGGGGATGCTCTTGTTTATGGGGATGGTCCGCATCTGTGAGGGCTTGACCGCGAGGAACGACCTTCCGAAGCCCATGGTCTTCATATAGACGCGGGCATCGTCCAGGAACTCAGGAGAGGGATCGCCGTCCTGGCCTTCGTACATGCCGATCACCAGCGGCAGAATATACCAGTGGCCGGTCCCGTCCTTCTCCTTCCATCCGATGGCGCCCTTCATGAGCATGCTGTCGAGCAGGCGTTTGGTCTGCTCTACGAGGAACTCGGGGGCCGCGCGTTCGATGATCTCTTCTGCAGGCGCCGGTTTGTACGAAAGAAAGAGAGCGACCTTCGCCTCGCCTGGCGTGAAAAACCGTTTGAGCAATCGGATATCGGCGCCCGACCATGCCGCCGGGAACCCGACCGCCTGTTTGTCGAGATGCCGCTGGAGGAGACGGTAGATGGTGTCGTCAGTTTTCATAGGGTTACCCCTTGCGGATCTCTTTGCGCTTGCTGTAAAGCCGCTCCGTGAACCCGCCCTCTTTCAGGAATCGCTCTTCAAGCTGCCGAAGCTGCTGATCAAGCAGGTAGTTCGTCTGGTGGATCAGGCAAATGAGCGCGTTCGCGGCGACTTCAGGTTCTCGTTCTTCAATATAAGCCCTATAGGTCTCATAGGACCTATTTGTCCTATACGCGAGCTGTCTTATTTGTTTTGCAGTTGGGTTTTCCTTTCCCCAGAGCGCCAGCCCTTTCTGGCGCAGGAAATCCTCGCAATCGAGGAGAAGCTCCTCAAGGCTCGCCCGCGCCACGCCCACGAGCTTCAGCTCGGTCTTCCGCGATGTGCCCGAAGCCATGCTCCCCTCGGCGATGTTCTGTTTGCCGCTGCGGGCCGCCTGGACCATCTGGTCGTGAGTGCGCGATCGGCGATCGATGAGACGGTTGCAGAACGCCGTGGTGGCGTCATAGACTATCTCCGACATCTGGTAGGATTTCAGATTGCGGTAGCCGCCATGCGCCTCGATCAGGCCCGGAGACGCCTTGCTATTTTTCTTTTCCTTGCCGCTGTCCATAGGTCTTATTTGTCCTATCAGTCCTATTTGCCTTATTAGTACGGGCCTACTTCCCTTCCACGATCTTGATCTCCTCCTCCGTCAACCCGTACAGCTCATACACCAACTGATCAATCTGCCGGTCAGTGGCGTCGATCTGGCGCTGGTGGGCGGTCTTTTCGTGGTCGGTTTTGGCGGCGGGCAGTTGCTTGTTGAGGGCAAGCATCTGGTCGACGAGGGAGACCATTTTATCGTGATGGACTGTATCCATGACAGGCAACGGAAACTGCATAATGTCACGGATCATTATCTGCGGGAACGTATCGTCGGCAGAGATTTGAAACTTTTTCCTGAAGTACCAGCCGATAAACCTTGAGTTTAAAAGCCCAAGCAGAAATTGATATTGCAGATTAGCGTGTGGCCTGATTTTCAGTACGTGCAACAAAGTATTGCAATATGAAGTCTCTGGTATGTGCGTGGCTATAAGTGTTTCTCCGACTATTTTGCGTATCAGTATTTTTCCATCTTCAAAGTTTTCCGGATTCCTTGGAGCCGCAAGCCACGGTCCATATTTCACCCAGTTATTTTGATCCCACAGAAGCTTATATCTGCCAATATGCTTACCATCGAAGAAAGGCTGGAATGATTTGTTTTCCTTTCGCTCTGAAGTATATGGCTTTGTATCTCGTATATGCGCCGTTTGTGGCGGAGCGCCCTTTCCGACTTCATAGACCTTGATGCCAGAAAACACATCTGCAACATCTTCAATCGTGTTATTGCGGTTTTCGATTTTGTTAATCAGCAATGCCTCGGAATTATCACTGCTGACATTAAAAGTCTTCTGCTTATGCCATACCTCTGTCGAAACACTGAACATGCGATCGGATTGCGAGACAGATGATATGACCTTCTTCTTGTTAAATGACCTTACGAGGACAGCATACTTGTGATACGAATGTGTCCGTTCTGCTTTTTCAGCGAACAAGAGGGTGGTATCAACCGTCGCACCAGAGAAAACCTTTGAGGGCAGCGAAACGACCTCTCTCAACTTTGTATTTTGTAGAAGATAATCACGTAATGGCTGAGTGAATCCGAGGTTTAAATATGTATCTGGAACGATGTACGCAAACTGTCCGCTTTTTTTCAGAAGTACTATGGCTTTTTCAATAAAAACCAAATAGCTTTCGCCACGCAACACAAAGGTTGCAAATCTGTTCTTCATATATGTATTCGTTGATTCAGGAAACTCCGCTCCATATGGTGGATTGCCTATCACCGCATCGAAGCCACCGGCCTTCATGATATCGGAAAATTCTTTTTCCCAGTCGAATACATTGATGCGCAGTCGTTCTTCGTCATCCAAAGCGTCGCTACCCCCCTTAAGTCCCCCCTTGGCAAGGGGGGAAAATAGGGGGGTGTTCATGTCGTAGAAGTCCGGCCCGATGAGGGAATTCCCGCACTTGATGTTGTCACCGAGGTCGGGAAGGGCGCGTTCGTGGATAAATGTGCTTTGAAGTGTCTGGCTGTTCTCGCCTT
>CAYILT010000220.1:0-5833 GCA_964364055.1 uncultured Nitrospiraceae bacterium | reverse complement strand
TTGCACTTTGCAATTTGCAATTTGCATTTTACAATTCCGGCTTGTCCGGGTTAGGTTCGTTCCCCGATTTATACTTCGTGCCTTCGTGACTTCGTGGCAAAGATTATCGTCTTAATTCTTGCTCTTGTCGACCAGCTTGCCCTTCTGCAGCCAGGGCATCATCTTCCGCAGCCGGTCGCCAACCTCCTCGATAGGATGGGCCTGGCCTTTCCTGGTAAGGGCGTTGAACGTCGGTTTGTTCGCCATGTTCTCGAGCATCCACTCCTTCGCGAACTGTCCGGACTGGATCTCGCCCAGGATCTTCTTCATCTCCTTCTTCGTCTCCTCGGTGACAACACGCGGTCCGCGCGTAAGGTCGCCGTACTGGGCGGTGTTGCTGATGGAGTACCGCATGTTGGAGATGCCGCCCTCGTAGATCAGGTCCACAATGAGCTTGAGCTCATGGAGACACTCGAAGTAGGCCATCTCCGGCGCGTAGCCTGCTTCGACGAGGGTCTCGTACCCTGCCTGGATGAGGGCCGTCGCACCGCCGCACAGCACCGCCTGTTCTCCAAAGAGGTCGGTCTCGGTCTCTTCGCGGAAGGAGGTCTCGATGACCCCCGCCCTGCCGCAGCCGATCGCTGAGGCATAGGCAAGGGCCATGTCCCTCGTCTTGCCCGACGGGTCCTGGTGGACGGCGATCAGTCCTGGCACGCCCTCACCCTTTGCATATTGGGAACGCACGAGATGGCCGGGGCTCTTGGGGGCGACCATGAAGACGTTCACGTCCTCGCGCGCCACGATCTGGCCGAAGTGGATGTTGAATCCATGAGCGAAAGCAAGGTACGCGCCCTTCTTGATATTCTGCTCTATGTCTTTTTTGTACATGGCGCCCTGCAGTTCGTCAGGCACCAGGACCATGATGATATCGGCGGTCTTGGCGGCCTCGGCCACCTCGACAACGTTCAGCCCGGCGCTCGTAGCCTTTTCCCAGGATTTGCTCCCCTTCCGGAGGCCGACGATGACGTCGATGCCGCTCTCTTTAAGATTGTTCGAATGGGCGAAGCCCTGGCTCCCATACCCGATCACCGCCGTCTTTTTACCCTTGAGCAGGCCCATATCCGCGTCTTTCTCGTAGTAGATCTTCATCATATCCCCTTTCAAAATGTATGCTGCCGGATCTATTGTATCTTCTTTTTGAACTCATCATCCTTCAGCAGCTGGTCCAACGCCGACGAAAGCGCCTCGGATAACGCGGCAGCGACGGACTCGAATGAAAACGCCACGTCCTGGCGCTCCATTTTGCTGTTCAGGACCAGCGTGCGGAATATCTTTTTCTCCGCAACATCGGCTGCGGATACCCGGAGCTGGACCTCGGCAGTGGTCTTGACATTCAGCGGCTGGGAAACGACCTCTACCCAGAGCGTCTTGATCTCTCCGCCGATCAGGATATCAAAACCGTCGCCCCTTACCGTTTCGGCCTTCATGTCCCAGACAGGCGCGTCCTTCACCGTGATGCCGCGGGATTTGAGCGCGTCCTTGAACGCTGCAGTGACCAGGTCCGCCGTCGTGCCCTGCACCACCAGGTCGTTCTCGATATAATTGCGGATCGTCCGTTTGCCGAGGACCGACACGGTCTTCCCGCGGTCATCCTTGAACGGAGCTATCCCGACGACGATCTTCGGGACACCGGCGACCAGCGCCTCAGGCGCCTGATACTTTATGCCTTCGAGAAGCACCGGCCCTTTTTCGGCGCATGCTGACAGCATACCGATCGTCACGGCACTGAGAAGAACACGGAACATAGCATGTTTCATAAGCACCTCTTAGAATGACATCGGACATCGGTGAACCGATGTCCGAAAGCCGGATGCCGGCTGCCGCGGAGCGGTGTCCGGCATCGTCCAACTTCCCTTTTGGTCTTAGTCCCGGGTGATAGCTACCTTGCCGGTGCGAACGACTTCCTTGATGCCCATGGGTTTCAGGAGCTCGATGAAGGCCTCGATCTTCTTCTCGTCGCCGGTCACCTGAAAGGTATACGATTTCTGCGTGGAGTCCACGACGCGGGCACGGAAGATATCGGCGATCCGGAGCGCCTCTGACCGGTGCTCCTGCGGCGTGTTGATCTTGATGAGGCACATCTCGCGCTCGACGAACTCCTTATCCGCGAAATCGGTGACCTTGATGACATCGATGAGCTTGTTGAGCTGCTTGAGGATCTGCTCCAGGATCCGTTCATCACCGGTGGTCACGATCGTCATCTGGGAAACGGTAGGGTCGAGCGTCGGACCAATGGAGATCGTCTCAATGTTGAACCCCCTGCCGCTGAACAGCCCCGACACGCGCGACAGCACGCCAAACTTGTTCTCAACCAGCACCGATATAATGTGTTTCATAGGTTATTTTCACTCCGCACTCCGAACGACTCGACTGAGCGACTCGACTGAGCTCGTCGAAGTCTCGTCGATGTCTCAGCACTCAGCACTATCGTTATCGTTACTTAACCGCCTTCAGCTTCTTTTCTTCCTTTTTCTTCTCATCGCCGAAGATCATCTCATTGATGGATGCTCCTGCCGGCACCATAGGGTAAACCTTCTCATAACGGGCCGTCACAAAATCCATGAACACCGTCTTTTTCGCCTTGAGCGCCTCTTTCAGCACCGGCACGACCTCGGACGGTTTCTCGGCCCGAAGGCCGATGGCGCCGTATGCCTCGGCGAGCTTCACAAAGTCCGGCGTACTGCCCAGGTCCACGGACGAATAGCGCTCGCCGTAGAACAGCTCCTGCCACTGCCGCACCATGCCGAGGAAGCGGTTGTTCAGAATGACCACCTTCACGGGGATGTTGTTCTCGATCGAGGTCGCGAGCTCCTGGATGTTCATCTGGATGCTGCCGTCCCCGGAGATGCTGAACACGTTCTTGTCCGGACGGGCGACCTTCGCGCCGATGGCCGCCGGTAAACCGTAGCCCATGGTCCCGAGGCCGCCGGACGACAGCCAGTTCCTCGGCGTATCGTACTTGAAGAACTGCGCCGCCCACATCTGGTGCTGCCCCACGTCGGTGACGATGATGGCATCGCCGCCGGTGAGCTCATAGAGCTTCTCGATCACGAACTGCGGCTTGATGACCTCGTCGGACGGTTCATAGGTCAGCGGCCGCTCCTCACGCCAGGCGTCGATCTGCTTGAGCCAGCTCTTGCGGATCGCGTCCCACGGCTCCTTGACGGCGCGCAGTTCCTTGTTGAGCTCCACCATCACGTGTTTCACGTCGCCGACGACCGGGATGTCCACGCGTACGTTCTTCCGGATGGACGTGGGGTCCACGTCGATGTGGATGATCTTTGCCTCAGGCGCGAATCCCTCCACCTTGCCCGTCACCCGGTCGTCGAACCGCGCGCCGATGGCGACAATGAGGTCCGAGTTGTGGATCGCCATGTTGGCATAGTAGGTGCCGTGCATGCCCAGCATGCCGAGCGAGAGCGGATGCGTTCCGGGGAACCCGCCGATGCCCATCAGCGTATGGGTCACGGGGATACTGGTCAATTCGGCGAATTCGCGGATCTGCTCCGCAGCGTTCGCACTGATGACGCCCCCGCCGATGTACGCGACGGGCTTCTTGGCCTTCGCGATGGCCGCGGCCGCCTGCTTGATCTGCCGCTTGTTGCCTTCGACCGACGGTTTGTAGCTCCGGATATCCACCTTTTCCGGCCAAATGAACTCTGCCTTGTCCGTCACCACATCGCGCGGCAGGTCGATGAGCACCGGACCCGGCCTTCCGCTCGCAGCGATGTAGAAGGCCTCCTTGATGGTCTGCGCCAGGTCCTTCACGTCCTTCACCAGGAAGTTGTACTTGGTGCAGGGCCGGGTGATGCCAACAATGTCAGCTTCCTGGAACGCGTCGTTCCCGATGAGCGCCGTGGGCACCTGGCCAGTGAAGACCACGATCGGAATGGAATCCATATATGCAGTGGCGAGACCGGTGACCGTGTTCGTCGCACCGGGCCCCGAGGTCGCCAGGGCGACACCGACCTTGCCCGTGGAGCGGGCATAGCCGTCGGCCATGTGCACGCCGCCCTGCTCGTGACGGGGAAGAATGATGCGGATGTCCTTCTGATCGTACAGAACATCGAAGATCTTGAGTACGACACCCCCGGGATAGGCAAAAACGGTATCTACCTTTTCCCGCTTCAGGCTCTCAAGAAATATTTCCGCTCCGGTGATCTCTTTGTTTGACATGTTTGCACCCTTTTTTGAAACAGAAGGTAGGAAGATAAGAAGCTGGGAAGTTGGGATTGGTCTATTGTTTTTTCCTGCCTTCTTACCTTCCTACCTTCTCAACTTCCGGATTTCTACGCTTTCACAACCGCTCCCGTGCTCGCCGAGGTAACGACCTTCGCATATCGGGCGAGCCAGCCGCTCTTGATCTTGGGTTCCCGCGGCTTCCACTTCGCGAGCCGCTTCTTAAGTTCCAACTGGGAACATTTGATCTCCAGCTTCCGGCTGGGAATGTCGAGAACGATCTTGTCGCCATTCTTCACGACCGCAATGGGGCCGCCTTCCGCCGCCTCGGGTGAGACATGGCCGATGCAGGGCCCCTTGGTCCCTCCCGAGAACCTGCCGTCGGTGATAAGCACAACGGACTCGCCGAGGCCCATCCCCATGATGGCGGATGTGGGTGAGAGCATCTCGCGCATGCCTGGACCGCCCTTCGGTCCCTCGTAGCGGATCACGATGGCGTGGCCGGCCTTGATCTTCCCGCCCATGATGGCCGCCATGGCGTCCTCTTCGGAATCGAAGACTATGGCCGTACCCTCGAACCGCATCATTTTTTCGCTCACCGCGGTCTGCTTGATCACCGAACCGTTCGGGGCGAGGTTGCCGGAAAGCACGGCGATGCCTCCTTCCCGGTGATAGGCCTTGTCGAGCGGCCGGATCACGTCCGCGTTCCGCACCCGGCCCGCTTTCGCGAGCTTCACGATGGATTTCCCGCTCACCGTCGGCGAATCTTTCAGGACGGACGCGAAGCGGGAAAGCACTCCCGGGATGCCGCCCGCGGCGTCGAGGTCCTCAAGATAGTGCTGGCCTCCGGGAAGCATGTTGCAGATATGGGGCGTCTTCCTGCTGATCGCATCGAAGAGCGAGATCGGCAGTTCGATGCCGGCCTCATGGGCGATCGCCGGGATATGGAGCGACGTGTTCGTAGAACCGCCGAGCGCCATGTCGATACGAATGGCGTTCTCGAAGGCGTTCTTCGTCATGATCTTTCGCGGTGTAAGGTCTTCTTTGACCAGCTCCACGATGCGCCTGCCGCTCTCGAAAGCGATCCGGCGCTTTTCACCGGACACCGCGAGGGCGGTCGCGCATCCCGGCAGGCTCATGCCGATCGCCTCGGTCACGCAGGCCATGGTATTTGCCGTGAACATCCCCTGGCACGATCCCGGGCCCGGGCAGGCGCACATTTCAAGTTCAGCGAGGTCAGCTTCGGACATCTCGCCCTTCTTCACCTTGCCCACCGCCTCAAAGGCGCTGATGAGGTTCACCCGCTGGCCTCGGAAAATGCCGGAATGCATGGGCCCGGCGGTCACGACGATGGTCGGAATATCGATACGCGCGGCCGCCATGATCATTCCCGGCGTGATCTTGTCGCAGTTCGTGAGGAGCACCAGGCCGTCGAAAGCATGGGCTGTAGCGACGGACTCGACGATATCGGCAATGAGCTCGCGCGACGGCAGCGAGTAATGCATGCCGGTATGGCCCATGGCGATACCGTCACAGATGCCGGGCACGCCGAAAAAAAGCGGCCAGCCGCCCCCGGTATGCACGCCCTTTTCGATGAACCGCTCAAGGTCGCGCA
>CAYILT010000219.1:0-5864 GCA_964364055.1 uncultured Nitrospiraceae bacterium | reverse complement strand
GAAGGCACTAAGTCACGAAGAGGTCCCGACGGTAAAGTCTTTCTTCGAGTCTTGGCGACTTCGTGGCATTGTTTTAATAACGATCTTCCCGAACAAAATATTTGCCCGGCAGTTGCTTTACCAGGCCCTTCAGCTCCAGGGTGATCAGTACGCCGCTCAACTTGCCCGGAGCGCTGCCGCTTTCCGCCATGATGACGTCAATATGCTTTGGCTCGTCCGTTACGGTCTTGAATACCGATGCTTCCCCGGGCGTCAGGGGTGGCAGCTGCAGGTCGATCGCGTCCGGTGTTTTGCTTCCTTTGTATAGAGCCAGGCCCTTCAGGACATCCCCGGCCGTCTCGACGAGCAGGGCGCCCTGCTTGATGAGGCTGTTCGTACCGCGGCTCGACGGTGAACTGATGTTCCCGGGCACGGCAAAGAGCGTCCGGCCCTGCTTGAGCGTATAATCGGCGGTGATCAGGGACCCGCTGTCCTCAGCGGCCTCGATGATCACGGTCCCTGCTGCCAGGCCGCTGATGATCCGGTTGCGGGCCGGGAAGTATCCGCTTTCCGGCTTTGTGCCGAAGGGGTTCTCGGTCACGACGGCGCCGGTCCGGGCGATCTCTTCCATGAGTCCCCGGTTCTCGGGCGGGTAGGCCGTATCGATCCCGCAGCCGAGCACCGCGATGGTCCTGCCCTGCGCGGCGAGCGCACCCTTGTGCGCCTGGGTGTCAATGCCGCGGGCCATGCCGCTCACGACCGTGATCCTCCGCGACGCGAGCTCGTATGCCATACGGTGCGTCACGGTAAGTCCATAGTGCGTGGGCGTTCTCGTGCCGACCATGGCGACTGCGCTCCCATCCTCCGGCAGGAGAGAACCCTTTACATACAGGAGGAGGGGAGGGTCCGGCGTGTTCAGCAGCGGTCCCGGATAGTCCGGATCGACCGCGGTGACGATCGCAACACCTGCCCTATCGGCTTTTGCCAGTTCCTCTTCCGCACGTTCCTGCCAGGGGAACGACCGCAGCTCGCTGCTGACCTTCTCGGACAGTCCGGCGCTTTTCCGGAGTTTGTCCTGCGAGGCGTCAAGGACGCGCTCAGCAGACCCGAAGTGCGCAACGAGTTTTCGAAAGGTCACCCTGCCGATACCGGGGATGCTGCTCAGCCCGATCCAGGAGCGTAAATGTTCTCTGTCCTGTGACATACTGTTGTCCTCGGCAAACCGGGCGCTTAGGGCAGGAATTATACAGGAGCAATGTCGTTAGTCAAGGATTTTTTTTCGAATGCCTGTCCGGGGACAACGGAAAGACGCATAGTGCTCCGCTGGTTTGAACGAAATGCCATGCAGAACCGCAGTTGGCATCATGACGGCGAAGGCGGGGAAGGCCGTTTTCTCATGCGTCCGATGATCGCCGGCGCAAGAGCAAAGAGCCCGAGGAGCAGAAACGCGGAAAGGACGCTGACGGTGAATACGTCTCCGGCCGAATGCACAGCCTCCAATTGATGACCGGCATAGGCGAACACCGCGGTGCCCGGGATGATGCCTGCGGCCGTGGTCCAGGTGAATGAGGAGAGGGGTACCCGCGTCAGCCCGGAGAGAAAGTTGACGAGAAAGAACGGGAAGACGGGAATGAGGCGCAAGGTGAGGAGATAGCGGACGCCGTTCCGCTCCATTTCCCCGTTGAACTTCGCGAGCTGGGCGCCGTAGGACTCCTGGAGACGCGAACCGAGCAGGTACCGCGCCGACAGGAATGCCAGCACCGCGCCGCAGGTAGCGCCGATGTTCACATACAGCACCGCGGGGAGGGTCCCGAACAGGAATCCCCCGGCGATCGTGAGGACGGCACCGCCCGGAAGGTTCAGGGCGATCGCCGCGACATAGACCAGGATATAGATAAGGATGGACGTGACGGCGTTGTCGCGGACGAACGCCAGAAGTGAGTCCTTGTTCCTTTGGAGGCTCTCGAAGGTCAGGAGCTCGCCGATGCCGCTCAGGCGCAGACCGATGATGACGGCGAGGAGGAGGACCAGCAGGAGCATGTTTCGGGTGTTTTTCTTCATTTCTTTTTTCCCAGGACCTTTGCCAGCAGTTTGAGGACCGGGTTGTTCCGGAGCCGGTCAACATACAAAAGTTTCGCCGGCTGGCGCACCACGTCAGCGAAGGTCGGATAGATATGGATCATGGGCGCGATCTTCGTGAAGGAGAGGTTGAGATGCCGGAGGAGCTGCGCTTCGTGGATGAGCTCGCCTGCCCGTTCTCCCAGGATATGTGCGCCGACAAGCCTGCCCCGCTTGTCGCAGATGAACTTGGCCCTGCCGAACTCGGCAAGGTCCGTGCGCCCCCGGTCAGTGTTCTTATATTCATAGCGGTAGACGCTGATGGCGTCGCCGTGCCGCTCGCGTGCTTCGCTTTCCGTGAGTCCCGCATGGGCGAACTCCGGGGCGGTGAACGTGCACCAGGCAACGGTGTCGTAGTTCACCTTCTTCCGGAAGGGCAGGAAAGCGTTCCGGACCGCCGTTACGGCCTGGTACTCGGTCATGTGGCTGAACTGGTAGGGCCCGACGACGTCCCCGCAGGCAACAATGTTCGGCGCGGTCGTTCGCAGGTATGCATCGGTGGTGATGCCCTTCGGCGTCCGGGCCACGCCCGCTTTTTCAAGGTCCATGCCCTCGACATTCGGTTTGCGGCCCACGGCGACGAGGATGCTTGACGCCTGGAGGTCCCGGCGATGCTTTTGCGCGTCCTCAACGGTCAGCGTGATGCCGCCGTTCTTCCGAGAGACGTGCACGGCCTTCGTTCCCGTCAGGATAGAAACGCCTTCGGCGACAAGATGGTCCGCGAGGAGCCTTGTAAGCTCTTCATCCTCCCGGATCATGATCCGCTCGGACATCTCGACCACGGTGATCGCGACTCCAAGATGGTTCAGGGCCGAGGCCATCTCCATTCCGATGGGGCCTGCCCCCAGGACGATCATGGACGCCGGCAGGGTCTCGAGGTCGAAGAGGTTCTCGTTCGAAAGATAGGGGACCGATGCCAGGCCCTCGATGGGCGGGATGAAAGCGGAACTGCCGGTGGCGATCATGAACTTCTTCGCGGAGAGGACCTTGTCTCCCAGGCTGATGCGGTGGCTGTCAAGGAACTTCGGCTCGCCGAACAGGACCGTGATACCGAGCTTCTCGAAGGCCGCGGCGGGGTGGCTGTCGTAGACCTTCTTGACCGCGCCCCGGACGTACTGCATGACGTTCTTTGTAGAAAGTTTCAGGTCTCCTGCCGCATCCAGCCCGTAATCCCGCAGGTGATTCACCTGGTGCGCCACCGCGGCGGCCTTGATCAGCGCCTTGCTCGGCACGCAGCCGCGGTTCGTGCACTCGCCGCCGAGCTTCGCCTTTTCGATCATGGCGACCTTCTTGCCGAGCCCCGCGGCAAGCTTCGACGAGACGAACCCGCCCGCGCCGGCGCCGATGGCTATGAGATCATAATCATATTGCGGCATCAAAAACCTCCGGTGAGAAGATTGTCTTCCCGGTCCCGGCAAGATAGGACATCGTCCGGGACGAACTGAAATTCGAATTGCGGCTCCTGACCATCAGGTCCTTCAGGTCCTCGATGGTGTCAACGTCCTGCCAGGAGGGGAGCACGGAGACCTCGCGTTGTTCCTGCCCAAAGATCTGCAGCGTCTTACTGAACACGGTGTTGGTGCTCCATTTCGGCCCGTGGAAGATACCGGGAACAAATGCATCGTTCCTGAAGCCGATGAGATAGTATCCCCCGTCCCTTGCCGGACCGATGACCGCACCAGCCTGATCGAGCCGTCCAACCGCGTTCAGGAGCAGGGCAGGCGGCAGGTCAGGGATATCGCTGCCGATCAGGACCGCCCGGGTCGCGCCTTCCGAAAAGGCGCGCCGGAAAGCCCGTTCCATCTTTTCGCCGATGTTATCGCCTTCCTGCAGCATGTACTGGAGATGACCGCCGAGCCAGTTTCTCACGGTTTCCCCGCTGTCGAGTGGATGATAGCAGATCCTGAACGGAATTCCGCTTGTTTCGATCGATGACAGGATATCGAGAACAAAGTTCCGGTACAGCTCGAGCGCGGCATCCTGCCCCAGAACAGCGGCAAGGCGGGATTTCACCTGACCCCTGATCGGGGCCTTGACGAACAGGAGTATGAGCTGGTTTTCGGGCATTATTAGGTTCCGTAAGGACCGGATAGCGTTTCCCCTACCTGTTTGAGTATTGCATAATCGGTGTGTCAGTTCAAGGGTTATCACTGAAGGGGCGGCGAGGTCCGCATTGCATATCCCGGCGGCAGCCAACAGCCTGGCCGGCAACCCCCGTTTTCGAAAAATAGTTCCACCGATATTCAGAATTAGTGCTATACTATATTCAAACAGGATATTAATGGTCCTGAATGAAACCAGTCGCCTGGGCCGGCGTGAACCGCAGTCTGAGCAGGCGCTCAAGGAGGGTATGATGGGGACCGTAAAAGACATAAAGAAGAACGCCTATTGCGATGAGGTGCTGGGAGAGCTTGCCTATATGATCCAGGGTGTCCATGAGCTGCGGGAGATGCTGGGAAAGACCCACGGAAAGGATACCGAGCTGTTCAGGGTCCATGACCGCCACCTTGTTGAGCTTGCCGATTTCATGGACTGGAAACTCCAGATCCTGACGACGGCATGCCCGTTCGACTGGAAAGGGCTCGGACCGGACGTGCAGAGCGAAGTATCGGTCCGTGAGCCGGAAATGGCCGCGGGGCGTGATATTTCCAGCGGGTATCTCGGCGGGTAGATCAGCTGATCATTTACAATTACATGTTCCTGGCCGTAGGATTAAGTCACATCCTGCGGCCTTTGTGGGTCTGCCGGTCACTTCCGCCCCGGGCAGTCTCGGATGGGGCAGGTCTCGCAGTTCTCGTCGTCATCCCGTTCAAAACCAAAGGGGATATTTTCCCCGCACCGGCATTGCCAGCAGTCGGCAGTGCGGTCCTTCAGTTCGTTCTCGTAGATAGGGCAGGTAAGCATGGGGTAGCCTCTATGTTCATGGTACCCCATGCTGGAGCGCGGACGATATGATGTAAATCACCTATGCGGGAATATGAGGCGGCAGGATCAACACCGTTAAAGCTGAATTCTGCAATTGGACGCTGATCTACGCGGATAATAAGAAGCACTACTTGTCGAAATGCGACACACCATCAGGGACGGGTATTGCCGGTAGAGAGTTGGATCTTTATCCGACCTTATCAGGTTTAATCCGCGTCCAATTGATTTTCAGGCTATAAGGTTTTGAGCCGCTCCCGGAACACTTCTATCGGCTGTGCGCCCACGATACGGTCCTTCTCATTGAAGATAAAGGTCGGCGCGGCGGTGATGCCAAGGCGGACAGCTTCGTTTTTTGCCTCTTCCCGTGCTTGCCGGAAAGTTCCCGTCTGGACCGCTTTTTCCAGGGCACCCGCATCCAGGCCGGTTTCCTTGCCGATCTGCTTCAACACTTCGATGCTTCCGATGTCCAGGCCCTGAGAGAAATACGCCTGGAAGACCGCATGATGGAACTGCTCGAACCTGCCCTGCTCCCTGGCGAACTCTCCCGCCTCGAGGGACAACCGCGAATTCGCGATATTCACGATCTTCTGGAAGGTAAGGCCGAAGGGTGCTCCCATGCTGTTCAAACGCCGGGTCATGCTTTCCACATCCGCGCGGGGGAACATCTTCACGAGGGGCATGCCTTCCGGCGGTGTCTCGGGATGGATCTCGAATGCCAGCCAGTCCACGTGGAGGTCGAATTCCTGCTTCAGCCTGTCGACAAGACCCATGCCGATGTAGCAGTACGGTCAGATGTAGTCGGAAAAGACGCGGACCTGTATGCTCATGACCAACCTCCTGAT
>CAYILT010000218.1:0-5866 GCA_964364055.1 uncultured Nitrospiraceae bacterium | reverse complement strand
GTCACCGTTACCGCAACTTTTTGGTTCCGGCTTGTCCGGATTAGGAGGGGCTCTATGAGCGAACAGGACGTTTCACGGCGTAATTTCATGATACGGACGATCATCGGGATCGGCGCCTTCATCGGCGCGGCGATCGCCGTTCCGCTCGGCGGGTTCGGCATTCTGCCGGTCCTCCGGAAGAAGGAGCCGGGCTGGAGCGATGCCGGTACCGCCGCGGACCTCATGACGAACGAGCCGCAGGAGCGAAGATTCTTCCAGACGGTCAAAAGCGGCTGGCAGGAGGAGCGGGTGGAGCGCACGGTCTGGCTGGTCAAAAAGACCGACGGAAGCGTCACGGTTTTCTCCCCGAACTGTCCCCACCTTGGTTGCGGGTACCGGTGGTTCAGCCAGGACAGGCTGTTCAAGTGCCCCTGCCATGCGAGCCTCTTCGATATCGCCGGGAAGGTGATCGCCGGTCCCGCACCCCGGGCGCTCGATTCCCTGCCGGCGAAGATAGAGAGCGGGAAAGTACTGGTCAAGTTCGAGATATTCCAGGTTGGGACGGCGAAGAAGATGGCGGCGTAATTCAAGGGAGGCGTCATGGTGAAGGGACTGCTTGACTGGATAGATGAACGTATCAAGATTAGGGACCTCTGGAATGACTTTGCCGGCCGTTCCATCCCGGGCGGGTCGAGCTGGTTCTACGTGCTCGGCGCGTCGCTGATCTTTATCTTTTCTCTCCAGATGATCACGGGTATCTTTCTCGCCTTGTACTACGCCCCGACGCCCGACCATGCCTACGCCAGCGTGAAGTTCATCCAGGAGGTGGCCCCCTTCGGAAGTTTCGTCCGGGGCCTGCACCACTGGGGCGCAAGCTTCATGATGGTCCTCGTGGGCCTGCATATGATCCGGGTGTTCATCTTCGGCGCATACAAGAAACCGCGGGAGATCATATGGGTGCTCGGGGTGGGTCTCATCGCCATCGTCGGTGGGTTCGCCTTCACGGGCTATCTGCTTCCCTGGGACCAGAAAGCCTACTGGGCTACGGTGGTAGGAACGAACGTGGCCGGCACGGTGCCGGTCATAGGCGGTGTGCTCCTGCGCATAGTGCGCGGCGGCACGGAGTTGGGGGCCTTTTCCCTGAGCCGGTTCTTCGCTATCCATACCTATATCCTTCCCTGGAGCCTGGCGCTCCTTGCCGGCCTCCATGTGTTCCTGCTGGAGCGTGCGGGGGCAGGGGGCATATGGAATGCCGCTGACCGCGTTCCCTACAAGGCGGAACCTCTTTTCCCGAACCAGATATTCAAGGATACGGTCTTCATCTGCATGGTCTTCATCGCGCTCGCCGGCATGGCCATTCTTTTTCCCGCGCCCCTTGAACCCCAGGCGGACCCTACGGACAGCACCTATAACCCGAGGCCTGAGTGGTATTTCTATTTCGTATTCCAGATGCTCAAGATATTCGAGGGGAAACTTGAACTGCTGGGGACGGTCATCCTGCCGAACCTGGGCGTCGTAGCCCTGCTGCTCATCCCATTCATCGATCGGTCTCCCGAGCGCAAACCAGCAAAGCGGAAACTGATGATGACCGCGGGGGCGCTTTTCGTGGCGACGGTGATCGGCCTTACCATTGCCGGCGCCCGTGCACCCATCGTGAATGCGCCTGCCGTCACATCGCCGTCGGTCCTTGCCGGCCGGGCCATCTATGCCAGGAACGGCTGCAGCGCATGCCACAGCATTTTCGGCAAGGGTGGGAAGATCGGTCCCGAACTGACCCATGTAGCCTCGCGGCGTCCCGATGCGGAGTGGCATCTCAAGCATTTCCGGAATCCCCAGGCGGTCGTGCCGGGCTCGATCATGCCGAAGGTGGACCTGTCCGACAGGGAGCTTCAGGAACTCACCGGTTACATGCTGAGCTTGAAATAACCGCGCGGGAGTGCCGCTCGGTGTGCCGCTCTATTTCAATTGTTTCTATCCCGAGGAATTGCTGAGGGAAGCCATTCTGCAAGAGGCATCAGCGCTGCCCTAGGCCGGGCGAGGAGGCGCCATCATGGAGATCAAGGTGTTAGGTCCCGGCTGTCTCAATTGTCAGAAGATGGAGGAGATGGTCAAGGTTGCCGTCAAGGAGCTCGGGGTCGACGCGACCCTGGTAAAGATCTCGGATATCGGAGAGATCGTCAGGTACGGCATTGTGTCCACTCCGGGGCTCATCGTGAACGGGAAGGTAAAGCATTCCGGCAAGCCGCTTCCGGGCATGGACCGGATCAAGGAGCTCATTAAGAGTGAGCTGTAAGACGGGCAGGGTTAAGGACCGGAAACGGCTTGCCGGCTTTTCTTCGGGGCAAACAGGACAGGACGAAGTTGGACTGTTTGCGTTCGAGGACCAGGATCTGCGAGGCATAGCATATGCTGAAGGTGATGTTCCTCTGTACCGGTAATTCCTGCCGGAGCCAGATGGCGGAAGGGTTCGCACGTATGATCGGTCAGGGGCTCATCGAAGCGCACAGCGCTGGATTGATGGCGGCCGGCGTGCACCCGCGGGCCATCGCCGTCATGCAGGAGGCGGGCATCAACATTGCCGGCCAGCGGTCCCAGGAGATAGATCCGGACCTGCTCAGGACAATGGATGTCGTCATCACCCTCTGCGACAACGCCGCTGAGGCCTGCCCCGTGACCCCGCCCGCCATAAAGCGGATTCATTGGCCTGTCAAGGACCCGGTCGGGACCGTCGGCACCGGTGAAGAGATCATGAAGGAATTCCGCCGGGCCCGGGACGAGATTCGGGAGAAGGTCGAGGGGCTTGTCCGCGGCCTTCCGCCCGCCGTGCCAAAGTCCCGTCCCTGATCAAAAAACAGTTGCGAACTATCGAATACGGGAGTATTATACGGCAGTTTCATGACCGATATTGATCAGGGTTCTTCTCTGATGACCTTAAGGAGGAAGTAACTGATGGTAAGCATTACAGACGGTGCGGTAACGAAGTTCAAGGAAGTGGTCACCCAGCAGGGTACCGCGGGCGACGGGGTCCGGATATTCCTCGTCCCCGGCGGCTGAAGCCCCTCTCTGGCTATGGACGTAGCCAAAGCCGCCCAGGCGGGCGACATAACTCTCGAGCAGAACGGCCTGAAGGTATTTCTGGAGGACCGCGCGAACCAGATGCTTGCGAGCACGATCATCGATTTTGCCGAGGGACAGGGTTTCGTGCTGTCCGGCATGAAGCAGGAGAGTTCATGCGGCTCCTGCAGCTGCTGAAAACGCGGCGCGGAACCATCCCGCGCGATTATTGAACGGGCGATTTCCTGGAGATCACGGCCGCTTCCCTTGTTGGGAGGCGGTCTTTTTTTGTCCATCAACCTCTCCTGGGGCGCTCGCATTCCCGGGTATGCAGGCTTATAGTTCAGCAAGACGCGCCTCCCTGCGGTAGAATAGAAAGAGAAAAGAGAAGGTCGCCGGCCATCAGGAAGGTTTATCCATGCCCATGCTCGAAATCAAAGATGTGATCTATAAGGCGGATGCGCAGCGGTCCTCGCGTATCCTTGACGGGCTCTCGCTCTCCGTCGAGGCGGGGGAGGTCCACGCACTTCTCGGCGCGAACGGGACCGGCAAGAGCACGCTGGCCTATCTTATCATGGGATGCGAGGGATACCGGCCCGCGTCCGGCGACATACTGTTCGAGGGAAGCGCTCTCGGCCCCCGGCCGATCCACGAGCGGGCCCGGCTGGGCATTACCATGGCGTGGCAGGAGCCGGTGCGGTTCGAAGGGATCACCGTGAACGATTACCTCACCTTCCGGAACAAGGATGCGGACACGGCGGAGCTCCTGGCACTCGTGGGCCTGAATCCGTCGCTCTACGGCCTCCGGATGGTGGACCGCGCCCTGAGCGGCGGCGAGCGGAAGCGGATCGAGCTGGCGTCCATCCTCGTGCTCAGGTCGAAGCTTGCCATCCTCGACGAGCCCGATTCGGGCATCGACATGCTTTCGACGAAGGACATCATCAACGTGATCACCGCTTTCAAACAAAATGGTTCGGCGGTCCTTCTGATCACCCACCGCGAGGAGATCGCCATGATCGCTGACCGGTCCTCGCAGTTGTGCAACGGCCGGATCATCTGCTCCGGCGACCCTGCGAAGGTGGCAGAGCATTACAAGGCGCGGCATTGCATGACCTGCAACAGTATGGAGTGCCACTATGTCTGAGCTCGAAGAATTGACCGCATGTTTTCGTGGCGCGGGCGGCGACGTTACGGCCCTCGCCGATGCGGGATCGGCCCACCTGGCCGCAAGCGGGCACCGCATCCTGAGCAGCCGCACGGTCGAGGGCCTGGTGGTCGACGCCCGGGAGACCTGGAACGGCATCGCCGCGCGGGTGACGGTGAAAGCGGGCGTGAAGCTCCGGAACCCCGTCCATATGTGCTTCGGAGTTCTCCATAAGAAGGGGACGCAGAAGATCGAGATGGACGTCCGGCTGGAGGAGGGGGCGTCAGCGCATTTTATCGCCCATTGTCTCTTCCCGAAGGCCGAGAAGGTGCGGCACATCATGGACGCCACGGTTACCATCGGCGAAGGCGCCGAGATGAGGTATAGCGAGACGCATTATCACGGACTCTCCGGCGGGATTGAGGTGGTGCCGAAACTGTCGGTCCAGGTGGGCAGGAATGGCCGCTACTTCACCGATTTCACGTTGACCACGGGCAGGGTGGGAAAGCTCGCGATCGATTATACCGTAGAGGTTGCGGAGAATGCCGTTGCCGAGCTTGTGGCACGCGTGTTCGGCCATGGGTCCGACGACATTCGCATCCGGGACAAGGTCCTGCTTACCGGGAAGAACGCGCGCGGGCTCATCAAGACCCGGGTGGCAATCGAGGACGACGCAACAGCCGAGGTCACGGGCATCACCGAGGGCAACGCGGCAGGCGCGCGGGGTCACGTGGACTGTATGGAGATCGTGAAGGACCGGGCCGTGGCCAGGGCCATTCCCATCGTGCAGGTGAACGATCCCGGTGCGAAGGTGACCCACGAGGCGGCCATCGGGAGCGTGGACAAGCGGCAGATGGAAACGCTTATGGCGCACGGCCTGTTGCCGGAAGAGGCGGTGGATATTATTGTGAAGGGGATGCTAAGATAGGGTAACGCGCGCGTCACGCGCCGCCTTTGGCGCGTCGCTGTCGAGGCGCTGGTTGGAAGTAATCTTGAGAGGTCGGTGCAGGGGATTGAGCTCGTTATTTCATCGTTTCCAAAAGCTTCATGTCTCCCCGAAGTAACTGATTGACAACCGAGGAATAATCCGTGTTGCGTTTCTCAGCAATTGCCTGTACGAACGCTCGGACCTCATCGTCAAGGTATACTGGGATATTTAGTTTTGCATCTGGCCTGTAAAGCTTACCCCTCACCGCTTTTGAAAAATCATACTCTTCTCTCATATTAAGCTCCTTCGTAAATATTAATTTCCTTGGATGTCGGACGGCGAGCGGAGAAGATCCGAATCGTCACTGTTGCATCCGGCTTCTCGTTGAATGTATGACAGACAACTAAGAGTCTTCCTGAACTGGATAATCCAAGAGTTATCCACCGGTCTTCTGATTCGCTGTGATCAGGGTCAAACATATTCATGGCACGAGGATCGCGCATGACGGTTGCAGCTTCCTCGAACGTGATCCCATGTTTTTGTACGTTTGAATTCGCCTTGTCCGGATCCCAGTCAAAATCAATGTCCATCAACGGCCGGCCTCCTTGCCTTTGAACAATATACTTTCCGGCTTTTGGTCAAAAAACAAGCGTGTTTCATAACTTATTCTATCACGTTAGTCGAGCACAGGGGAAGTAGTATTTTTAGGTAAGCCTTCAGTTACGGGGGGGCCTCAAGGTGTACGTCATCATCATGAGGGC
>CAYILT010000217.1:0-5875 GCA_964364055.1 uncultured Nitrospiraceae bacterium | reverse complement strand
GATCGTAGTTGATGGTCCACTTTCCGGCCTCGACCTCGTAGAGAGGCCAGTAACAGGTATCCACCGCCAGCCGGGAGAGCAGGATGGAGTCGTTGGTCTGGGACCGCCATCCGCGGTTGCAGGGGGCCACGATGCCCATGTAGGCGGGGCCGTTCGTGGCCAGCGCTTTCTTGACCTTGATCATGAGGTCCTTCCAGTTGTGGGGCGAGGCCTGGGCGGCGTAGGCGACGTTATGCGCCGCCATGATGCGCGTGAGGTCCTTCCTGCGCTGGGTTTTTCCCTGGACCACGGAACCCACCGGCTGGGTGGTCGTGTCCGCGCCGAAGGGCGTGGCGCTGGAGCGCTGGATGCCCGTGTTCATGTACGCGCCGTTGTCGTAGCAGATATAGAGCAGCTGGTGGCCGCGCTCCATGGCGCCCGAAAGGGCCTGAAATCCGATGTCATAGGTGCCGCCGTCGCCGCCGAAGGCGATGAACTTCATTTCCTTCTTGAGTTTCCCCTGCTTCCGGAGCGACCGGTACATGGTCTCGATGCCGGACGCCGTGGCCGCGGCGTTCTCGAAGGCGCTGTGCATCCACGGCACCTTCCAGGCCGTGTACGGGAAGAGGCAGGTCGAGACCTCGAGGCAGCCCGTGGCGTTCGCGATGACCACCGGCTCGTCGATGGCCAAAAGCACCTGGCGCACGATGGTCGGCGCCCCGCAGCCGGAGCACATGCGGTGTCCGCCGGAAAGGTTGTCCTTCTTGTGCGTCAGCGATTTCAGCGTCATGGGTTTTTCCTGGGTAGGTGTGCTCATTGAAATCTCCTTATTGTAAATTGAAGATTGGAAATATTAAACTGCAAATTTGCAATTTCCAATTTTCAATGCGGTCAGCTTCTGACCGACAGGTACTCTTTCATCATCCTGACCTTGCCGGTCTTTGCCACTTCGATGATCTCGTCGATCACCTGGTCCACATCGTGCGGCATCAGGTCCCTGCCGCCGAGGCCGTAGATCTTATTGAACAGCGCGGGGCCTTTGTGCGGATACACGGCGGACGCGATCTCCATGAAGAGCGGCCCGTAGCCGCCAAAGGAATCGGCGCGGTCCATGACGCAAACGGCCTTGGCGTTCCTGAGCGCAGCGCCCACTTCTTCGTAGGGAAAGGGGCGGAAGACCCGGGGCTTCAGCAGGCCGGCCTTTACACCCTTCTCGCGGTAGCGGTCCACCTCGTCCTTGATCGTGCCGGCAGCCGAGTTCAGGGCAACCAGAACGACTTCGGCATCTTCAAGCCGGTACGATTCAAACATTTCATATTTCCGGCCGAAGAGCTTCGCGAACTCGGCCGACACGTCCTGAACGACCTTCTTCGCGTTCACCATGGCCTCGTGCTGGGCGCGCTTGTGCTCCATGTAGTAGTCCGTCAGCACCAGGGCGCCGATGCTCTTCGGATTATCGATGTCGAGGAGCGGGTCGATCGAAATATACTCGCCCACGAACTTCTTCACATCCTCATCGGTGATATACTGCATGGTCTCGATGGAGTGGCTGATGATGAACCCGTCCATGTTGATCGCGATCGGGAGCCGCACGTCCTTGTGTTCGGCGATCCGGTAAGCCATGATGGTGTTGTCGTAGGCCTCCTGGGCGTTCTCGCAGAAGATCTGGATCCAGCCGCAGTCGCGCATGCCCATGCCGTCGGAATGATCGCAGTGGATGTTGAGCGGGGCCGACAGCGCCCGGTTCACGAGCGCCATCAGGATCGGCAGCCGATAGCCCGAGGCGATGTGAAGCATCTCCCACATGAGCGCAAGACCCTGGGCGCTGGTGGCGGTCGCCACCCGGCCGCTTGCGGCCGCGGCGCCGATCCCGGCGCTCATGGCGCTGTGTTCGCTCTCCACCAGGATCATCTCGGTGTCCACCTTGCCGTTCGAGACGAAAGACGTGAATGATTCCATGATGCCCGTTGACGGCGTGATGGGATAGGCCGGCATGACATCGGGGTTCAGCTGACGGAGCGCCTCGGCGACCGCCTGATTGCCGGTGACGGCAACGGTCTTCGTTGAGGTGATGCCCATGTTATTTGCCCTCCTCTTCCATGACGATGGCCTTGTTGCCTTTTTTTCCGGGGCATTCCATGGCGCAGACGCCGCAGCCTTTGCAGTGGTCGTAGTCGAAGCCGGTCATTTTTTCGTCGGCCACCGTGACCGATGAATCGGGGCAATAGATCCAGCAGAAGAGGCACTGGATGCAGTTCTCTTCGATCCAGCGCGGCTTATAGGTGCGCCACGAGCCGGTCTTGTATTCGTTCGCATTGCCGGCCTTCAGAACCGTTCCGGCGTGGGGCAGCTCTTTCCAGTTCATCTGTTTCATCCCTGCTTTACCTCCTCGTACCCGCGCTTCACGGCGGCGAGATTCCCGTCAATGATCTTCTGGGCGAACTTCTTACCGAAGCTGCTTTTCACGTCCTCGAGCAGCACGTCCATGCCCACGATCGCCGTGGCCTTGTTCAACGCGCCGAGCATGGGTGCGTTCGGCATGGGCCGGCCGATGGTGTCGATGGCGATCTTGGTCGCATCAATGGTGAAGACCTTCTGCGAGGGCTTTGCTTTCAATTTCTCCCGCACCTCTTTCGGGTCTCTGCTCGTGTTGATGATAAAGACAGCATCATCTTTCGCGCCTTCGGCAACATTGATCGCATCAAGGAGCGTCGCGTCCACGACTGCCACCACGCCGGGGTTCAGCACCGGACAGTGCATCCTGAGCGTCTTTTCGCTGATGCGGTTGTAGGCGCGGAGCGGCGCGCCGGCGCGCTCGGGGCCGTATTCCGGGAATGCCTGCACGTTGCGGCCGCCGCTCAAACAGGCATCGGCCAGCACCTTGGCCGCGGTGACGGTCCCCTGCCCTCCCCGTCCATGCCACCTGATCTCGATCATTTCCGCCATAAGAACCTCCGTACGAAAAGCTTATTGAAAATTGTAAATAGCAAATTGGAAATTTAAGAAAACGTACCGAAGGTACACATCAAATTTACAATTTAATATTTTCAATTTGCACTTTTCAATGCCCTTTGATTTACATCTCCCGTCTTCCCTGCAGCGCCCTCTTGACCGTGTTCTCGTCAGCATACTCGATATCGCCGCCGACCGGCAGGCCGTAGGCGATGCGGCTGACGATGATGCCGAGAGGCTTGATCAATCGTGACAGGTACAGTGCCGTTGTCTCACCCTTCACCGTGGGGTTCGTGGCAATGATGACCTCTTTCACGCCACCCATCCTGAGCCGATCCATAAGACTCTCGATCTTCAGGTCCTCCGGTCCGATACCGTCAAGAGGAGAAAGAGCGCCCAGGAGCGCATGGTATCGGCCGCGGAACGTACCGGTCTTTTCCAGGACCAGGATGTTGCTTGGCTCCTCGACGACACAGACAAGAGAGCGGTCCCGCTTCTCGTCGCGGCAGATGCCGCAGATCTCGTCTTCGGTGATGTTATTGCATTCGGCGCAGTACCGGCTGCTGTTCTTGAGCTCTACGATGGCCTGGGCGATGCTCGCGGCCTCTTCCTTCGGCATGCCGAGCACGGCGAAGGAGAGACGCTCCGCGCTTTTCCTGCCGATGCCGGGGAACCGCATGAACGCCTCGACCATACGGCCGAGCGCCCTTCCGGAGATCTTTCCATCCTGGTCCCCGGCCTTTTCGCGCTTCTTGCCCCGCACCGTTTCTGACAACGGTGCGCCCTGTTCCTTGATGTCCGCCGGCCTGCCCTGTTCGCCCTGTTCCATAGTTACACTTTTCGGATTATCGATCGTACGGTGCGGAGCCGCTTATTTCAATCCGCAATCCGCATTCCGAAATGGTTCGACCTTGCTCACCATCATGAGCCCATCGAATGATCCGCAATTAGAGCAATCCCGGCGGGAGACCCATGCCGGCCGTGATCCGGCCCATCTCATCCTTCATGAGCTCCTGGGACTTCCGGAGCGCCTCGTTCACGGCGGCTGCGATCAGGTCCTGAAGCATTTCAATATCATTCGGGTCGACCACCGACTTGTCGATCTTGATGGAAAGCACTTCCTGGCGGCCGTTGGCGACCACGGTCACCATGCCGCCGCCGGAGGAGGCATCCACGGTCTTGCTCCCGGCCTCTTCCTGGACTTTTTTCACCCGCTCCTGCATCTGCTGGGCCTGTTTCATCAGATTATTCAGTAGGTTTTTTGACATAGGGTTGCCTTCTTCACAGTGAGGGATTGCCGCCAGTCGCCCGCAGAGCGAAAGGAGTACTATAGTAAAAAAAATCTGCCTGATTTGCAAGCAAAAACAGGAGGATTATGGGAATATAAGAAAAACAAATGGCGTGGTCTTGTTTCTTCCCCGTTACTCAGCGTCATTTGGCTCAATGACCTGGCCGTTAAATATGCTGAGGGTATCCTGTAAGAAGGGGTCCTGCTCTTCGGGGGCGGGCTTTTTCGGTGACGTTCCCTTGGGGGTGGTCTTTTTCTCCTCTGCCAGGAGCTGATATTCTACCTGTACCCGTCTTCCGAGGACTTCCTCTGCCAGCCGCTCGACAAGGTCGCGGCTCTCTTTCTGTTCCGCAAGCTCCAGCTGAAAGTTCGTCCCCTTGATACCGACAACAAGTGTGTCCGCGGAGCTGTTCAAGACCTTGCTGGGGCCGAGGGCCGAGGCAAGGCTCGCTCTCTTTTGCTTGAGCATGATCAGGATCTTTTCCCAGGGGTCCCCTGGCGCCGGGGCAACTCCCGCTGCGGTCGTTGGCGCAGATGCCGTGCTCCTTGCCGATGACGCGTAGCCGGCTGGCCGTTCCCGGACAGCCTCCGGCTTGCCGGCCGGACCCTGGCTACGTGCACCGAGCTGTGCCTCCAGGGACTTCATACGGTCCAGGACCTCTCCCAGCGGCTTCAGGGTCGCAACACTGCACGCCTTCACCAGCCCCACCTCGAGCGTGAATCGCTGGTGGGGCGACCACCGCATTTCCTCCAGTGTTCTCGAAAGGCTGTCGAAGAGCATGACCAGCCTCTCCGTATCGGCGCCCGATGCCTGCTGTTGTATCGTTTCCAGGTCCGCGGCGGGAAGTTCGATGATCGGGCCGGCATCCTTCGCGATCCGCGTAATGATCAGGTTCCGGATATGTTCGACCATGCCGGCCAGGAATTGACGCATATCCTGCCCCTGTTCCAGCAGCGTGTCGATCTGCAGGAGCAGGCCGGACGCGTCACGGGCCAGAAGACCGTCCGCAAAGGTCTTCAGTGTTTCCTGGGCGACTGCGCCAAGAATGGCCTGGAGGTCCTCGTTCCTGATCTCCATGCCGCTATAGGAAACGGCCTGGTCCAGAAGGCTCTGGGAATCCCGCATGCTGCCTTCGGCGGCCCGGGCTATCAGGTTCAATCCCTGGTCGCTGACCTTGATCCCTTCCTTATTTGTTATCTCCCGGAGCTTTGAGGCGATCTCGGTGAGCGCGATCCGTTTGAAGCCGTAACGCTGACAGCGGGAATGGATCGTGGCGGGGATCTTCTGGGGCTCGGTGGTGGCAAAGATGAAAATGACGTGCGGAGGCGGCTCTTCGAGGGTCTTGAGGAGGGCATTGAACGCCTCATTCGTGAGCATGTGGACCTCGTCGATCACATAGACCTTGTACTTCCCGCCGACGGGCGCATACTTCACGGTCTCCCTGAGCTCGCGAATATGTTCAATGCCGCGGTTCGAGGCGCCGTCGATCTCGATCACGTCCACCGAGGTTCCTGCCGCGGTCTCACGGCAGGGGTCGCATATGCCGCACGGCGTGGGCGTCGGACCCTCCTTGCAGTTCAGGGCCTTGGCGAGGATGCGCGCTGTCGTGGTCTTGCCCACTCCCCGTGGTCCGGAGAACAAAAAGGCATGGGCCA
>CAYILT010000216.1:0-5876 GCA_964364055.1 uncultured Nitrospiraceae bacterium | reverse complement strand
CAACGCTTGACGATACGGGCATCGTAACCGATTGACGTTACCTTTGGTTGCGGCCCAAGGCCGCGCTATGATATAGTAGGTATCATGTTCAAGCGGAGCGCATTGGTCCTCGTCTGTTGCTTCATGACGTTCTGTCTTCCGCACCCCGCCCTGTCCGGACAGACTCCTTCCCGGACCCTTCGGTTCACTCTCACCACTACTGATACGCAGGGAGGGCCCGGATCGGTGCTGCCCGCCGCGGGAAAAGGCCGTCCCAGGATCGGGATCGCGCTTGCCGGGGGAGGGGCAAAGGCCGCCGCGTCCATAGGCGTGCTCAAGGTTCTCCACGCGGAAGGCATCCCGGTCGATGCCATCGCGGGAACCAGCATGGGCGCCATCGTCGGCGGGTTTGCGGCGGCCGGCTATCAGCCCGGCGAGATCGAGGCCATTTTCCTGAAGAACGACCTGAACGACCTGTTCTCGGACACGCCGTCCCGCGCGTTCCTGACCCAGGAGCAAAAAGAGGCGGGCAGCCGCCATCTTCTCCAGTTCAGCCTCGTCGGCGCGAGTTTTCTCCCCACCTCCGGCCTGACGGCAGGCCAGAAACTGACCAACCTTCTCCGGTCGAAGACCCTGGCCTCGTCGTTCCAGGCCGGACTGGACTTCGACCGTCTTTCCATTCCCTTCCGGGCCGTCGCGACGGACATCGAGACCGGCGCGACCGTGGTCATCGGCCGCGGCATCCTTTCCGACGCCATGCGCGCGAGCTCAGCCATCCCCGTGGTCTTTCAGCCCGTTGAGCTTGAGGGAAGGCTCCTGGTGGACGGCGGGATGTCGAACAACCTTCCGGTCGACGTCGTGCGGGCCATGGGCGTGGACCTCGTGATCGCCGTCGACCCGTCGTCCCGGCTCGAAACGAGGGAGCGACTGTCATCGCTCGTCGATATCATGAGCCAGTCCATCTCCATCCCGGTCAGACGCGAGACCGAGCGTCAGGCGGAGCTCGCCGATGTCGTGGTCACTCCCGACACGGCGGCCTATCCCTTCGCCGCTTTCGAAAACATCGCCGGGATCATCCGGGCCGGCGAAGAGGCCGCCCGTGCGGCGCTCCCGCGCATCCGCGAGGCTCTCGCCCGCCGGTCGGCCCTGCAGCCCGAAATCCGCTATGCGATAATCGACCTCACCCTGACCGGCGTTCCCGCGGCAATGCAGGCGCAGGTCCGGACAGAGTTCGCCGCGGCCCTGCGGCCCGCAGGTGCGACGGGGAGCGAACTCCGGGAACTGCTTGCCGCGATCTACCGGCTTGGCGTCTTCAAGGACCTCTCCCTGGAGCTTGTGCAGCGGGGCATGGCGTACGGCGCCGTCATCACCGCCACCGGGCATCCCGTGGTCGGCGCCATACGCATTTCCGGCGCAGAACTGGTTCCCGCGGGCGAGATCATGGACGAGCTCGAAGGCCAGCTGGGACGGCCGCTCAACGTCGCCAATGTCAGCAAGGCCCTTCAGCGCGTTGTCGAACACTATCGGAAGCAGGGTTACCTTCTCATGGGCGTGAAGCACGC
The DNA here is from genome assembly GCA_964364055.1 of uncultured Nitrospiraceae bacterium. GTDB lineage: Bacteria > Nitrospirota > UBA9217 > UBA9217 > UBA9217 > JAAXXJ01. The sequence continues at coordinate 4,335 of CAYILT010000216.1, read as the reverse complement.
GGGCATGGAGCAGGATGGGGCCACTCTTTCGATAATCCTGTCCGAAGGCAGGGTTGACAGCATCCGGCTCGCGGGCCAGCGGCGCACCCAACCCTCTCTCATCCGGCGGGAGACCCGTCTTGCGGAGGGGGCGCCGCTGAACTTCACGGCCCTGGAGGAGGATATCCAGCGGCTCTATGCTCTGAACTTCTTCGAGTCCCTTACTGTCGACATCGCCGACAGCGGGAGGGATGGCGTCATCCTCACGTTCAAGATCAGGGAAAAGCCTCGCGGGACCCTGCGGATTGGCCTCCGGTATGACCTCGAGGATTCCTTCACCGGGCTCGCTGACCTCTCCGTGGACAATCTCGCCGGCAGAGGCATCAAGCTGTTCCTGAACACACGGTTCGGGAACTATACCGATCTCGCCCTGGGCTACCGCTCGCCCGTTCTCATTAACACCTACTTCGTCCATGCCCTGCAGGCGTTCTACTACGATCGGACCTATGCTCTCTATACCGGCCAGCGCAAGACCGGCGAACTGGAAGTGAGCCGCGCCGGTGTCGATTTTGCGTTCGGCTATCAGTGGTTCCGGTTCGGCGACACCTATCTCCGCTACCGTTACGAGTCCGACCGCGCCGTGAACGTCTTCGGAGCGCCCACAGTGGAGAACCCCACCCATATCGGCAGCCTGGCCTTTCTCTCGACGATCGACACACGGGACCGGAACACCTTCCCGCACAACGGGCTGCTGTTCAAAGGATCCTACGAGACCGCTTCGCCCTCGTACGGAGGCGGCCTGGACTTCCGAAAGACATCGATAGCCGGAGAGGGCTGCCTTCCGATGGCCGGGCGGCACACCGTCATCGTCGATGTATCGGCCGGGTTCGGCAGCGGCGCCCTGCCTTACCAGGAGCAATTCGGGATTGGCGGCGCGGACAGCCTGCTCGGATTCCCTTTACCAGGCTATCATCGCAGAGAGTTCGTCGGAGCCAACGAGCTGGGCGCGCTCCTCACCTATCGCTGGATGATGGCGGAATATCAGTTGAAGGCCGTGAAGGCGGTATATCTTGTTCTTTCCGGCGGAGCGGCAAACGTCTGGGACAAGCGGGACGACCTTTCTCCCCGGGACCTCAGGCAGGGCGCGGGCATCGGTATCCATGCCGATACGCTTATCGGGCCTGTCAGGCTCGATCTCGGGGCCGGCGAGGACAAGCGATATTTGGTGTATTTTTCTGCGGGATTCGATTTCTGATGACGGAGGGTTCGGGATCGGACCGGGAAACTTGTGTCAGGAGGAACAACAGAAAAGGCCGCCTCGGATGAGGCGGCCTTTGTTAATGATACGGGATTAGCAGCCGACCGGGGCCTTCTTCGCGGCCTTGATCTCCGTCGCGACGTCCTTGTCGGTCGTCACTTCGACCTTGTCGCCGGCCTTGAACTTGGCAACGTCAACGTCCTTGCCCGCCTTGAACGTCATGTCCTTACCGTCCACGGTCACGACAATCGAGCCAGCCTTGGCATCAACGGACTTCACTGCGCCCTTCATGATATGATGGGCCGCAAGCGCAAGCGAGGCCACCAGGCAGATCGACAGCACAACAACCAGAACAACGGAAAGCTTCTTCATTCTATAACCCCCACGAAAGAGTATTTTAACCACTTGTGAGCGCTATAAATACCATAATTTGAGACTTTGCGCAAGCAGAATTTGAGGGCAACCCGGGGAAATCAATGATTGCAGTACCTTGCATCCAAGCCGCAGGGTGCATCCCTGGGCAATGAAGCGTCTTTACCCCGTTAGAGAAAGCCGCCGACTCCTGTCGGCGGTTGATAATATGCATTTACAGATTGTGGTGTAAAGCCACAATCTGTCATCGTTAGAGAACAAGTTCTCTAACGGGGTTTACTGTCCCCGCGCCCGCAAGAGAACTTCGATAGCCGCGATCTGTTCGTTGTACAAACGGCACTCCTCCTCGTACTCCTCCTGCATGGACTGCGCCTGCTCCGCGCCGATGTGGACCGTGGTTTTCCCGAAGGTGAACGAGTGTGTGTCATCGAGGTCGCAGCGGTTATCCTTGAGCCGCGCGAGCTCTGCCTGTAATTCCTCCACGGACATGGTCTCGTAGGTTCTTTCGTTCTTAATGTGCATGGGACACCCAGAAAAATTAAAAGGTTACTCACCGCAGAGGACGCAGAGGACGGCAACATCGAAAACGGGGCTTCTTCTTACGTCTTAATACAAAGCATGATGCTTTTGACTTCCTCTCCATGCTCTTCCTCTGCGTCCGCTGCGGTAAAAAAGCCCTTAGGTCAGTTTCTTCAGATACTCCAGCGCCTCCTGCCGGTCCTTCAGCGTGCCTTCAGCCTGCCGCTCTTTTATGTCATCGAGTATCTCACGGAATTTCGGTCCCGGCTTCATCCCCCGGGCGATCAGGTCCTTCCCCGTCACGAAGGGCTTCGCCTCGGTCTTGAGGAACTTCCCGTAATAGTAATCAAGGACCTGCCCCGAGATTTTCTGGGTGTCGGTGAAACCTTCAGCGGGCATGACCTCCGACGTGGCCTTTGCGTCGGCGAGGGAAAGCACGATGCTTTCCGGCACTGCGTCCTTGAGATCACGGCAGTAACGGTAGAGCGCCCGTCTGCTCGGTCCGCCCGGAGCGGACAGGTTCAATGGCCGCATATGGTGCCTGATGAGCCGGAACACCACCGACGCGGTGTCGTTCGACAGCCGGAACCGCTGGCAGATGAACAGCGCCTTGTCGGCGCCGGCCGTGTCGTGGCCGAAGAAATGAATGTCCCCTTCCCCGTCCCGGGTATAGGTGTCCGACTTCGCGATGTCGTGCAGGAGGCAGGCAAACCGGAGTGCGGCCTTTCGTGTCACGAACTGCTCAAGCTCCTGGCCGAGATGCGCGAGGACCGTCCCCGCATGCCCGGGCGACAGGGTGGGGAAGCTCTCGAGGACGCTGTCCACATACCCGGCCGACTTGATGGAGTGCGTGAAGATGTCGTAGAGATGGTGTTTGCCGGGAGCAAAATCCTTGAGCGGTCCCAGTTCGGGCAGGAGCTTCCTGAGCAGGCCGAGCGACTCCATGAGCAGAAGATGCCGGTCCGCGCCCGCTGCCGAGAGGACCTGGAACAGTTCGTCCCGGATGCGTTCCGCTGAAGGCTTCGCAACGAGGTCCGCGCGGTCCCGGATATGCATGGCGGTCGCTTTCTCGATGCTGAACCCGAGCGTTGCGGCGAACCGCACCGCGCGGAGCAGCCGGAGCGGGTCATCGTCGAGCACCTTCGGATCCGCCACGCGGACCAGCTTCCGCCGGACGTCCTCCCTGCCGTCGAAGAGGTCGATGAGCCCGCCAAGCGAGCGCGTTTCCAGGAAACCGCGCACGTCGACGGCCATGGCATTGATGGTGAAATCCCGCCTCGCGAGGTCGGCATGCAGGTCCGGTCCTTCGAAGTTCGTGAAGTCGAACCGGACCACCCCCCCCGCCTCTTGCTTCACCACCCGGGTGACCTTCCGCTCTTCGTCGAGAAAGAAAAAGCTTCCCCCAATCCTGTCGGCGAACGCCCTTGCGACATCCTCCGAGCGCGTGGGCATGAGCAGATCGATGTCCTTGATGTTCGGGACGCCGATCAGCAGGTCCCGGACCGACCCGCCGACAAGGTACATGGGCTGGTTAGAAAGAGAGACAAGCTGGGAGAGCAAATGTAGCGTGAGAGTCTCCATAAAGTCACATAACATCTATGCAGCCGGGAATTGCCCCGCTAACCCGGCCAAGGTTATGACGAATTCATTTGTGTACCTTTACTTTTGACGTCTCCCCGGCGAACGCCGGGGTCCAGTCCGATAAATAATAACCCGTAAACCTCTGGATTCCGGCGTCCGCCGGAAAGACAGCCTGACGAATTGTTTGCGCACCCTTGCTTTTGACGTCTCCCCGGCGCAGGCCGGGGTCCAGTCCTCTTTCCTAAGACCGAATATTTTCATGTAAATCCTTCCACTCCGGATTGGCTTTTTCAATCAGATCCAACTTCCACGCCCGTTTCCACTCCTTAATCGCCTTTTCCCGCATTATTGCCGGCTCCATCGTATCATGCGGTTCGTACCATACGAGCGAATGGACGCCGTATCGCTTTGTGAAGCCTTCCACAACGTCGTTTTTGTGCTCCCATACTCGCTTGAGGAGGTCGGATGTTACGCCGACATAGAGAGTTCCATTCCTTTGACTTGCCAGAATGTAAACGCATGGGCGTTTCATATTTTTCTTATTCTTGCGCCTCGTCTCACCGGCGGACGCCGGTGTCCAGTCTTCTCATTGAAGCTCCCTGCAGCAAGCTGCAGGGAATCTTCGA
>CAYILT010000215.1:0-5882 GCA_964364055.1 uncultured Nitrospiraceae bacterium | reverse complement strand
GCCTAGCCCCTCTGGTGCCAGCCGCAAAAAGTGTCTCCAAAAACTGCACGGCTGTCGTGTAAACAATAGGAGCATCCCAGTTCTCGGAGAGAATCTTGCTCTGCCATGTTTCTTTTTCCGGTGTGAGATTTGAATGATGCTCCAAAACAACCTGCCTGTCGTTTATTATTGGTTGGTGGTCAGTGTTTTCAAGTATGGAGCGGACGACCGCAGCATTTTGGTCGATAATCGAAGTGTACGGCACCACATAAATTATACGATCCATATTATGATGCTTCGCATGATGCAGGGCGAATCGAAGACTTGCCAGTGTTTTTCCGCCGCCTGTCGGTACGGTAAGTTGAAAAAGGCCTTTCTCACGGAAAGCAAAGTTCTGGCATGCTGACGAGATTTTAGTACGAATCTTGTCTACCTCATTTCTTCTCTTGAAAGCGGCAAGGTGCAGCTCAAACTTTTCAATAAGTAGTTCCCATTCAGGATAGTCTCCGTTGTAACGTTCGCGTGCAGCGGAAATATTCTCGAAATCTGCTGTGTTTAGGCGATCCGCATCAATTAAAACACTAAAGAGAAATCGGACCAACAAACCGAGCATAAACTCGCGTATCTCGCGTGATTGTTCAGTGCTTAAAGTCGACTTCAGCCGCAGACTCAACTCATGACCTATCGTGGGGGAAGCAAGCAAGTCGTCTATACGATTTCGGATGGATCGTTCTACTTTTAATTCGGCCTCATCAAGATGTGTCTTTTCCTTAGACTTCGCCATGCGCTTGCTGAAATTATCAGTGCCATCTGGTGAAAGGCAATCAATTAATCCGGAATGATGCGACGCAATGCACAGCGACATTATCTGTCCGGCTAAGCGTTGCAGCTGATCTTTGTTCTGCACAGACTTCCAAAGATACTGAGCGCCAGCAGATGAATGGTCGATCTTTCCTTTCATGCCCTTTGCGTCAACATACTCATCGTCATCTGGATTGAGTTTGCCTACCGCTGACAATAAGTAAGACTGGAAATCATTCGGATACTTGCCAAAATCATGGAGCAATCCGATCAGCTCGCCCATCGATGCTAATCCGATTTTTTCAGAAAACGTCTTTGCCAAAACCGAACTACCCTCTATGTGTTCCTTTACGCTTTGTGGCTCTCCATCAGACTTCCTATAATGAGCAACATATTGAACTGCTGAATCATGTTTCATAGAATTATATTCTCCACCAACAATGACTTCTTTGGCAGTCCCGCGTGGTGCCCGGCGATCAGATACGCAAAGACCCGCCCCATCGTGTCGAACTTCTCTACAGCATGAATGCCTCCCGCCGTGGAATGATTCACACGAACATGTTTCCCCTCAAGAGCGGCATCAGGGTCCGTCACGGCACGAATATACCGCTGAAAATCATCGGAATACTTCCCGAGGTCATGCCACAACCCCGCAAGCCGTCCCCACTCGGCGCAGCCGAATTCAGCGGCGAACCGGGCAGCGAGTTCAGCGGTTCCGGCGAGATGGTCCTGCAGAAGATGAGCTCGACCGTCTTCCGATATGTGCGCTACTGCCTTATCCGTGATCACAGTAACCGTCACCTCGTGCCGCTTGATAGCGGCCTTTCAATGCCTTTATCCCCATATCATACACAACGCCAGGCTCAAAACGTGAGCCTCACAAATATTTCTTCAGAGTTCTTTTAATGCCATGTGGTCAAGCAACAGCCTGTTAAAGCGTCGCATCCGGCTGCTGATCGTGGATGGTTGCTATTACAGCCTTGATGACCGCCGCCGGAATTCAGATTACCGGGCACAGCTGGTCAGAAAGCGGACTTTGAGGGAAATAACGGTATGAAGGCCGTAAATGCGCGGCCTTAGCGTGTGAGTATGGAGAAATAAAGCGGGACGGCCGGTGCTTTTGGAGGCTATTCGTGCTCTTTTTCGGTTCGCTTTTTGCCCGGATGAATCAAAAGCGTTTCCAGCGCCGAGGCGCATTCCTCAATAAACGCCAGGATCTCCGTTTTAAGGCTTTCCACTTCCGAACGTGAGATCTCGGTAAAATCCGCATAGTCGATATCTTGACGTTTTTCAAAAGCCTTTTTCAGTGTTTTGCTTTGGCGGGTAAAATCAGGCCGGTCTTTACGAAATGTTTGTTGAAAAGGGATATGACTCCGCTGTGCTTGGAGGAATCCAACTCTTTGACGGCCAGGATTGCCCGGGCCGCGTAGAATGCGGCGTAGTACAGCCTGTTCGTCGCGCCTTTGAGAGATTCACTCTCCAAAAGCCGTACACCGTCGGCAAAGGCTTCCCGAGCCCGGCCCATGCGGTAGTGCGCAAGGGTGACAAGCTCTTTTTTCATACCAGCACGCCTTCACGCTGAATGTTTCTCAAAAGGGGGGTGCTTTTCCAGAGTGGGTTTTTCAGGATGGATTGAGCTACAACGCGGGCGGAAATATATACGTTATATTTGAGATCGAGTTCAAAGGCAATATTCAGAATGAGTTCATCCACCTCGGGCGTTTTCTCCGAAACGACGATAAACAAATCGATATCTGAACCCGGCGTGTCCGTATCGGTTGCTTTGGATCCGAACAGCTTAATCGCTTTGATCGTCTTACCCAGGCTTTTTCTGACGAGCTCGCAAAATTCTTTAACGGCTTCTCTGTCCTTTTTTTTCCTCAACATCTCATTCTCCCGCTACTGTTTCCGCAATCCTCATTCCGCCAGCCCTGTCTTCCTGTCGAGGCGGGAACTTCGAAGTTCCCGAATGACCTCTAGCGTTGATAACATTGCATGCTCCTTTCGACTTCATGATAATAATAACGAAACGCGCTGCTTTCGTCAACCCAAAAGATTTCGCCGAACAGCAGTACGCGTTTTTAAGACCTTTGGTTTCCTTATTCCTATCTTCCGCTGCCGCAACAGCGCCTTGCTCAACAGAGCTACAACTTCGAATCGCAGAGATTCCGGCCCCAGCACCTCCACCTCCGGTCCGTGTTTCAGAATGTCCATCACCAGCTCCCGCGAATCGGAGTATGGCACTTCAAGCACGTACCGCCCGTCCTCAAAGCGCCCCTTCTGCTTCGGATGCCAGACTTCGTCAGCAACCCATCGGGAACGTTCGGGAGTAAATCGCAAAACAGCCTTCTGTTTCGGTTGCCCGGCGAAGATGCCGTAGGCGGAGGCGAAGTGAGCATTCAGCTTATCATCAGGTATATCTCTTGCCGCTTCACCGAGCCTCCGGACCTGCGGGATGCGATCCACGGAAAAGCTCCTGAGCGCCTTTTTGGCATGGTCCCAGGCGTCAAGGTACCAGTTGTCGCGGTAATGAATAATGCGCTGCGGCGAGATGGTGCGTTCAGTGGTTTGATCGTTGGCACGGCCATGGTAGACGATGTGCAAACGCTTTCGTCCGTCCGAGCACTGCGCCGGAAACGGTGGGGAAGTTTTCAGGGTCACATCTGCGTCCGGTCATGCGCAAGATGCGTATGCGCCTCGTGGTGTCGCCCTGTGCCGTGCCCTTTGACTTTAGGATGCGTTCGATGCGTTCACGAAGCGGCGCAATGTGGCTTTCAAGCAATCCGGGCTGTACTTCCGCCAGCAGATGCTGGACCGTTAGTTCGGACGCATTAAACCAGAGGCCGGGCAGGTCGTAGGGCTGGTCGCTTGTTTGTGCATAGTGATAACCCTTTGTTGTGCGGTCGCACTGGATCGGCGCGCCGAGGAAATCGCGCATGTCGCGGATGATCCGGTTGGTTGTGGCACGGGAGCACTCGAGCTTTTCCTGGAGCACGGCATGAGGGACCGGATAGCGCGCCTGGCGCAGGACCCGGTCCAGGCAGTAGATGCGGTCAAAGAGATCCATGGGCCTCCATTCCTGAAATGCCGTATGAGCTCAGTATTGGAAGAGGCTATCAGATGGAGCGGGAAATAGCAATTCCCTTGACAGCTAAGCGCTTGAGATGTGTTTGAAAAATAGCGGCCGCTTCACGGCCACCAGAGGTACAGGAACTTCGCCCCCGGATCGGCCAGGTCCCCCAGGTCGAGATTGATCAGGCTCAGGGAATAGATGTTCGTCTTGTATTCGCCGGGGCGGAAATAGGTCACCACCTCGGCCTGAGAAAGGTCCGCCTTTTTCTTTGCCAGTTCTATGGCGTCCTCGAGGTATCCGACGCCATCGATCAACCCCCCGGTCTTCGCCTCCGCGCTCGTGAAGATCCTTCCATCAGCCATCTTCCGCACGGCGTCCGGCGTCAGCTTTCGCTCCTCGGCGACGAGTCCCGTGAACCGGCCGTACAGGCTGTCGATGAAATCCTGGAAGATCTTCCGCTCGTCGGGCGAAAGCGTCCTGAACGGAGACCCGATCCCTTTCTTCTCGCCCGAAGCGATCTCCACGGTCTGGACCCCGGCCTTCTGCATCAGGCCCGTAACGTCCACGCGGTACATGATGACGCCGATGCTGCCGGTCACGCTGGTAGGCTGCGCCGTGATGGCGTCGGCGGCCAGCGCGGCGTAGTAGGCGCCGGAGGCCCCGACATCCATGATGTGCGCCACGATCTTGACGCCGGTCTCCTGCTTGAACTTTCTGAGTTCGTGGTACAGGGTGTCCGATGCCGTGACGCCGCCGCCGGGGCTGTTGATTCTGAGCACCACCGCTTTCACGCGCTTATCCTGCCGCGCCCGGTCCAGCGCCTCGCGCATCCGGGCGATCAGGCCCGGCTTCTTCCTGGCGCCCAGCACCGGTTCGCCTTCGCCGCTCATGATGACGCCGCTGAGGTCCAGGAGCAGGACCTTGTCCCTGCCCTCGCCCGACACGACCTTTTCGGTGAGCGGCTGCACGTCGTCGCCGATGTTCACCTTCAGGAACGTACAGCCGCTTGGCATCAGGAACAGAAACACAATGATGACGGATAGAAAGCTTTTCTTCATGGAAATAATTCTCCTTTTCGGAAGCGGGTGAGGGATGAGCCGGGGATGGAGGTCGCTGTCGTCTGTAATCTGTTGTCTGTTATCTTTCGTTTTTCATCTGTCGTCTGCTGTCTGTCGTCTGTCCTCTATCTTCTTCCTACTTCTCCTCTTCCCGCAGCGGGTTGAGTCTCATCACCGCCCTGTCTCGCAGTTCGGCGACATACTGGTCAAGCTGCTGGCTGACCTTCTGTCCGGACAGGAGCGCGGTGATCGCTTTCTGGACCTGGGCGAACCGCTTGTCTTTGAACTCTTTGGGGTGGTCCTGGAAATAGCTCTGGGCCTCATCACGGCTCACGCGGGCAAAGAGGCCTATCTTCTTCTCCACGAACCGTTCGATAAGCAGCCGATCTCCCAGCATTCGGCCGAGGCGTTCTTCGGTCAGATCGGTCCGGACCAGGAACGCCCGGTAGGCATCATCGGACCCCAGACGCTGACGGAGCCTGCCGACCTCGGCGGCGATATCCTGTTCTGAGACCTCCGCGAACTTCAGGCGGTACGCTTCCTGCAGGAGCAGCCTGCCGTTAATGAGCCCCTCGCGGGTCTCCTGCTCAAGCTGTCTGCCGTTCCCCTTGCCGCCCAGTGCGGCATTGAACGCAACTGCCTGCCGGAGCTCGCTCAGGGTGATGACCTCGTTGTTCACCGCCGCGACCACCCGGTCGATCAGCTCGGCGCGGCCCACCGCCGCCAGCGAGAAAAATGCGCATAGCACCATGCCGGCCGCACTGACGGTTCGACCCCTTGAATTATTCCGCATTCCGCACTCCGCACTCCGCACTGTCGTTGTCTCCGCGTCCGTCCTCATTCCTTCGTCAGGTCCGTCATTTTCACTCCCTTAAGATACTCGATGGTCTTGTCCTGCTTGATCCCCTGCAGTCGTTTGACGATCTCCGAGATCCTCAGTGAAATGTCCAGGACCACCTCGAGCCGCTTTT
>CAYILT010000214.1:0-5909 GCA_964364055.1 uncultured Nitrospiraceae bacterium | reverse complement strand
TCCGATCTTCATTCCCGTCTTTACTGTTTCGTTCTTCATGGCCATATCTCCTTTTTCAAGTTTTGGATTGTCGTTTTAAGTTCTTGTCTGTTGTCTGTTGTCTGTTGTCTGTCTTCTGTCTTCTGTCTTCTGATCCCTACCTGTGGCTCACTGCCTCTTTCTCCACCTTCTCCTGTCCTTCAACCATCCTGCCGGCCAGCCAGCCCACCGTGGTGGTGGCCGTTACGATCACGATCCCGGCAACCAGGACACCCACCAGCATCGAGACCAGCACGATGGCGCGGGAGATGAGACCCGGCTCCAGTGGAAGGCCGAAGAGCCAGCCCGCGACATTGATCCCGGCCGCGCCGCCCAGAAGGCTTCCGGGGAGAAGTCCGAAGAGGGCGAAGAGCACCAGTCCTGCACCTGCTCCGATGTAAGCACCCTTTTTTGAGATTGAGTTCTTCATGTTCGTTACCTCCTTGAGTTTCTCCCCCACCTTTTTTTCCTCCCCCCTCGAGGGGGAGGAGTTGAGGAGAGGGGCTTTATCATTGCGCTTCTGCCCTGTATATTGCATCCCTCATGCCAAAGTGCAAGTCGTTGATTTTCCATGGAACACTCTCTGGGAATTCTTTGCAGGTCTGCAAAAGCGCCACGATCAATGATGGTAATGCAAAAGAACTGAGGTGGATCAAGGGGAATAAAGGATGATATATATAGATGAAGGGACGGTTCAGTGGCGGAGCAGTCTCTATCCCCGCAAGTGACAATCCACAAAGTGGCCGTTCCCGAGGTCCGTGGTCCTCGGAACAAGAGTATCGCAGGGCTCGAAGCGGTGGATGCAGCGCGTGTGGAAGCGGCAGCCGGACGGGATCTGCGTGGGGCTGGGGATGTCGCCCTTGAGCACGATGTGCTTCTTCTTCGCGTTCGGGTCCGGGACAGGGATGTCGGCGAGCAGCGCCTCGGTGTAGGGATGGGAAGGCTTGGTATAGATCTCCTCTGCCGGGGCGAGCTCGACGATCTTCCCGAGGTACATGACGGCTACGCGGTCCGAGAAGTGGCGTACCACGTTCAGGTCGTGGGCGATGAACAGGAGCGAGAGCCCCAGGTCCTTCTGGAGATCAGCAAGCAGGTTGATGATCTGGGCCTGGACCGATACGTCGAGGGCGGAGACCGGCTCATCGGCGACGATGAAGGACGGGCCGCTGGCGAGGGCACGGGCGATCCCGATACGCTGGCGCTGCCCTCCCGAGAACTCGTGGGGGTAGCGCGTCGGCGGAAAGGCCGACCTTGGCCAGGAACTCCCCGGGGCCAGGTCCTTTGTTGTGGTATAAGCGCGAGAAGGAGTGCTTGAAGGTCACTTCCTTGCTCTTGCCGTGATGTCTTCTGAAATCGCTCCTCTACTCACTTGACCGCGTGCAGCTCGACCTTTACATCATACCCGAGCCTGTGGAGATAATCGTAGCAATCATCCCAGGTAAGGCCGAACTCACGCACGTCGGCAAGGCCGATATGAGAAAGCACGTCCCGTATCACGGCAAAGTTTTTGTCTTCAAAATCAGCGACCCGCATCATCTTCTCCGCCCAGTCAACGAGGGTGGGCAGATCCATCTGCCGATTGATGTACTTCAGTAGCATTTCTACAACCTGGCTCTTCGTAATAACCATCGCTATTCCTCCTCGATGACCCGATGGCCCTAACCGCCCGCCAGGCTATTTCTTCTTCTCTCTGAGCAGCCGATCATCAAATTTGAAATCCTCGATTTTGACGATGGTAATGAGCTTTATATCGGGATGTCCGGGGTTGATGAGAATATTGAACTCCTTTTCGATGATAACCGAGGGAACGCGCAGCAGGAGGGTTTTATTCGTCTTTACCCATGCAGAGCCGAGATTGGCCAGCTTAGGAGGCGCAGGATAGGTCCGCCAGTCTGCTGGTAAATCCGATAGGAAAATTTCTTCTATTGCTGTCTTATCGGGAATTTGAAGAGAAACGATCTTTAAACCCGGGGGAGCAAGAGAGAGGGGCAGATGAACGAAAAACTCCAGAGCGGCAAGGGCCCGACTCTTCGAGGTATAAATCATTGCCGTGCCTTTTCGATTCCACCTCGCCCCATACAGCCGCGCGCCAAGTCCCGTCAGGTCCGTGCTGTATGAGGATTTTGCGATCCTGTATACCTCCATCAGGAGAAAACCCCATGCTCAATCCGCCCAAGTTCATCCAAAACCATGTCAGCCCCGAATTTTGAATTTAGCAGGCTTAACGGTTTTTTATCAGCTAATGCTGCACTCGGCGTTTTCATCCACTCGAGAAAGAGTTCTCTGTCCCCGAATACTTCAGTGCCCCGCGCTGCGACTTCAGCGAGCTGCAAGATTTGCTCCGACACCGCCCGATTAAAATGCTCTTTAGGAGTATATCTCTGGATCGTCCTCACATTCACCGGGAGAACTTCAGATAATTGTTGTATTGAAAAACTACAATATTTAGCCAAGTGCAACAAAGCCTCTTTTGTCACACCCGTATTACTTAATTCAATGAGATCCATTTTACCCTGGATACTCTTATGAAGGATTTTCCTCCCCCCTAGAATCTCTTCTACTGTCGTTGCGTGTGTCATGACTTACCCCTCCACAATCTAACTGCGACATTTGTCTAAATATTAGCGTAATTTGTCGTGTTTGTCAACAGCAAAAAATATATACCCAAGTCTCGATAACTCTGTGGGGTATACTAATGAAAGTCATATCGACTATCTTGTGCAGTCAAACAAGGTCTATAACACAACGCGCATCAGGAAATGAAAAGCGGGATATTATCCCCGCAGATGACAATCCACGAAGTGGCCATTCCCGAGGTCCGTGGTCTTCGGGATAAGAGTGTCGCAGGGCTCGAAGCGGTGGATGCAGCGCGTGTGGAAACGGCAGCCGGGCGGGACCTGCGTGGGGCTGGGGATGTCGCCTTTCAAGAGAATATGCTTCTTCTTCACGTTCGGGTCCGGGACGGGGATGTCGGCGAGCAGCGCCTCGGTGTAGGGATGGGAAGGGTTGGTATAGATCTCCTCTGCCGGGGCGAGCTCGACGATCTTCCCGAGGTACATGACGGCTACGCGGTCCGAGAAGTGGCGTACCACGTTCAGGTCGTGGGCGATGAACAGGAGCGAGAGCCCCAGGTCCTTCTGGAGATCAGCAAGCAGGTTGATGATCTGGGCCTGGACCGATACGTCGAGGGCGGAGACCGGCTCATCGGCGACGATGAAGGACGGGCCGCTGGCGAGGGCGCGCGCGATCCCGATACGCTGGCGCTGCCCGCCGGAGAACTCGTGGGGGTAGCGCATCAGCGCGTCGGCGGAAAGACCGACCTTGCCCAGGATCGCCGCGCCGCGTTCATCGAGTTCCCGGCTGCCGGCAAGCTTGTGGATCACGAGCGGCTCGGTCACGATGTCACGGACGCGCATGCGCGGGTTCAGCGAGGCGAAGGGGTCCTGGAAGATGATCTGCATCTCTCTGCGGAGGGCCCGCAGGTCCTCGTGTGCCAGCGCTCCGATGTCCCTGCCCTGGAAGAACACCTTCCCCGATGTGGGCGGCAGAAGCCCCAGGGCGAGCCGGCCGAGCGTCGATTTACCGCACCCACTCTCTCCCACCAGCCCGACCACTTCGCCCTGCGCCACCGAGAGGCTCACGCCGTCAACGGCCCGGGCGTGCACGGTTTTTCCCGGACCGGCCTTTACGGGAAAGGTCTTAAAGATGTTTTCGATGGTCAGAATGTTTTCATTCACGGAAAATCCTGTCTACCGCTGAGTTCGCAGAGCGCGCAGAGGATGAAGCAGGCCGCCAAAAGCCCGGCTGACTGCCGTATGGATTAATTTCGATCACGACACGGGCACTATTCGTAAAAATTCACATAGCATGCTTTTCTCGGCGTCCTCTGCGTCCTCTGCGGTAATGACTTCCCTTGTTGACGTTCATTCCGCAATCCGAAATCCGCACTCCGCAATCGGTTCACTTCGCTTTCCAGCATCTCACAAAATGTCCCGGCTTCACTTCGACAAGCTCCGGCTCCGTATTGCACTGGTCGATCCTGATGTCGCAGCGCGGCGAGAACGTGCATCCCTGCGGAAGGTCCGAAAGCCGGGGCACCATGCCCGGGATGGTCCTGAGCCGGCCGCGCCGGGAGTCACCGGGCCGCGGGATCGAGGCCATGAGCCCTCTCGTGTAGGGATGGAGGGGTTCGCTGAAAAGCTCCGGGGTGTCCGCCTTCTCCACGATCCGGCCCGCGTACATCACCGCAACCTCGTGGGCGCGTTCGGCAATGAGGCCCAGATCGTGCGTTACCAGCACCATGGCCATGCCCATCTCGGCCTGGATCCGGGTGAGCAGCTCAAGGATATGGGCCTGGATGGTGACGTCCAGCGCCGTGGTGGGTTCGTCGGCGAGGATCAGCGATGGCCTGCAGGCGATGGCCATGGCGATCATCACGCGCTGGCGCGTGCCGCCCGAGAGCTGGTGCGGATACTCATGGACGCGTTTTTCGGGCGAGGGGATGCCGACGGAACGGAGAAGTTCCACGGAGCGGTCAAGGGCCTCGTTCGAGGTGATGGCCTGGTGGGTGGTGAGGACCTCGCCGATCTGGTTCCCGACGGTGAACACCGGATTCAGCGCGGTCATGGGCTCCTGAAAGACCATGGAGATACGCGCCCCGCGCACCTTCCGCATCTCTGCCTCCGATAGCGTGAGCAGGTCCCGGCCCTCAAAAAAGATCTTCCCGGCGGTGATCCTGCCGGGCGACGGGACGAGGTTGAGGATGGAAAGGGCGGTCATGGTTTTGCCGCAGCCGGACTCGCCGACCAGGCCGAGAACGCGTCCCTTCCGGAGCGAGAGGCTCACGTTGTCGACAGCCTTGATGACGCCGGACCGGGTAGTGAAGCTGGTGGAGAGGCCCGCTATTTCCAGAAGTTCCACTGGCGGGGCTCCTCAGGACTGCTGGGGCTTGACGAAGTTAAGATAGGTCTTGACAGCGGCGTTGTTCGGATCGATCTTGAGCGCTTCCTGCCACTCTTCCTCGGCAAGACCGTAGAACCCGCGGGAGTAATAGGTGAGCCCGAGGTGCACCCGGGCGGGGATGAATCGGCTGTTCACTTCCTTTGCCCGGTTGAACTGGCTGATGGCCTCGTCGAACTGGCCCTTCTCGCGGTAGGCGATCCCGAGCCGGGTGATGATGTCCGCGAAATTCGGCGCCAGGCGGATCGCCTTCTCGTACTCTTCGATGGCCTCGTCGAGGAGCTTCAGATCGGAATAGATGGCGCCGATCTTCAGGTGCTCGTTCGCGAGCTTACCCTTGATGAAGGGATCGATCTCGCTGGAGCCGGCCTTGCTGATGCGGGCCGCGCGCTCGAAGACCTCGCGCGCCTTGTCGTACTGCCCCAGGTCGCTGTAGGTGATCGCAAGGTTGAGAGAGGCCTCGGTATAGCCCGGATTGAGCTCGAGGGCGGCTTCGAAGGACTTTGCCGCGAGCTCCATCCTGTTGGTCTGGTTGTAGATGATGCCCAGCTTGTTCTGGATGTCGGCGAAACGGGGATTGATGCTCAGGATCCGGTGGAACAGGTTCTCGGCGTTCGCGTAGTCGCCCTTGTTGAAGGTGTCCATGCCCTGTTCATAGAGTTCATCGAAATTGACGGTCATGCTCCCTCCGGGAAGTCTGTGTGCCTGTTGATCCCTGCCGATCCGATACGATATAAAAAATCTATCACACTCTCTTACGATGTGTCAATGGTAAACAGGGCAGGAAATCAGGAGGTTCTTTCGTACGATAGGTGAACTAAGGGAGGTCTTTTCAAAACTCAAAGGAGAACGGAACAGGTGAAAGGGAGAATAAAGGTTGATGGGTTCGTAAAAAGTCGTCTCCCCGGTTCACCCCGTTAGACCTTCTTGCA
>CAYILT010000213.1:0-6012 GCA_964364055.1 uncultured Nitrospiraceae bacterium | reverse complement strand
TCCGCACTGCCGTTACACGGCCCCCCGCTCGATCATCTCCTCGGCATGCCTGATAGTGGCATCGGTGATTGTCTTGCCGCCGAGCATGCGCGCGATCTCATCGACCCGCTCTTTCCGGTCGAGCAGCCGCACTTCGGTGCTGGTGCGGTCCTTCTTTACGGCCTTTGCGACGCCGTAATGGCTCATCGCCATGCTCGCGATCTGGGCCAGGTGCGTGATGCAGAAGACCTGGCGTCTGTTCGCTATTTTTCTGAGCTTTTTCCCCACTTCCTCGGCCACGGCGCCGCCGATGCCCGCGTCCACCTCGTCGAAGACCAGGGTCGGGATGGGGTCGCCCTCGACCAGAATGGTCTTGAGCGCAAGCATGATACGGGACAGTTCCCCGCCCGAGGCGATCTTCGCCAGCGGCCTCGGATCCTCGCCGGGGTTCGGCGAGATCAGGAACTCCACCTTGTCGGCGCCGCGCGGGCCGGCGCGGAGCCCGTCAGTCGTGTCGTCCCCGGGTTCCTGGACGATCTTCACGACAAAGGTCGTCTTCTTCATGCCCAGGTGGCCGAGCTCTCCCTCGACCTTCTTCTCCAGTTCCCGGGCCGCGGCCGTCCGTTTTTTCGTCAGCTCCTTCGCCTTCTCGGTGATCCCGGT
The DNA here is from genome assembly GCA_964364055.1 of uncultured Nitrospiraceae bacterium. GTDB lineage: Bacteria > Nitrospirota > UBA9217 > UBA9217 > UBA9217 > JAAXXJ01. The sequence goes on along the minus strand of CAYILT010000213.1, from coordinate 5,370 downwards.
CTTGAGACCCTCGGTCTCCTTCCGAAGCCGCTCCATCTCCTCGCCACTCTTCTCGATCTTTTCCAGTTCCGCCGCGGCCTTCACCCCGAAGACGATGATCTCCGGGATCGTTCCGCCGTACTTTTTCCTGAGCTTCTGGATCAGGTCCAGCCGGTCGCCAATCGCTTCGAGCCGGTTGGGATCGAACTCCACCCTCTCGGCATAGGAAGAGACCTCGCGCGCCGCTTCTTCGATCTGGGCCCTGCCGGACTCCAGCAGTTCCAGCACCGGGGCAAGTTTGTTGTCGATCGCCGCGATGTCCCTCACGTTCGTAACGGCGCGTTTGAGGGCCGCCAGTGCCGATCCTTCCGAAGAATAGAGCGTCTCGTCGGCCGACGCGGCGAGGCCTGCCAGCTTCTCGGAGTTCGCCAGCACCCGCTGTTCGTTGGCAAGCGCTTCGTCCTCGCCTTCCTTCAGGCGCGCCGCATCGATCTCGTTCACCTGGTAGCGGAGCAGGTCCTCGCGCTGGGCCTTTTCCCGCTCTCCCGTTTCAAGTTCCGCAAGCTGTCTGCGGAGCTCGTGCAGCTGTTTATAGGAGGCCGCGAAGTCCTCGCGGTTCTTGAGAAGGCCGCCGAAGGAATCGAGCATGTCCATCTGCCGGTCGGCCGCAAGCAGGGACTGGTGCTCGTGCTGGCCGTGGATATCGGCGAGATGGGCCCCAAGCGCGGTCAGGGTCGCGAGGTTCGCGAGGCTGCCGTTGATATAAACTTTGCTTTTCCCCGTCGTGGAGATGACCCGGCGCACGATGAGATCCTCACCTGCCGCCATCTCTATCCCCTGTTCCAGGAGGATGCCGGTGACCGCGGCGGACCCGAGGCCGTTCAGCTCGAAGGCCGCCTCCACCACAGCCTCGGGGCTGCCGGTGCGGACGAGGTCCGTGCTCGCGCGCTCTCCCAGCGCCAGGTTCAGCGCGTCCACAACGATGGACTTGCCCGCGCCGGTCTCGCCGGTGAACACGTTCAGCCCCGGCCCGAACTCCACGCGGAGCTGGTCGATGATGGCGAAATTCTTTATGTTCAGTTCTTTGAGCATGGCTTAACACAAGCTCCAAATCTCAATTTACAAATATCAAATAAGACAAAGTCGTAAAAAGTCGTTCTCACACAAAGATCACGAAGTCCACAGAGAAAAACCTGTATGATTTCAATTTGTCTTTCTTCGTGTCTTTGTGCCTTCGTGTGAAAATTTTACTTCTTACGAGTTCATCAAATAATATCCAAGCTCGAAATCCCCATTTCCAAACCGCTTTGCAATCTGATGCTTGATGCTTGAACTTTATTTGGAATTTGGCGCTTGCAATTCGGTGCTTGTCCCCTTCACCGCTTCCGCCTTCTTCCGGGCGAACGTGCTCTGCGTGGACTTGCCGTTGCCGCCCGCCTTCCGGTAATACTCGGCCGCCTGCTCCTTCTTTCCCAAACGCTCGCTGGCCCTGCCTGCCCAGTAATATGCCGTGGAGCCCCATGCCTTAGCGTCGGGATACAGTGCCGGTATCTTTAGGAACTCGTCCACCGCCTCGGCGTCGCGACCGACAAGGAAGCAGCAGAACCCGATCCAATACTGCGTCTGCGCACGGTCCGCGGGCCGCTGGTCCCGGATGGCCAGACGGTAGGCGTCAAGCGCGCTACGATAGTTCGCGAGCCGGAAGTAAGTATCGCCGATCTTATTATTGATGTCGCCGGGAGCGAGGTCGGCCTGCGGAGAGGAAAGCGTTTTTTTATAAAGGGCGAGGGCTTCGCTGTACTTTTCGGCGGCGAAAAACTTGTTTGCGGCGCGGAAATCCCGGGACGAAGCGGGTTCCGCGGCAAGAGCCGCATTGCTGAACAGGACGAATACCGCTACTGCCCGCAACAGACCTTTTCTCATGTCCTGAAACCCCCTGAAAAAATGTGTGTAAGAAAAAATGTGTGTAAGAAAAAATGTGTGTAAAATTTAACACAATGGTCTGCGCTATTCAAGAGCTATCTTTATCAGTCATCGAACCGGACGGAAACTCAGTGCGAGGAGGAGAGAACAGAGACAGAAACAGCCGTAAGATAGAATTATTATATGATATAATAACTATAACTTCACAAGAATGGGTCCAAGTTGAGGTCCTTCACGCTTTCCGGGCAGAGGACATGAGCAAAAAAAAGATCCCCTATAAACCATCTGTTCAGGACGATGCCTGCCGCATCGATCCCTTCGAAGAATGGGGCCTGACCTTCGACGCCATCCCGGACCAACTCGCGCTGATAGACCTGGACATGCGGTTGACAAGGGTGAACAAGGCCTTCGCGCAGCAGCTCGGGAAGAAACCCGAGGACCTGGTCGGGGGACCCTGCTACCGCCACATCTGCCGCAGCGAGGGACCGAACGAGAATTGCCCGCACCTGCGCACCGTCAAGGACGGCAAGACCCATTCCATCGAACTACATCTCGAGCATTTCGACGGGGACTTTCTGATCACGGCCTCCCCACTCCGCGACAGGACGGGCAGGATCTGCGGCTCCGTCCACCTTGCCCGCGATATCACCGGGCGCAAGAAGGCCGAGGACGCCCTCCGGCAGTCGGAGACCCGTTTCCGCAACCTGGTGGAGCAGAGCCTCGTCGGCATCTATATCCTCCGGGACGGCCGGTTCATCTATGTGAACCCCAAGCTGGCCGAGATCTTCGGCTATTCGAACCCGGAAGAGATCGTCTTCGGAAAAAGCACCCTCGAGCTCATCGCGCCGGAAAGCCGCGCCCTCGTCGCCGAAAACGACCGCAAGCGTCTGGCCGGCGAAGAAAAGAGCTTTCACTATACCTTCAAGGGATTGCGGAAGGACGGGAGCTCGATCGACATCGAGGCGTTCGGGAGCAGTACGGAGATCGACGGCAGGCCCGCCATTATCGGGACGCTTCTGGATGTCACCGGGAAGCTCCAACTCGAAAAACGGCAGCGGGACATGGAAACCCGCCTGCACCAGCAGCAACGGCAGCAGTCCATCGCCACCCTTGCGGGCGGCGTCGCCCATGACTTCAACAACATGCTCATGGGGATCCTCGGGAGCGCCGAGATGCTGAAGGGAAAACTCCCCCCCGACAGCAAGGAGCGGGAGTTCACCGCTACCATCATCGATACATCGCGGCGCATGGCCGGCCTCACCCGCCAGCTCCTGGACTATGCACGGCAGGGGAGCTATGAGCACAACAAGGTGGCGCTCAACCACATCGTCCAAGACATCCTTGCTATGGCGCGATGGGAGACGAAGACCGGGATCGAGATCAGCCAGTCGCTGGCCGGCGATCTCTGGCCGGTGATAGCCGGCCGCGGTCAGCTCGGCCAGGTCATCATCAATATCATAACCAACGCCGTGGAATCCCTGGAAAAGACCGGGGGGCGGATCGAGATCAGGACCGAAAATGCCCCCGGAAAGGCCTCCTGGGAATGTCCGCTCAACCAGCATCCCTCAGGCGACTATGTCCACCTGAGCATAAGCGACACGGGACCGGGGATACCGCGGGACATGCAGAAAAGGATCTTCGAACCTTTCTACACCACCAAGTTCATGGGACGCGGTCTCGGCCTGGCGTCCGCCTTGGGGATCATCCAGAACCATGGGGGCTGCCTGTCGGTTGAGAGCGAGCGGGGAAAGGGCGCCACTTTCAATATATATCTCCCCCGCCACGCGGAAGAGGAGGCAGGGGCGCATCCGGCACAGGCCCTGCTCGGGGCAGTCCTTGTTGTTGATAATGAGACCCACGTCCTCTCGCTGCTCAAAACCATGCTCACCGACCTGGGATACCGGCCGCTCATAGCAAAGAACGCCCACGAAGCGCTGCTGATCGCCAGGGAGCGGAAGGACGGGATCCTGCTGGCCATCCTCGATGTTCAGCTGTCAGGGCCGGGCGGAGCGGACCTCCTCGGCAAGCTCAAGACGCTCAAGCCCGGCCTCAAGGTGCTCATCTCGAGCGGCTATGATGAAAGCACCGCACTTTCGGGGTTCAGGGAGGACCGCCCCGACGGTTTCATTCAAAAGCCCTATTGGATCGACGCGCTGCGGGACAAGATCGTGGAGGTGCTGAATCGAGGGAACGGAGAAAGCTGATGCTTCTGAGAATAGTTAATCCACTTTCGGGACATACCAGCTCAAACGGCCTATCAGTTTAAATCCTCGCCCCTCATCGCTGAGGGGCGCTACAATGCTTTACTGCTGATCCATCGGGATGCACAAAGTTTCAATCCTCGCCCCTCATCGCTGAGGGGCGCTACATCTACCCGGAACCGCACTCGACAAGCATTAACGGCGGTTTCAATCCTCGCCCCTCATCGCTGAGGGGCGCTACGGCATATCTCCGGCCCATAGCGGAGATCGGCTATGTTTCAATCCTCGCCCCTCATCGCTGAGGGGCGCTACACGATGGCACGAGCTTCGAGCTCGAGCTGAACGTGTTTCAATCCTCGCCCCTCATCGCTGAGGGGCGCTACAGGTCCGTTTGAAGCAGAAAGAAGCCCGAAAAGAGTTTCAATCCTCGCCCCTCATCGCTGAGGGGCGCTACATCCTGCTCCTGATACTGTGGATCCTCAAGAAGCTGTTTCAATCCTCGCCCCTCATCGCTGAGGGGCGCTACAACAAAGAGACGATCGTGAAGTTCGGGATAAGCGTGGTTTCAATCCTCGCCCCTCATCGCTGAGGGGCGCTACGGCGCGATAGATTCCTTCATCACGTCGAAGAACGCGTTTCAATCCTCGCCCCTCATCGCTGAGGGGCGCTACTGTTCGTCGTGTTCGTTTGCATCCTTGCGTACAAGTTTCAATCCTCGCCCCTCATCGCTGAGGGGCGCTACAATGACCCGCTCAATTCGTATCATCCCTGGGGCGTGTTTCAATCCTCGCCCCTCATCGCTGAGGGGCGCTACATCGATGCGACGAGGGAAGAGCCGCTGATCGAGAAGTTTCAATCCTCGCCCCTCATCGCTGAGGGGCGCTACCACTCCCTGTCCCTGCCGTTCGCCGCCATAACAAGTTTCAATCCTCGCCCCTCATCGCTGAGGGGCGCTACTTCTTCCATCCGATGCCCCGCATGTACGATGCCAGTTTCAATCCTCGCCCCTCATCGCTGAGGGGCGCTACTAACCTTCGAGGACTTTGTGGAAGAGTATAAGAGTTTCAATCCTCGCCCCTCATCGCTGAGGGGCGCTACTGCTGTGCAGGCGGCGCAGGCATGGGATACCATAGGTTTCAATCCTCGCCCCTCATCGCTGAGGGGCGCTACAAGAGGACCACGAGTTTCAGGGACGCTTAACGCTGTTTCAATCCTCGCCCCTCATCGCTGAGGGGCGCTACTCTTGCTCAAGTGACGCTAAAAGCGG
>CAYILT010000212.1:0-6059 GCA_964364055.1 uncultured Nitrospiraceae bacterium | reverse complement strand
GAGATCATTGCACGGGTGAAAACGATCATCGGGACGCCCTTCGGGATCCACGCCCACAATGACGGGGAGGTTGCGGTCGCCAACTCACTGGCGGCGGTCAGGCTCGGTGCGGTGATGGTCCACGGGACGATCAACGGCTACGGCGAACGGTGCGGCAACGCGAACCTCTGCGCCATCATCCCCGACCTCAAGCTCAAAATGGGAATCGACTGCGTCACCGATGAGAGCCTCCGGAAGCTCCGCGAGCTGTCGCGGTATGTTGACGAGCTTGCCAACCTGCCGCATCGGAAGTGGTCTCCCTTCGTGGGGGACAGCGCCTTCGCTCACAAGGCTGGCGTGCACGTGGACGCCGTCTCCAAGATGCCCCGGACCTACGAACATATCATTCCCGAACAGGTGGGCAACCGGCGCCGGATCCTTGTCTCCGACCTCGCGGGGAAGAGCAACATCATCCAGAAGGCGGCGGAGCTCGGCATCACGATAAAGAAAGGCAGCCCCGAACTCTCGGAGATCCTCAAAAAGATCAAGCAGCTTGAGAACGAGGGCTACGAGTTCGAGGGGGCGGAGGGGTCGCTTGAACTGCTCATGCTCAGGGCGCGCCACAGCTACGAGTCGGTCTTCACCATGTTCGACCGCATCGATTACCGCATACTGACGGAAAAGCGGAAGGTAGATCCCCATCCGGTGAGCGAGGCTACCGTGACGGTCGAGGTCGGAGGCCAGGTCGAGCATACGGCTGCCTGGGGGAACGGCCCGGTGAACGCGCTGGACAAAGCGCTCCGCAAGGTCCTGCCGCGGTATTTCCCGGGCAGGGGTCTGGACAGCGTAAGGCTGCTGGACTACAAGGTCCGGGTCCTGACCGCGGCCGAGGGAACCGCCGCCCGCGTGCGCGTTCTCATCGAATCCGGAGACGGGAAGTCCAAGTGGGGCACCGTCGGCGTTTCCGAGAATGTGATCGAGGCGAGCTGGCAGGCGCTGGTGGACAGCATCGAGTACAAACTGCTGCGGACGGCGAAGAAAAGAAAAAACAAAACATAGGCTCTGCCACAAAGGCACGAAGACACTAAGAAAAACCAAACCTTCGTGTCTTCGTGGCGGTATTGAGGTTCTCTCATGATCGAAGAAGAGGGCATTGTCATAGAAACGGCCGGCGGCCTGGCCAAGGTATCCATTCTCGCCAAGAGCGCCTGTGAAAAGTGCGCCTCGTCCGGGGTCTGTCATCCGCAGGGGGAAGACTCCTTCATGGAGGCGTCCAATCCCCTGGGTGCGAAAAAGGGACAGAAGGTGAAGGTCGTGGTCGCACCGCAAGTATATCTGAAGGCGTCGATCATCCTGTACGGCATTCCCATGACCGCTTTTGTCGCTGCCGCCATCATCGGTAAGAATCTTGCGGAAAAGTTCTCCGGCGAGGCAAATTCTGATCTCTGGGCGTTCATCTCTGGGATGGTCCTTATGGCGGTATCTTTTTTCTTTCTCCGGCGCTATAATCAAAAGGTTGAAAAGACCCAGGAGTACAAGCCCGTGATCGTTGAGATCCTCGGCTGATGCGGACTGCATCTGAAGGCGGTTATCGTTATGCGATCGATCTCCCGTGATGATGAAGCAAGGAGACTGGCGCGGACCATCCTCTCCGACATCCTTCTGTATAACCAGGCAAAGGTGAAAGAGGGCATCGAGAAGGACAGCCTCTTCGACGTCCTGTCGGAGGAGCTTGCCGAGGGAAGGAAGTACTACGAGACCATGGTGGATCTCTCGTTGCGCCAGAGCACGAATTTCTTCAATGAGGCGGTCATCGACGTCCTGCTCAAACAGGGAGGAAAGCACAAGTCCGACATCTGGTAAGATCTCGACCGCCGTTTGTCCGTATATTCCCCCGTTACAAAATTCTCTTACAAAGGAGTCGCTTATGCCGAGCTCTGATGTGAAGGAAGTACGCAATATAGCCATCCTGTCTCACGGTGCAGCCGGTAAGACGTCTCTTGCCGATGCCATTCTGTATGCAGCGGGGGCCATTGAACTGCCGGCCAGCGTGGATGCGGGGAATTCCGTGTTCATGCACGAGCCGGAGGAGATCGCCCGGAAGATCACGATCACGGCATCGGTGGGATTCGCCGATTGGAAAGGCGTCCGCATCAACCTGATCGACACCCCCGGTTATATCAACTTCCTCGAAGAGACCAAGGGCACCCTTCGCGCCGTGGATGGCGCGATCCTCATCATTTCCGCCATCTCGGGCGTCAAGGCCGAGACAGAGAAGATCTACAAGTTCGCCTGCGATTACGAGATCCCCCGTGTGGCCTTCGTCAGCAAGCTCGATAAAGAGCGTGCGGACTTCTTTCGTGCGGTAGGCGACATGGAAAAGTATTTCTGCAAGAACGCCGTGGTGCTTCAACTCCCCGTGGGGCTCGAGGACAAGTTCCACGGCGTCGTCGATCTCATCAGGATGAAGGCGCTGATGTTCGCACAGGATGGGAGCGGCAAGATCGAGGAAAAGGACATCCCCGCGGACATGAAGGACCAGTCCGCGGCCTATCGCAAGAAGCTTGTCGAGCAGATCGCCGAGACCGACGACAACCTGCTCGAGAAGTATCTCGACAAGGGTGATCTTCTTCAGGAGGACATCATCGCAGGGCTCAAGCACGGCACGATCGGCGGCGGCCTGCTGCCGGTGCTGTGCGGGTCACCGGTCAAGAACATGGGCATTCAGCCGCTTCTCGACATGGTCCTTACCTGCCTGCCTTCGCCTGCCGAGCACGCGCGGAGCGTCCAGATCAAAGGCACGGATCCCAAGACCGGGAGGGAGGCTGAGCGAAAGCCGGCCGTTGACGAGCCTCTTTCCGCTCTCGTGTTCAAGACCATCATTGATCCCTTCGCCGGGAAATTGTCGCTGGTCAGGGTCCTTTCGGGGACCTTGAAAGCCGATTCAACGGTCTATAATTCCTCGCGTCAGGTCAGGGAGAAGATAGGGTCGCTGTTCTACATCCAGGGCAAAAAGCACGTCTCGACAAAAGACCTTGCGGCCGGACAGATCGGCGCCGCCGCGAAGCTCAAGGACACGCTTACCGGCGATACGCTGTGCGCCGAGGCGCAGCCGATCGTGCTGGAGTTCGCCAAGTTCGCCGATCCGGTGATGTCCTATGCCATCGAGCCGAAATCGCGCGGCGATGAGGACAAGGTGAGCATCGGTGTTCATAAGATCCTCGAGGAGGACCGGACGCTTAAGTTCGCTTTCGACGAGCAGACCAAGGAGATGGTGCTTTCCGGCATGGGCCAGGTCCATCTCGAGGTGACCATCGAGAAGCTCAAACGGAAGTTCGGGGTGGACGTCAGGATGAAGATCCCGAAGGTCCCCTACAAGGAGACCATCCGCGCCCGGGCGAAGGCCCAGGGAAAATACAAGAAACAGACCGGCGGTCACGGACAGTACGGAGACGCCTGGATCGAGATCGAGCCTTTGGCGCGCGGGTCCGGTTTCGAATTCGTGGATAAGATCGTCGGCGGCGTGATCCCGCGGCAGTATATCCCGGCCGTGGAGAAGGGGCTGGTCGAGGCCCTGCACGATGGGTTCCTCGCCGGGTACCCTCTCGTGGACATCCGGGCCACCGTGTTCGACGGGTCCTATCATGCCGTGGACTCATCCGAAATGTCGTTCAAGATCGCGGCAAGCATGGGCTTCAAAAAGGCGCTGGAGTCGGCAAAGCCGGTGCTGCTCGAACCCATCATGAGCGTCGAGGTTGTCGCGCCCGATGATACGCTGGGCGCGGTCATCGGCGACCTCAACTCACGGCGCGGCAAGGTGCAGGGTGTCGTGCCCCAGGCAAGCGGTCAGAACATCAAGGCGCTCGTGCCCATGTCCGAGATGCTGTCCTACGCGCCGGCGCTCAACTCGCTCACAAGCGGCAGAGGCATGTACACCATGGAATTCCACGGCTATGAGGACGTGCCGAGCCATCTGTCCCAGAAGATCGTCCAGGAGCGCACGGCGCAGCAGCAGGGGCACACCCACAGTAAAGAGAAATAACCGGTCATCAGAAAGCGGAACGATAAACCATGTACAGAAAAGATACCCTTTCGAACGGGATCCGGGTCGTGTCCGAGACCCTTCCGAAATCGCGGGCGCTCTCGATCGGCGTCTGGGTCAAGGTCGGCGCCCGGCATGAACCGAAGGAGCTCGGCGGCGTCTCTCATTTCATTGAGCACATGTTCTTCAAAGGGACCCAGAAACGCACGGCCAAGGACATCGCCACCGAGATCGATTCGCTGGGCGGCGAGATGAACGCCTTCACCTCGCAGGAGACCACGACCTATTACGTCAAGGTCCTCGACGAACATCTGGCGACCGCGATCGACATCCTGTCGGACATCCTCCTGGGTTCAAAATTCGATCCTGCCGAGATGGAGAAGGAGCGCAAGGTCATCCTGGAGGAGATCAAGAGCGTCGAGGACACGCCCGATGACTATATCCACGAGCTTTTCACCGGCACGGTCTGGACGGATAATGCCCTGGGCCGTCCCATCCTGGGGACCCGGGACACGATCAAGTCCCTCAAACATACGGATATCCTCTCTTACATCGATAACTATTACAGCCCCCGGGAGATCGTGATCTCCGTGGCGGGGAACTTTGAGCACGCCCGGCTCATTGAGCTCCTGGACAACGCCTTCGGAAAGCTCTCGCGGTCCGGTATTCCGAAGCAGGAGACAGCCCCCGGATTCAAGCGCGCGGTGACGGTCAGGAAAAAACAGCTCGAGCAGGTCCAGGTCTGTCTTGGCTGCAAGGGATTGAATTACACCCATGACGACCGGTTCGGCTTCATGGCGCTGAACACGATCCTGGGGAACAGCATGAGCTCGCGTCTCTTCCAGGAGGTGCGCGAGCAGAACGCGCTGGCCTATTCCATCTATTCCTATGTCACGGCATACCGGGATACGGGGCTCCTGACGATCTATGCCGGCACGGACCCCGCGAACACGCTCCAGGCCATCCAGCTCATCGTCAAGGAACTGAGAAAGATACGGGACGAGGGGATCACGCCCGCCGAGGAAACGCGGGTGAAGAACCAACTCAAGGGGAATCTTGTCCTGTCCCTGGAGAGCAGCAACAGCCACATGAGCAGGATCGCGCGGCAGGAGATCTATTTCGGCAAATACTTGTCTTTCGACGACACCATCAAAGCCGTAGATAAGGTGACGGCGGAACAGATCCGGCGGATCGCGCAGCAGTTATTCACGCGGGAGAGCCTCTCCCTCAGCATTCTGGGACCGTTTCACAAGGCCGATGTGCCGGATGGGGTCCTGGAGATCTAGGATCGGTAAACGGAATACGGTAGACGGTAGACAGGGAATTGATTCGTGCGTTTGCGGTGTTTCCCGGTATACCGTGTGCCGTCTACCGTGTGCTATTTTTATGGCTATGTCCGATCATTTGATAGTCGAAATACTGCCGCTCGGGAATTCATCCGGGATACCGGTCCCCCATTACCAGACCGAGCATTCCGCAGGTGTTGATCTCTTTGCCGCTGTGGACGGAGACCTGGTCATCGGACCGGGCCGGTGGAAGCTCGTGCCGACGGGTATTGCCGTGGCGATCCCCGAGGGATACGAGGGCCAGGTCCGGCCCCGAAGCGGGCTCGCGTTGAAACATGGCATCGGCATGCTGAACGGCCCGGGGACCATCGACGCCGACTACCGCGGAGAGATCGGCATCATCTTGTTCAACTTCAGCGAACGGCCGTTCCCGGTCCACCGGGGCGACCGTATTGCCCAGCTCGTTTTCGCGAAGCTCACGAAGGCGGAATTCAGGAAAGTTGATGCGCTCCCGGAGACACGGCGCGGCGGCGGCGGGTTCGGACATACGGGAGTCAAATAGTGCGGATTTCGGATTGCGGAGTGCGGAGTGGAAAAACAGGAGCGAGCCATCATGAATAAAGTGAAATATTTATTAGTCACCTTTGTCGTGCTTATAGCATCAACGGCGGCCTTTGCCCAGGACCTGAAGGTCACGGAGACGGTGCTGCCGAACGGGCTGAAGGTCCTGCTCAAGGAAGAACACAAGTCTC
>CAYILT010000211.1:0-6069 GCA_964364055.1 uncultured Nitrospiraceae bacterium | reverse complement strand
CGTCGAGCAAGGACTATCGAGAGGACCTGATGGTAGGATGATCGAAGTGCGGGGTGGCGAGTGCGGAGTGCGGAATTGGAAAAACAGTAGTATGATCAACTCTTTTGTTCTACGCCGAAGTGCTTTTGTTGCAGAAGTTTATCTGTATTATTGGGAGAGATAAGCATGGAATACCGTAAGAATGAAATCCGCGCCGGGGTCTTCCTCCTGGTATCTTTTGCTGTCTTCGCCGTTATGGTTTTTGCGGTGAGCGATATCCAGAGCTTGTTCAAACAAAGAAGGGACGTCAAGGTCCTGTTCTCCTTCAGCGACGGCATCGAGAAGAACGCCCAGGTGCGCTATTCCGGCATCAAAGTCGGCAAGGTGGCGAATATCCGGGTCGCACCGGAACAGGGCGACAAGGTGGAGCTTACCCTGAGCGTGTATACCGATACCGTGATCAAGGTTGACACCAAGGCCGCCATCAAGTCGCTGGGTCTGGTGGGCGGAAAATACGTTGAGCTGAGCGGGGGGACGCCCGACGCAAAACCGCTGGCGCTGAATGCCGTCATCCATGGCGAGGAATCCCTCAAGATGGAGGAGCTGACCAAAATGGCCATGGAGGTCGTGAACAAGCTAAAGAACGTGGCCCAGAACATCGAGAAGATCGTCCAGAACGTCGAACGTACGGTCGGTGACCCCGCAATGGCAAAGAACATCAAGGGCGCCGTGCAGAACGTCAACGAGATAACCGAGAACGTCAAGGTGATGACCTCCGGCAAGGAGGAGGTCGCGCAGGTCGTGAAAAACCTGCCCGAGCTCCTGAAGAAGATCGATGCCAGCGTCGCGAACCTCAAGGAGATCACCGAGAAGACCGACAAGCTCATGGGCGAGAACCGGAAGAATATCGATGCGACCATGGAGAACGTAAAAGAGATCACGAACAACCTGAAGGAAATGACGGATGACGTCAAGAAACATCCGTGGAAGCTTATTAGAAAGCCATAAGTCAGTGCGGAGTTCGGAGTGCGGAGTGCGGAGTAAAAAGACAAATCATTGCAATAGTTTTATCTCGAGCATGAGGAGTGAGGGTTGAGCATACAGGCGATAAAAGGGGTTAAGGACATTCTCCCGGAAGATATGCCGGCGTGGCAGCACCTGGAGGCCATGGCTCGCACTATCTTCGAGGACTACGGCTTCTCCGAGATCCGCGTCCCCGTGTTCGAGTACACCGATCTTTTCGCGAGGAGCATCGGGATTTCCACCGATATCGTCGAGAAGGAGATGTATACCTTCGAGGACCGCGACGGCAGGAAGATAACGCTCCGTCCCGAGGGGACTGCCGGCGTCGTGCGGGCTTTCATCGAGCACAAGATGTACGCCGACTCCCCCCTGGTAAAGCTCTACTATCTCGGCCCCATGTTCCGGCATGAACGTCCGCAAAAGGGAAGGTACCGGCAGTTCTACCAGATCGGCGTGGAGGCCTTGGGCGGAACGCATCCGCACGTAGATATCGACATCCTCGTCATGCTGCACCGGTTGTTCGCGAAGCTGGGTATTACCGGCGTCACGCTCCAGGTGAACTCACTGGGTGACGCCGAGTGCCGGGACATCTACCGTGATGCGCTGAAAGCGTATTTGAAGGAAAAGCTCCCGACACTCTGTGCGGATTGCCAGCGGCGGTATGAGACGAACCCGCTCCGGGTGCTCGACTGCAAGGTGGACGCGGAGAAGTTCGGCGATTCGCCGATCATGCTCGACTATCTCTGCGGTCCCTGCAAGGACCACTTCGCAATGGTGGAAGGCGGACTGAAAAAGCTCGGCATCCCCTTCGTGGTGAACCCCCGGCTGGTACGGGGGCTGGACTACTACACAAGGACGACCTTTGAACTCGTCATGGGTCACGAAGGCGCCCAGAACACGGTGGCCGCGGGAGGCCGCTACGACGGATTGGTGAAGGAGATCGGGGGACCGGCAATACCGGGCATCGGGTTTGCCCTGGGCGTGGAGCGGGCGATATCATTAATGGACACCTCCAGCCTAAAACAGTCCCGGCCGGAGCTTTTTATCGCCGCCCTCGGCGACGAGGCGGTCGCCCTGGTCATGCCCGTCATACACGCCCTCCGGAACGACGGCATCCGGGTCGAGACAGACTACGCAGGATCAAGCCTCAAGAGCCAGATGAAGAAGGCCGACAAGTATGGAGCCGCATTTACGCTGATCGTCGGCGAGCAGGAAATGCAGTCAAAGACCGCGGTGCTCAGGAACATGGCGACGAAGGAGCAGGTTGCGATTTCGCTCGAGAAGCTCGTCGAGGAACTCAAGACCAAACTGTCAGGATCTTGATGACCACGGATGAACGAAGATTGAATCAAAATAACATAAAACCGCGTTTACCGCAGAGACCGCGGAGATCGCAGAGAATAAACTTTGACGCAGTCGTAAAAAGTCGAGAATGCCGTCTTTGCGAGCGTAGCAAAGCAATCTCGTAGTTCGTATCTGCCTGAAAAGTCGAGATTGCCGCGTCGCTCCGCTCCTCGCAATGACAGCAGTGGGGACTTTTTACGAACCCATCAACTTTCGTCTATTTTAATTCTCATTGATCTTTTCAGCGCTCTCTGCGTCCTCGCTTAGAAGCGCCTACTTTTGGCTGCGTTAAAATCCCGACCTGAAGGTATTCCATGAAAGTAGGCATCATCTCCGATACCCATGTGCCCGGCGCGGCGTCGTCGCTGCCGCCCGCGGTCTTCGAGATATTCAAGGACGCTGATCTCATTCTCCATGCCGGGGATATTGTTGAGCTTTCCGTGCTGGAGGAGCTTCGCGCCATCGCTCCGGTGGAAGCCGTTGCCGGGAACATGGACGGTCCCGATCTGCAGATCAGACTCCCTCGCAAGAAGGTCCTGACCATCGGCAAGTTCACGGTGGGTCTCATACACGGCAAATACCGGATCGATGAACAGAGGGAGATGATCCGGAAGGAGTTCGACAACGTGGACCTGATCGTCTATGGCCATTCGCACACGCCGTTCTGGGGAAGGGTCGGCGACGTGCTGTTCCTCAACCCCGGAAGCCCCACGGACAACCGGCATGCACCGTATCATTCGGTCGCGGTCCTGACCGTCGGGGAGGCGCTGACGGCGGAGATCGTGCGAATGTAGGACTCTCTTCGATGATCATGCTGTGTTTTCTCCCTCCGTTCTTCATTTAAGTTGCAAACGACATGCAATTGTGATATTTTCCCAATCATATGGCGATCATGAAGATAAAGTTCGGGACATCGGGGTGGCGCGGCGTCATAGCCGATGACTTCACCTTCACCCGTGTACGCGCGGTAACCCAGGCGATCGCCGACCATCTCGTGTCCCAGGGTCTCAAGGACAAGGGCGTTGTCGTAGGATATGACACGCGGTTCCTGTCCGAGAAGTTCGCGGCAGAGGCGGCCAGGGTCCTGGCGGCCTGCGGCATCCATACCTATCTTTCCAACCGTGACGTTCCCACACCGGTAGTGTCCTATGAGATCATCCGCAGAAAGGCCGCGGGCGGCCTCAATTTCACCGCGAGCCACAATCCTCCCGAGTACAACGGACTCAAGTTCTCACCGGCATGGGGCGGCCCCGCTTTGCCGGAGACCACGAAGGACATCGAAACGCGCGCCAATGCATTGCTGGAGAAGAACAGTATTGCCGCCATGTCTTTGAGCGAAGCGAAGGACAAGGGCCTGGTGGAGGACGCCGACCTGAGAAAGTCCTATCTCGATGACATCCGCAAAAAGATCGACATTGAGGTCATTCGTAAGGCGAAGCTCAAGGTGGCGGCGGATCTTCTCTATGGCACCGGCAGGGACTATCTTGACACGGTGCTCAGGGACGCCGGTTGCGCCGTAACGGCGATCCATGGCCAGCGGGACCCGCTGTTCGGCGGCCATGCACCCGAGCCGTCGGAGGAGAACCTCGCAGAGCTGTCAGGCATCATGAAGAAAGGCCGCTTCGACATCGGGCTTGCCGTGGACGGAGACGCGGACCGGTTCGGCATTCTCGACAGCGACGGGACCTACATCAATCCGAATCAGATTCTCGCGCTTGTCCTCGACTATCTCTGCCGGACGCGGGGATGGAAGGGCGGGGCAGCCCGGTCCATAGCGACCTCGCACCTCGTCGATGCGGTCGCCAAAAAGCACGGGATCGAGGTATACGAGACCGGGGTCGGGTTCAAGTACATCGGAGACCTTCTCGTACAGGGGAAGATCATCTTCGGCGGTGAGGAGAGCGCCGGGATGACGATCAAGGACCACGTCCCCGAGAAGGACGGCATCCTCGCCTGCATGCTGGTCGCGGAGATGGTCGCGAAGGAACGGAAATCGATGAAGGACCTTCTGAAACGGCTGTACAAGGAGGTCGGCGTGATCCTGAACCACAGGATCAACATTCATCTTACCGAGGCAAATCAGAAGGCGGTTGGCGACCGGCTTAGCCAGCCGCTGACCGAGCTCGGAGGTCTTCGCGTAAAAGGGAAGAAGACGACCGCCGACGGTACGAAATATATGATCGAGGACGACAGCTGGGTGCTCATGCGCGCTTCCGGAACCGAGCCGGTGGTGCGGCTTTATGTAGAGTCCTCGTCGGAAGAAAAGATCAAGGTACTGGCAGAGGCGGGCAGGAAGTTTATTTTGGGGCAATCCTAATAGTGCGGAATGCGGAGTTCGGAGTGCGGAGTGGAAGAGACACATCGTGCGGGCCGATATTCTGCACTCGCCACTCCACACTCAACACTGAAATGTAAGGGGGTTCCATGAGCGAGATCATTGATGTCTATGGCCGCGAGGTCCTGGATTCACGGGGTAATCCTACCGTAGAAGCGGATGTTATCCTGGAGAGCGGGGTGATGGGACGCGCCATCGTGCCGAGCGGCGCTTCTACGGGCGAACGCGAGGCCCTTGAGCTTCGGGATGGCGGAAAGCGCTATATGGGCAAAGGCGTCCGCAAGGCGGTGAACAACGTCATCGAGCTCATCGGCCCGGTCATCGCCGGGATGGATGCTACGGAACAGGTTGCGATCGACAGGACGCTGATCGCGCTGGACGGGACGGAGACGAAGAAGAAGCTCGGCGCCAATGCCATTCTCGCCGTGTCGCTCGCCGTGGCCAAGGCCGCGGCCGAGGAAGCGGGGCTGCCGCTCTACAGCTATCTGGGAGGTCCGAACGCCAAGGAACTCCCGGTCCCCATGATGAATGTGCTGAACGGCGGCGCCCATGCCGACAACAACGTGGACTTCCAGGAATTCATGATCATCCCGGCCGGTGCCAAGAACTGTACCGAGGCCGTCCGCATCGGCGCCGAGATATTCCATAACCTGAAGTCGGTGCTGAAGAAAAAGGGCTATAACACGGCGGTCGGCGACGAGGGAGGGTTCGCGCCGAACCTCAAGTCGAACGAAGAGGCGGTCCAGGTGATCTTGGAAGCCATCCAGAAGGCGGGATACAAGGCCGGGAAGGATGTGTTCCTGGGACTCGATGTGGCATCCAGCGAATTTTACAAGAACGGCGTCTACCATCTTGAAGGGGAAGGCAAGAAGCTGACCGCGGACAAAATGGTAAAGTTCTACGAGAGCTGGATACGCCAGTATCCTATCATCTCCATCGAGGACGGTATGTCCGAGAAGGATTGGAAGGGATGGAAGGTCCTGACCGACCACCTCGGCAAAAAGGTCCAGCTGGTCGGCGATGACATATTCGTGACCAATACGAAGATCTTCAAGAAAGGCATTGATGAAGGCATCGGGAACTCCATCCTTATCAAGCTGAACCAGATCGGAACGCTGACCGAGACCCTGGACGCCATCGAAATGGCAAAACGGGCCGGATACACGGCGGTGGTATCGCACCGCTCCGGCGAGAGCGAGGACGCCACCATCGCCGACCTCGCTGTCGCGACGAATGCCGGACAGATCAAGACCGGTTCGCTTTCCCGTACCGACCGCATCGCCAAGTACAACCAGCTTCTTCGCATCGAAGAGGACCTCGATACGAACGGATACTACGCTGGGCTGGGAGCGCTGAACGTTTCGTTCTAGTGTCGCGTGTCAGAGATT
>CAYILT010000210.1:0-6160 GCA_964364055.1 uncultured Nitrospiraceae bacterium | reverse complement strand
CTCCTGTCTCCTGTCTCCTGTCTCCTGTCTCCTAAATTATTGCTGCTTTTTCTTCCCCTGCTGTCTCGCCTTCTTCTTGTTCGCCTTATACCTGCCGATGGCCTTCCCGTGTTCGCCGTAGTCCTTCGAGAAGTAATGGCTCCCGTCACCCTGCGCCACGAAAAAGAGGTAGTCCACGTTCTCGGGGTAGAGCGTCGCCAGGATTGCGCCCCGGCCGGGGTTCGCTATGGGACCGGGCGGAAGTCCCTTGTGAAGGTAGGTGTTGTACGGTGTCTTCCGCTTCAGGTCCTGGGCGCTGACCTTGGTGACCCATGCCCGCAGGCCGTACACCGCCGTCGGGTCCGCCTGGAGCTTCATGCCCTGCTTCAGCCGGTTGTGGTACACGGCGGCGATGAGCTTCCGCTCCGAGGCTACCTTCGCCTCCTTCTCGACGATAGAGGCCAGCGTAATGATCTGGTGCTCGGTGAAGCCCAATTCCTGTGCGCGCTTTCGCAAGCTGTCGGTGAACACGTCCTTGTACCGCTGGACCATGCGCTTGGCGATATCCGGCACCGTGATGCCCTTCGGAAGAAAGTAGGTGTCCGGGAACAGGTAGCCTTCGAGCCGGTCAGCCTCGATTCCGAGGGAACGGGCGAACTCCTTGTTCGTGGCGGCCTTGATGAAATCATTCGGGTCCGATGAGATGAGCGGTGTGCCCGTCAGGGTCCAGCCGATCTGGTAGAGGTTATATCCCTCGGGGATCACCACTTCGTATTCGATGACCTTCCCCTTGCGCAGGGCATCGAGCACTTCCCACAGGCTCATATGGCTGCCGAGGCCGTAATACCCGGTCCGGACCTTTCGCGTGATGCCCTGGAGCCTGCCGATGATCTCGAAGTAGCCCCGGTACCGGATGATCCCTTCCTTCTGGAGCGCCGCCGCGATGGCCTTGAAGCTCATGCCCTCGGTCACCTGGATCTCTTTCCATGCCTTTTCACGGGACGGCGGCACGAACAGGGCAACGTAGAAATGGATCAGCGTCGTGAGCACGACCGTGGCGCCGAGGAAGGTTACCCAGAGATGTCGTTTGACCCGGTATCTTATCTTGTCCCACTGTTTTATCATGGATGAGAACCTTTCCGTGAGATCATGAGAGAACGGCTCTCAGGAACCGGTCAATACTATATACTTTTCCGGCGTGGTTCGTCAATACGATTAGAGCTGTCCTGAGCGGAGGATGCCGATAAGGATCCAGATGCCGAAGAGGCCGGCGATGACATAGCCGATGAGACCGAGGACGGGAAGGCCGAAGAGCTTCTGGCCCTGGCCGGAATGGATGATGATGGATGAGGCAACGATGATGGAGGCGGTGATGACGCTGAAGGCGAGCCGGTTGCTGGACTTGTCGAGGTCCCTGACGGCGTGCTGCAGGCCTTCGTGCTGGAGCTTGACCTGGATATCACCCCGCATGACCTTGCCGATGACGGTCCTCAGCTGGCGGGGCAGCGCGACGGCCATATCGGACAGGGCGAGGATGTTCTTCTGCGCGGTGCGGAGCAGTTGCCGCGGATGCCGCTTTCGTTTGATAAGGTCCTCGACATAGGGCTGCGCCGCCGCCAGGTAGTCGAATCCGGGATCGAGCTGCTTCAGCAGCCCCTCCAGTGTGAGCAAGGCCTTGTCCATGAGGTAGAGGTTCTGCGGTATCTTCAGCTTGTGGCGGTTCAGGATGCGGGTGACCCGGTCGACGTAGGCCCCGAAATCGATCTGCCGGCTCGTCATGCCGTAATAGGGCTCCAGAAGCTCGGCGAGGTCCTCCTTCAGGTCCCGCTGGAACTTATCGAGGTCCACCGATTCCTCGGAAACGAATCCCAGGTTCACGTATTGCCGCGTCAGCGCGTCGTAGTCGTGCCCGGCAAGAGCAACGAGAATGCTGGCGAAATGCTCCATGTTCTCCTCGGTGACCCTGCCCATGATACCGAAGTCCACGAGGCCGAGCCTGCCGTCGGACAATACGAAAATGTTGCCGGGGTGGGGGTCGGCGTGGAACAGACCGTCCTGAAAGACCATCTTAAAGAAGGCAGCGGCGCCCTTAAGGGCAATGTCCTTCCGGTCATGGCCCATCCGCTCGATCCCGGCGTAGTCGTCAATGCGCACGCCCTCGATCTTCTCGAGGACCAGCACGCGCTTGCTCGAAAGGCCGGTATGGACCTCGGGGATGATGAGGATGTCACTGTCCTTGAAGTTGTTCCGGAGCTGGGCGGCGTTCGAGGCCTCGATGAAAAAGTCGAGTTCTTTATTGATGGTGCTGCTGAACTCATCCACGATGCCCGGGACGTTGTACGGCTTAAGCTCGTGGACATGGACATCGATCAGCTGGGCTATGCCCCGGAGTATGCTGATGTCCCGTGCAATGATGTCTGCGATATTGGGACGCTGGACCTTGACCATCACCTCCCGGCCGTCGTGCAGCACGGCGCTATGGACCTGTGCGATGGACGCGGCGGCCATGGGCGCGGGGTCGAACGAAGTGAAGAGGGAGTCGAGGGAAGCGCCGAGGTCCTTTTCAATGATCGCTT
Source organism: uncultured Nitrospiraceae bacterium (assembly GCA_964364055.1). Taxonomy (GTDB): domain Bacteria; phylum Nitrospirota; class UBA9217; order UBA9217; family UBA9217; genus JAAXXJ01. The sequence continues at coordinate 3,605 of CAYILT010000210.1, read as the reverse complement.
TGGCCTCGGCGAAGGGGAACGGAGCGACCGCGTCGGTCAGCTTGGACAGTTCCTTTGCGTATTCAAGAGGAAGGAGATCCGGCCGGCACGCAAGGACCTGGCCCAGTTTGATGAACGTGGGGCCCAGCTCCTCGAACATGAGCCGGAGCCGCTCGGGCGCGTTCAGGCGGTGGTAGAGCGGCGGCTGTTTGCGGAACGTGACCAGACGCCGCCCGAAGGACAGGACGCGGTGGAGGCCGGCCTGCTCGATAAACTGCCCGAACCCGTTGCGTGATGCGACAAGCAGGATATGCCTGACGCGGGGGATGTCCCGGTAGTGTCGTCTCCAGAACCCCAGGAAGGACATGGTGGCTCACCAGCCTGTCTATTCCTCGGAAGCCCCGCCCTCGAGCTTCTTGAGCCGGGCGTTCAGCGCCTGGACCTTTTTCTCCAGCTTTTCCATGTCCTCGCGGGTCGGGATGCTGAGCTTCTCGAGGACATTGGCAACGGTCTCCTTGACCCGCTTGTCGAATTCCTTGGTGCTCTCCTCCGCCTTGGAGGTCCACTCTTTCACCAGCGTCGATGCCTCGCTCTTCGAAAGCTCCCCGGCCTTCACCAGTTCCTCGACGAACTCCTTTGCTTTTTCCTGCGCTCCCAGCCCGGCAAGCATTGCCTTCTTGATGATCTCCGCGATTATCATGTGCTCCTCCTTCGTGAATGATATCAACGCATTATGTCATGGAACGGATGTTCCGTTCGTCTGGATTTATTATAGCATAGAATGGAGTTCGGAACAGGAGGGAACGAACTACAAAGCGGAATAAAAAGCTCACGTCTTTTTACCGCAGAGGACGCAGAGGAAACCGAGGCCACGGCTAAAGAACAGATCGATCTGGACGCGAATCAGATCTAGTCACGTCTGAAATCCGCGTTCATCCGCGAAAATCCGCGTCCCATTGCCCTTCTCGGATCTATGCGCTCTTCTCCACCACGCCGTACAGCGCATTAAGCGCCGCGTCAAGCTTGCCGGGGTCCTTGCCGCCGGCCTGGGCCAAGTCAGGCTTGCCGCCGCCCGTGCCGCCGAGGATCGGGGCCAGTTCCTTGACGAGGTTCCCGGCGTGGAATCTCGGAACGAGGTCCTTCGAGACCATGACGATGAGGCTCACGCGGTCGTCCTTGGCGGAGCCCAATGCCAGGATGCCGCTCCCGAGCTTGTCCCGCAGCTTGTCGCCGAAATCGCGAAGGTCCTTCTGGTCCATGTTCTCCACGCGCCGGGACAGAACCCTGACGCCCTTGATGTCCTTCGCTTCGCCGATGATGTCCCCGGCCTGGGACGATTGCATCTTGTGCTTCAGACGGTCCAGTTCCTTTTCGGTGTCCCGGAGCTGGCCCATCAATCTCTCTACGCGGCCAATGATGTCCGGGTCCGAGGCCTTGAGCATCCGGGCGATCTCCTGGAGGCTCTTTTCCTCGTTCCTGACCTCACGGTAGGCGCGCCTGCCGGCAAGCCCCTCGATGCGCCTCACGCCCGCGGCGATGCCGGTCTCGGACAAGAGTTTGAAGGACCCGATGTCGCCCGATGCCCGGGTGTGCGTGCCGCCGCAAAGTTCCATGCTCACGTCCTTCACCGAAACGACGCGGACCTTGTCGCCGTACTTCTCGTCAAAAAGCGCCATGGCGCCCGCTGCGATCGCCTGATCGATGTCCATGACCTTCGTCTCGACCGGGTGGTTCTCGAGAATGCGCTCGTTCACCAGCTCCTCGATGCGTTCCTTTTCCCGCTCCGAGAGCCCCGTATAGTGCGTGAAGTCGAACCGGAAGCGGTCGGGCGCCACGAGCGAGCCCGCCTGCTTCACATGCTCGCCCAGGACCGAGCGCAGCGTGGCGTGAAGGATGTGGGTCACCGTGTGATGGCGCGCAATATCAGCGCGGTCCCCGGCATCTACTTTCGCGAGCACCGCGTCGCCGGCCGTGAAGAAACCCTTCCTGACCGTGCCCTTGTGGACGATCAGGCCTTCCACGGGCTTTACGGTCTCCTCGACCAGGAACTTCGAGGCCTCGCCCAGTAACTCACCCTTGTCGCCCACCTGTCCGCCCGATTCTGCATAGAAGGGCGTCTGGTCCAGAACGATCTCCACGGCATCGCCTTCGCGGGCCTCGGAAACCTTTTTGTCGCCCTTGATGATGGCAACGATCGACACAGTCCCTTCCAGAGTGTCGTAGCCGGTAAAGACCGGCTTTTTAATGCCCGCAAGGACCTCCTTGTAGACAGGCTTCACCTTCTCTTCACCGGACCCTGCCCAGGCCGCGCGCGCCTTCTCGCGCTGTTCCTGCATGGAGCGCCGATAGCCCTCTTCATCCAGCTCGAAATGCATGTCGCGGGCCATGTCCGTCACGAGGTCCAGGGGGAACCCGAAGGTATCGTAGAGCTTGAACAGCACCTCGCCGGGTATCATGATCTTGTTCGCGGCCTTGAGTTTCGCCACGGTCTCGTTCAAAAGGGCAAGACCGGAGTCCAGCGTAATGGCAAACCGTTCCTCTTCCAGCAAGACCACCTTGGCCACGTGCTCCCGGCTGTCCGGGAGGTCCGGGTAGGCGCCCTTCATCTCGTCCACCACCGCACCGGTCAGCTTGTACAGGAATGGTTTGTTGATGCCGATGAGCTTGCCGTAACGGCTCGCCCTGCGGAGAATGCGCCGGAGCACATATCCTCTCCCTTCGTTGGAGGGAAGGACGCCGTCATTGATAAGGAAGGTCATGGCCCGGAGATGGTCGGCGCAGACCTGGTAGGAGATGTCCGCCTGGGCGTCCTTGTGGTACGGTACGCCCGCCATTGCCGCGATCTGCCTGATGATGGACTGGAACAGGTCGGTCTCGAAGTTGCTCCGGACGTTCTGGCAGACGGCGGAAAGCCGCTCGAGCCCCATACCCGTGTCGATGGAGGGCTTCGGCAGCGGCGTTAGCTTGCCGGTCTCATCGCGGTTGTACTGCATGAACACCAGGTTCCATATCTCGAGGTACCGGTCGCAGTCGCACCCCACGGCGCAGCCGGGCTTCCCGCAGGACATTTCAGGACCCTGGTCGATGATGATCTCGGAGCAAGGGCCGCAGGGCCCGGTGTCGCCCATGGACCAGAAGTTGTCCTTCTCGCCCAGACGCACGATGCGTTCGGCCGGAAGTCCGACGACCGTGCGCCACAGCTCGAAGGCTTCATCGTCGTCCTTGTACACCGTCGCCCAGAGCTTGTCCGCCGGAAGTTTTACCTCTTTGGTCAGGAACTCCCAGGCGAACTCGATGGCCTCCTTCTTGAAGTAGTCTCCGAAGGAGAAGTTCCCGAGCATCTCGAAGAAGGTGTGGTGCCGGGCCGTATGGCCCACGTTCTCCAGGTCGTTGTGCTTGCCGCCGGCGCGCACGCATTTCTGAGAGGTCACCGCGCGCTTGTAGTCCCGCGGGTCCTCGCCGAGGAACACGCCCTTGAACTGCACCATGCCCGCATTCGTGAACAGGAGCGTGGGATCGTTCTTCGGCACGAGCGACGAGCTCGGGACAACCTTGTGGCCGCGCCTGGCGAAATAGTCGAGGAACAGTTTGCGTAGTTCTGAAGCTTTCAAAACAGGACTCCTTTG
>CAYILT010000209.1:0-6163 GCA_964364055.1 uncultured Nitrospiraceae bacterium | reverse complement strand
GCGGGGAAAAGCTTATGTTATTGCACCATTGCATTAAACAATGACACGACCCTGAGTAGCAATAATGTGCCCTATATTAATTTCTCATATCGTGCTAAAATAACAAAACTTAATGTGACAACAAGAACGACGCGGCGCTGAGCCGCATCATTTGAAGGGAACATGGAAAAACTGCCGATCAGGGTTTTGATCGCCGACGACGAGAAGAACATCCGGGAACTTCTCCGGGACGAGCTCGCGACCAGCATGGCGCACGTGGCCGCGGTAGAAAGCGGCCCCGCGGCCCTGGCAGAGCTCGAACGAAGCGAGTATGATATTCTCCTGCTCGACCTTACCATGCCCGGCATGGACGGCATCGAGGTCCTGAAAAAACTGAAAGCCCTCGATATCTCCGCCGAAGTCATCATCCTTACCGCCAATGCGACCGTTCTGACCGCGGTCGAGGCCATGAAGCTCGGGGCTTATGACTACCTCATGAAGCCGTTCAAGATTTCCGAGCTTGTTCCCCTCATCGAGAAGGCATACGAAAAAAAGAAGCTCCGCACGGAAAACCTTCTGCTCAAAACCCAGGTCAAGAAACAGGCGGAAGTACCAACCCTGATCGCGGAAAGCCCGGTGATGCGGGATGTGATCGAGCGATCAAAGAAGGTCGCGCAGTCGGATTTTCCCGTGCTGATCACCGGCGAGAGCGGCACGGGCAAGGAACTGATCGCGCGGTTCATCCACAACGCATCTCCCCGCGCAGAACGGTCCTACGTCGTCATCAATTGCGGCGCCCTTCCCGAGAACATGATCGAGAGCGAGCTGTTCGGCTACGAGAAGGGCGCGTTCACCGGCGCGCAGGCGAGGAAACCGGGCCTGCTCGAGATCGCCCACCAGGGCACGCTCTTCCTGGACGAGATCGGGGACATGCCGCTGCCGCTCCAGGTGAAGCTGCTGCGGGCCATAGAGACCGGGGCGTTCTACCGGCTGGGGGGCACCCGGGAGCAGCAGGTCAGTGTGCGGATTATTTCCGCGACGCACAAGCTGCTGAAGGCCGAGATCGCAAAGGGCTCCTTCCGGGAGGACCTCTACTTCCGCATTTCGGCGCTGAGCGTGCACCTTCCCCCGCTGCGCGAACGGCCGGAGGACATCGTACCGCTGATCGAGCATTGCAGGTGCAGCAGCCCGGCATTCAAACAGAAGCGCTTCAGCGACGCATCGCTCAAGGTCCTGTCCGGCTATGCCTGGCCGGGTAACGTGCGGGAGCTCCAGAACATCGTGCAGCATCAGCTGCTCCTGGCGGAGAATGATGTCATCGACCCCGCCGATCTTCCGCAGGAACTGACCAAACGGCCCCCCGCGACCAGCATCCGGCTTGATGACCTGGAGCGGGAGCACATCCTGAGCATATTGAAACTGGCCGGCGGCGACCGGAACAAGGCGTCCGAGGCCCTCGGAATCCACCCGAGGACCCTGCTAAGAAAGCTTGCGGAGTACGGGATCGCCTCCTGAAAAACCTCATCCCCGGGCCGGGAGAGCGGCTCACGAAGGCCGCCATACCAGCGGGATGATCGTGAGCCCGGGGCCATCGCTCAGCACAGTACAAGGAATCCGGCATGCAACGATTTGGTGAGCACTTGGACCGGAAGAAGACCACCCGGTCCCTCCTCCTGGGCCTCGCGGGGTTCGCCGGCGCCTTCTATTCCTTCAGCGTCCCGTTCCCTCCCCACACGATCTCGATCACCTGGAGCCTTTTTCTGCCGATGCTCGCGGCCCTGGCGTACGGCTGGCGCTCTGCCGTCATCGTTGTGACGTTCGGCGGGATGGGGTTCTTCTCCCTCTTTCTCTGGCCGGCCAACGGGTGGGCCAATCTGGTCAACGTGGTCATCTATGGCAGCTGGTATATCATCCATGGATACGCGGCGGACCTGCGGCGGACACGCCCGTCCTTTTGGAACAACCTCTACAGCGTCCAGGTCCTCTGCTCGGCGGTCTATACGGTCCTGCTGGTGACGATTTTCCCCCCGCTCTTCATGATCAACCCTCCGTTCTGGTATGCCGCTGCGCCCGCGTTCATCCCGGCCGCGGTCGTGCAAGGCATAGCGGTCAAGCTGGCCTTCCTGATGTTCTTCGCCCTGTTCCTCTGCGACCTGCTCTTGAACCTGCGCGTAGTTCCCCGGCTGCTCGGCCTTCCGGTCCCCTCGTCGGCGCGTTTCACACCGCGGGTCACGGCCGCAGCCATCCTGATCAGCCTCGTCGTCATGATCGCCTACAAGGTGCTCGAGACCGCCTTTGCACAGCAGGACCTGGATCGGGCCGTCGAACATGCCGTCGATGCGGAGCATACGCGGATGGTGTTCCTGATCACGGTCCTCAGCATGGCCGCCGGACTGCATTTGGCAAAGTACATGGGGCGGCGGCATGACGCGGAAGAGACCCATCGGGTCAGCCAGGAGCGATTCAGCGCGATCTTCGACTCGGTCAACGATGCCATAATCATCCACGACGCGGACACCGGTGCAATTCTGGACGTGAATCGGAGAATGAGCGATATGTTCGGCTTTACGCGGGACGAGGCTCGCGGGATCGTCGTGGGAGACATTAGCTCCGGCGAACCGCCCTACACCCATGAGAAGTTCGTCACCTGGATCAAAAAGGCCGCCGCAGGAAAGCCCCGCCTGTTCGAATGGCATTTCCGGCACAAGGACGGGCAACTGTTCTGGGGAGAGATCAACATGCGACTTGCCACGATCGGGAGCGCGGCCATGGTGCTCGTCGTGGTGCGCGACATCACGAGTAGAAAACGGATAGAGGAAAAACTCCACGAGAGCGAACGGCGCTACCGGATGCTCTTTGACTCCGCCGGAGACGCCATCTTCCTGATGGAGGGGGAACGGATTGTCGAGTGCAATAACAGCGCTCTGAAAATGTTCGGGTGCTCCTGGGAGCATCTCCTGGGTGCAACACCGGTCCGGTTCTCTCCGGCGGTGCAGCCGGACGGGAAGGATTCACGGGCACTATTCCTTGAGAAGATCACAGCGGCCCGCGCCGGTGAACCCCAGTTCTTTGAGTGGCAGTATTGCAAACTCGATGGCGCCTCCTTTGAGGCGGAAGTGAGCCTGAACCGGATAGAACTGAGTTCGGGCCTGCATGTCCAGTCGATCGTGCGGGACATCAGTGAGCGCAAGAAGGCGGAAAAGGAACGGGAAAAGCTCATCACCGATATTCAGAAGGCCCTCGGGGCGGTCAGCCGCTCGCAGAAGGAGTGGCAGGACACGTTCGACAGCATCACGGACCTCATATCGATCCATGACCGGGACTTTAACATCGTCAGGGTCAACAAGGCCTTCGCCGAGCATGTGGGTTTGCCGTACCAGCAGGTGATCGGCAAGAAGTGCTATGAGCTGCTGCATGGCGCCGCCGCCGCACCGGCGCCCGGCTGTCCGCATGCGCGGACGCTGGCCGACGGAAAGCCCGCAACAGAAGAGTACGTGGACGCGGTCTCCGGCAAGACGCTGCGCATCTCCACCTACCCCTACTACGCGCCTGACGGAAGCCTCATCGGCTCCATCCACATCGCCCGGGACATCACCGCGGAAAAGGAGCGGGAGATGCGGATGATCATGACCGAGCGGCTGGCTTCGCTGGGCCAGATGGCTTCGGGCATTGCCCACGAGATCAACAATCCGCTCGAATCGGTCATGATCTGCGCGGAAATGCTGCTCATGAGGGTTACTAAGGACAGCTACGACCATGCACAGTTCGAGAAGTATCTCAAGATCATCGACGAGGAAGTGCTGCGCTGCAGGGACATCACGAGCAACATGCTTTCGTTCTCGCGCCAGACGACGCTGAGCAAATCCGATATCGATGTGCATCATCTGCTCGACAAGGCCATTGATCTCGTAGGCTACCAGGGAAGACTGAGGAATGTAACGGTAACAAAAAAATACGGAGAGAGGCTGCTGGTCAGCGGGAACGAGGGAGAGCTGCGGCAGGTCTTTCTCGTGCTCCTGATAAATGCCCTTGACGCCATGGAGAACAAAGGCGCGATCACGGTCGAGACCGGAGCGGAGGCGGGCAGCGCATGGGTCAGGATCAACGATAGCGGCCCGGGGATCCCCCCCGACCAACTCCAGAAGATCTTTCAGCCGTTCTTTACGACGAAGACCGAGAAAGGAGGCACGGGACTCGGTCTTTCCATAGCCCATCGGATCATTGTCAATCATCGCGGTTCTCTTACCGCGGTCTCTGAACAAGGCCATGGCGCGGCATTCACGATAACCCTTCCCCGGTAATACCCCCTCGCTGACAAGTTGTCGGGCCATAGTGACAACCTGTCCAGCATTACCGCATCTTCATTCCACTGATACCTAAACAATTCAATGTGTTCCGAAATGGCACAGCACTTGCTCTCTGTATGACAATGCAGCGGGCTGGCAGGCGGTTTCAGCTCCTCGTCCCGCGCCGGAAGGATAGACCCTGATATGACCTCCAGGATATTGCTCGTTGACGATGAAGTCAGGATTCTTGACGCTCTCGCCTGCATGTTCAAGGAAATCGGGTGGGATGTCGCAACAGCCGCAACACCCGCCGAGGCCCTCCGGCTCGTGTCAGAGGAGCCGTTCCGGATGGCATACGTTGACAATAATCTCGGGTCCATGGAAGGTCTGGAACTCATTGATCAGTTGAGAAAGGCCGACCCGAGCCTTCATTTTGTGATCATGACCGGCAATCCGAACATCGAAACGGCCATCCGCGCGCTCAAGAACGGGATCGCTGATTTCCTGCGTAAACCGTTCCGCTTCGAGGACCTGCTGGTAAGCATCGAGCACGTGAATAGAAAGATAGAGCTGGAACAGCAAAGAAAGGACCTTCTGGCGGGGCTGGAACTGACGGTCCAGGAAAAAACAGCCGAACTGAAGCAGACCTATCTGTCCGTTCTGGTGACGTTATCGCGAACCGTGGAAAAAAGGGATCTGGGGACCTACGGCCACAGCATGCGTGTCAGCGAGATTTCATCCAGGATCGCTGAGAACCTCGGCCTTTCAATGGATGAAGTAGCCGATGTCAGGGCCGCGTCGCTGCTGCACGATATCGGGAAGATCGGGATAAGCGACAGCATTCTGGCGAAACAGGGACCGCTCACGGAAGAAGAATTCGGCATCATTCGCTGCCATACCCAGAAAGGGGTGGAAATACTGCAGCCGTTGAAGCAGTTCGAATCCCTGCTTCCGGCGATCCTGCATCACCATGAGCGGCATAACGGCTCGGGGTATCCCGCAGGACTGTCGGGCGACGCCATCCCGATATCCGCTCGAATTATCTCCGTGGCCGATACGTACGACGCCATTATCTCGGACAGGCCCTATCGCGGCGCAGGCACCGATGAAAAAGCAATTGCAGAGATCAGGGCCTTTGCAGGGAAACAATTCGACCCCACGGTTGTGGACACGTTCGTCGAAATCATGCGGAACGGCGTTGAAGACGCCGGCAGAGGAGCGTGTTACGCTGAAGATGGTCGAACAGGCACGCAGGAATTGAGGACAGAAAACAACAGCGTATCCATGGAACAAATACTATAGAAGAAGGAGAAGAGTCATGAAAAAGCTGGTAATGATCGGGATGGCGGTGATTGTGATGTTCGGTTTTTCGGGCAATGGTTTTGCGGCGGAAAAGCGCGGGACAGCAGCAGAGGCAGAGGCGATGGTGAAAAAGGCCATTGCGATGGCAAAGGCCAAGGGAAATGATGCGGTTTTTGCCGAGGTCAACAACCCCAAGGGGCAGTTCACGGACCGGGACCTCTATGTGTTCGTGTACGATATCAACGGTAAGGTCGTGGCGCATGGACAGAATCTGAAGATGATCGGCAAGGAGCTGATCGATATGAAGGATGCGAACGGCAAGGAATTCGTCAAGGAGCGCATCGAGATCGCAAAGACCAAGGGCAGCGGGTGGCAGGATTACACGTTCACCGACCCGCTCACCAAGCTGATCGGACATAAGCGGGCATACATAGAGCGGCACGGGGAACTTATCTTCGGGTGCGGGATCTATAAATAGTCAAACATCGGGCGGCAGGGCTGCTGGTGCAGTCCTGCCGCTGTTCGATGAGAATACAGGAAAGAATAGGGAGGATGTTCCATGGATATCAAGACCCGTATCAGCAATTTGAACATGA
>CAYILT010000208.1:0-6212 GCA_964364055.1 uncultured Nitrospiraceae bacterium | reverse complement strand
CCCGCCTCGGGGAGCTGGTGCACCTTGAGCCAGTACACGCGGCCCTTGTTCGTGAAGAATAGGATGTAGCTGTGCATGGTGGCCATGAACAGACGCTCCACGAAGTCCTCTTCCCTGGTCTCCATGCCGATCTTGCCCTTGCCACCGCGCTTCTGCGCCCGGTAGTTCGTCAGCGGGTTGCGCTTGATGTAGCCGGCATGAGAGATGGTGATCACCATCTCTGCGTCCTTGATCAGGTCCTCGATGCCGATCTCCGTGGTCTGGGCCACGATCTCGGTTCTACGGGCGTCCCCGTACTCCGCTTTAAGCGCCATGACCTCGTCGCGGATGATCTTCATGACCTGCGAGTCAGAACCCAGGATCTCATTCAGCCGCGCGATCTCTTTGAGCGTTGCTTCGTATTCGGTGAGGATCTTGTCGCGCTCAAGACCGGTCAGGCGCTGAAGCCGCATCTCGAGGATTGCCTGGGCCTGGATCTCCGAGAGCTTGAACTCGCGCACAAGACCGCTCCTGGCCTCATCGGGGCTCCCGGACGCCTTGATGAGGGCAATGACGGCATCGAGATTATCAAGGGCGATCTTGAGTCCCAGCAGGATATGGGCGCGTTCTTCGGCCTTCCGAAGGTCGAACTTGGTCCTGCGGATGACCACTTCGCGCCGGTGCTGGAGGAAGCTCGACAGGATGCGCCGGAGGTTCAGGACCCGGGGCTGGTTGTTCACCAGCGCCAGCATGATCACGCCGAAGGTGGACTGAAGCGCCGTGTGCTTGTACAGCTGGTTCAGGATAACGCTCGCGATCTCGCCCTTCTTGAGATCGGCCACGACACGCATGCCCTGTCGGTCCGACTCATCCCGGAGTTCGGCAATGCCGGTGATCTTTTTGTCCCGGATGAGCTCGCCGATGTTCGCAAGGAGCCTCGACTTGTTCACCTGGTACGGCAGCTCCGTGATGACAATGCTCTCCCGGTCGCCCTTTCCTTCCTCGATGGTTGCGCGGGCACGCATCTGGATAATGCCCCGGCCGGTCAGGTAGGCCTGGCGGATCCCCTCATAGCCGTGGATGAAGCCGGCCGTCGGAAAGTCCGGGCCCTTGATCACGGTCATGAGCTCGGGGATCGTCACCTCGGGGTTGTCGATCATCATCACCAGACCATCGACGACCTCGGCAAGATTGTGCGGCGGAATGTTCGTGGCCATACCCACGGCAATGCCTGAGGAGCCGTTGATCAGCAGGTTCGGAACGCGCGTGGGAAGCACCGCGGGCTCAACGGTCGTGTCATCGAAGTTCGGGACGAACTCAACGGTCTCCTTGTCGATGTCCGCGAGCAGTTCTTCCGCCAATTTCGTGAGCCGCGCTTCGGTATACCGGTAGGCCGCCGCGGAGTCGCCGTCAATGGACCCGAAGTTCCCCTGGCCGTCCACGAGCGGATAGCGCATGTTGAAATCCTGCGCCATGCGCACCATGGTGTCGTAGACCGCGCTGTCGCCGTGGGGATGATATTTCTTGAGCACCTCGCCGACAACGCCGGCGCTCTTGGAATATCTCTTGTTATGCAGGAGCCCTTCCCGGAACATGGCGTACAGGATCCGGCGGTGCACCGGCTTCAAGCCGTCCCGCACGTCAGGAAGGGCCCGGCCGACGATCACGCTCATCGAGTAATCGAGATAGGCGGTCTTCATCTCCTGCTCGATGTTTATCTGTGTTTTAATTTCCTGTTGTTCCATGATCTTGGTATGATTTCCTGTTCGGCTCGACGCGCTATTCGACGATCTTCATGCACCCGGGGTCTTCCCGGAGGTCTTGCAGGTCTGCCCCCCGGTCTCCTGCAAGCGAGACATAGATGGTGCGCGGATCGCAGCTCGTGCGGTTAAATATCCAGGTTCCTGGCCTCGAGCGCGTGGCGCTGGATGAAGGCCCTGCGTGGCTCGACCTGGTCTCCCATGAGGATGGTAAAGATCTCGTCGGCCTTGACCGAGTCCTCGACGGTAACTTGCAAAAGCGTCCGCTTCTCCGGCGTCATGGTGGTCTCCCACAGCTGGTCCGGGTTCATCTCGCCGAGACCTTTGTATCGCTGGATCGAGAGTCCCTTCTTTCCGAGCTCAAGGATAAAATGGACCAGCTTGTCCGTGTCACTGAAGCTTTTCTCTTCGCCCTTCTCCCGCAACCGGTAGGCAGGGCCGTCCAGTCCGAGAATGGCCGGGGACAGGCTCTGGAGCTCCCGGAACTCGGGCGTGGTCACGAAGTTCTCGTCGAAGACGATGCTTGAGTGGATCGCGTCCCATTTGGTATCGAACCGGAGTTTGAAGGCCTGGTGCTCCTCATCCGGTTCGATGGCCCAGTCGATCCGGGTCTTGGGATGGAACTGCTTGACATGGTTTTCGATGGAGGCAGCCAGCGTTTTCAGGTTCGCCTCCTCTTTCAGCGCGGTCTTACTGAAGGCCCTGTCCAGGAGCACGGCCCGGAGAACCACCGTATCGAGCCGCTTTCGCTTGAACTTCTCGAGGTTCTTCTCGAACTGTACCAGCTTCTTGAGCGTGCTGGTCAGACGCTCGCCCGTAAGCCATGCGTCCTGCTCCGGCGAAAAGAGCTCCGCGTCCTCGGCGGCAAGGTCGAGCAGGAAGTCCTCCATACGCGAATCGTCCTTGATATAGCGCTCGGTCTTTCCCCGTTTTACTTTAAAGAGCGGCGGCTGGGCGATATAGAGGTAGCCCCGCTCGATGATCAGGGGCATCTGGCGGTAGAAGAACGTGAGCAGAAGCGTCCGGATATGCGCGCCATCGACGTCGGCATCGGTCATGATGATGATCTTGTGATACCTGAGCTTGGCGATATCGAACTCCTCCGGCCCGATGCTTGTGCCCAGTGCGGTGATCAGGACCTTGATCTCGTCGCTGGAGAGCATCTTGTCGAAGCGCGCTTTTTCCACGTTCAGGATCTTGCCTTTCAGCGGCAGGATGGCCTGGTTCTTGCGGTCCCGGCCCTGCTTGGCGGAGCCGCCTGCCGAGTCGCCCTCGACAATAAAGAGTTCCGAGAGCGCCGGGTCCTTCTCCTGGCAGTCGGCAAGCTTGCCGGGGAGCGATGTGGAATCAAGAAGTCCCTTGCGCCGGGTGAGCTCCCGCGCCTTGCGGGCAGCCTCGCGGGCCCGCGCGGCGTTCAGGGATTTTTCCGCGATCTTTCGCGCGATCTGCGGGTTCTCCTCGAGGTATGCGCCGAGGGCCTCGTTCACCATGGTCTCGACGATGCCTTTGATCTCGCTGTTTCCCAGCTTTGTCTTGGTCTGGCCCTCGAACTGAGGGTTGGCGAGGCGCACGTTTACCACGGCCGTCAGCCCTTCGCGCACGTCCTCTCCGGAGAGCGCCTCATCGGTGCTCTTGAGCAAGCCGCTTGAAACAGCGTAACTGTTCAGAGACCTCGTAAGGGCGGACTTGAAGCCGATGAGATGCGTGCCGCCTTCGTGGGTATTGATGTTGTTCGCGAAGGCAAAGACCTGTTCGACATAGCTGTCATTATACTGGAGGGCGATCTCGATGAAGAGGCCTTCACGGTCCTTCTGGAGGTAGATCGGCGCGGGATGGAGCGCCGTTTTGTTCTTGTTCAGGTGTTCGATGAACGAGGCGATGCCGCCTTCGTACAGGAATGTCTGCTTCTTGCCGGAACGCTCATCCTGGATCGTGATCTTGATGCCCCGGTTCAGGAAGGCCAGCTCGCGAAGCCGCGTGGAAAGGATGTCGTAGCTGTACTCCCGGTCTTCGAAGATCTGGAAGTCCGGCTTGAACGTGACCTTCGTTCCCGTGGCGGTGGTCGTGCCGGTCACGGCCAGAGGCGCCAGCGGCTTGCCGCGTTCGTAGCGCTGCTGGAAAACCTGCCCCTTCTGCTTGATCTCGAGCTCGAGCCACTCGGACAGCGCGTTCACCACGGAGACGCCCACGCCGTGCAGGCCGCCCGAGACCTTGTACGCGTTGCCGTCGAACTTGCCGCCGGCGTGCAGCACGGTAAGGGCCACCTCGGCGGCTGAGCGTTTCTGGATGCTGTGCATTTCCGTGGGAATTCCCCGGCCGTCGTCTATGACGGTAATGCTGTTGTCAACATGGATGAAAACATCGATGTTCTTGCAGAAATCGGCCATGGCCTCGTCCACGCTGTTGTCCACGATCTCATAGACCAGGTGGTGAAGACCAATGCTTCCCGTGCTGCCGATGTACATGGCCGGCCGCTTTCGCACCGCCTCAAGACCCTCGAGCACTTTTATGCTGTCTGCCGTGTATTCCATCCGCTCCTCGTAAAAAGAGGGATTCGACCGCGCACTGCGGTCAATCCCTCACACCATTACTGAATTGCACTTTATACGATGTAAAACAGTGATTGGAAGATACTGTTCTCCGGTGAGGTTTTCGATTTCCAATCTAAACCGTTCCAGTCGCCCTTTTATGAAGAAGGGCGGTTATACGCGCATCGGCATGACGACGCATTTGTAAGCATCATTCCCCTCTTCCTTGACAAGGCAGGGGCTGAGGGAGTCGTTAAGTTCCAGCGTGATGGTCTCCCGGTCCATGGCCAGGAGCACGTCCATAAGGTAGCGCGAATTGAAGCCTATGGAGATGCTCTCGCCTGTGTAATCGATGGAAAGCTCTTCGTTCGCCTCCCCCACTTCGGGATTGTTCGTGGACAGCAAGAGCGTGTTTTTCTCGAGCTGAAGCTTCACGGCGTTCGTCTTTTCTTTTGACAGGATCGAAACGCGCTTTACCGCATGCATAAAGATATCTTTGGACACCGCTACTTTCTTGGTGTTTTGCGTAGGGAGCACTTGCTGATAGTTGGGATAGTTGCCGTCAATGAGCTTGGAGACCATCACCAGGCCGTCCCGTTTGAACAATGCGTGGTTCTTACTGAACCCTATCTGGAACCCTTCCTGGGACGAGTCCTCTTCAAGCAGGCGGCGGATCTCACTCATTGCTTTCTTCGGGACAATAACGCTTTCCTCTTTGTGCTTGGCTTCCACGATCCGGTCGATCATGGAGAGGCGGTGGCCATCGGTGCCCACCATCCTGATATTGAGACCGCCCTTGGCCGGCGAAAGATGGACGTAGAGGCCATTCAGCACATACCGCGCGTCGTTCTCGCCGGCGGCGTACAGTGTTTTCCTGATCATATCACGGAGGGTTACCCCGTCCATGGTGATCATGCCCTCTTCGGCCACATCGGGCATGCTTGGATACTCTTCTTTCGGCAGGCCAACCAGCTTGAACTGGGAGTGACCGGACACGATCTTCACCCAGTTTCCCTCTTCCACGCGGATCTGAATGTCCTCTTCCGGCAGTTCCCGCACGATCTCGAACATCTTCTTCGCCGAGACCGTTACGGCGCCGGGTTTCTCCACGTCCGCCGCATAGCGTCCGCGCAGGCCGATCTCAAGGTCTGTCGCGATGATCTCAATGCCCGTTCCGTCCGCAACGAGAAGCATGTTGGAAAGGATCGGCATGGTGTTCTTTTTATCGACCACGCCCTGAATTCGCTGTAAACCTTTGAGGATTTCGTCTTTCTTTATCTTTAGTTTCATTCAGAAAGCCTCCCTCGAGATGGTCAATACTATCAGAAAGCCTGGTAAATAGCAACACAAATTTCCCACGAAAAGAACCAAATATTCAAGACTTTAGCTGCTTTATCAGCATCTCGATGCGGACCTTGAGCTCGGGGTCTTTTTCTCTTTTTTCTTCGATGACCCTGCAGGAGTGGATAACGGTGCTATGGTCCTTTCCACCGAAAAAATTGCCGATCTCCGGGAGAGAGGAGCCGGCAAGCTGCCGGCAAAGATACATGGCAACCTGGCGGGGCAGAACAACCGTTCTGGTGCGCCGTTTGGACTTGAGGTCTGATGGTTTCACCCCGAAGGACTCCGCAACGACCTTCTGAATAAGCTCGTTGGTGATCACCTTTTCCCGCAGATTGGCCAGGTGTTTCATCTCCGCCTTCGCCAGATCGACGGTGATCTCCGTGTTCGTCAGAGAGGCGATCGCACCCAGCCTCATGAGCCCCCCTTCAAGCTCGCGGATGTTGTTCTTAAGAATCGTGGCAAGATATTCCGCAACGGCATCGGGCAGCCGGATATGCTGGTGGTCGGCTTTCTTTTTCAAGATTGCGATGCGCGTTTCCAGGTCCGGCGCCTGGATGTCCGCAATAAGGCCCGCTTCGAACCGCGATCTGAGGCGCTCTTC
>CAYILT010000207.1:0-6238 GCA_964364055.1 uncultured Nitrospiraceae bacterium | reverse complement strand
ACCTTGAACTTCCGCTTCTTGGTCTTTTCGGGAAGCAGGCCGCCGAGCATTTCCTTCAGGTTCATCTCGATCTCTTCCATGCCCACGTTCGAGATGATGCCGAAGGGCATCACCTTTTCCCTGGCGTCGAGCTCCACCATCCGTTCATCGAGCTTGCCGGACTGAAGCTGCTGGCGGAGCTTTTCACGGGTCGTGGCATGTTGCTCCTGCTGTTTCCGCTGTTCCTCCGTCGTGGCCTCGACGGCAGCGGACCGGAGCGGGGGCAGGAGCAGGTCGAGGAGCCGTTCCTCGGCCAGGGCCGCGGCCTTTTCCCTCACCTGCTCCGACATCTCGGCCTTTACCATGTTGACGCCGATCTCGGTGAGGTCGCGGATGATGGAATCCACGTCACGTCCCACGTAGCCCACTTCCGTGAACTTCGACGCCTCGATCTTGAGGAACGGGGCGTTCACGAGCCGGGCGAGCCGGCGGGCGATCTCTGTCTTGCCCACGCCCGTGGGACCGATCATGATGATGTTCTTCGGCATCACCTCGTCGCGCAGGTCCCCGGAAAGGCGCTGGCGCCGCCAGCGGTTCCGGAGCGCGATGGCCACGGCGCGCTTTGCCTTGTTCTGGCCGATGATGTAGTTGTCCAGTTCCGCGACGATCTCGCGGGGCGTCAGGGTGTCTTTCAAGATTTACTCCCTAGTGTAGTGTGAAACGGTTACGGTTACGAAGCTTTTTTTGGCATGAGCAGTTCAACGGTCACGGTTACGAGGCCCGTATCGTTTAGCGTCTGACGGTTACGTCCTAGAGCAGAACAACGCAACCGAACGACGAAACGGGCCTCGTAACCGTGACCGTTACAACTCCTCTACCGTGATCTCCTTGTTCGTATAGATGCAGATATCTCCGGCGATCTGCATGGCCGCTTCCACGATCTTCCGTGATCCAAAATCCGTATGCTCCACGAGGGCCCGTGCGGCTGCAAGCGCGTAAGGACCGCCGGAGCCGATGGCGGCGATGCCGTCCTCGGGCTCGATGACGTCGCCGTTCCCCGAAAGGACGAAAGAACGTTCGGCATCGGCGACGATCATCAGCGCCTCGAGCCGGCGGAGGACCTTGTCGGTCCGCCAGTCCTTGGCGAGTTCCACGGCCGCGCGCGTGAGGTTCCCGTGGTACTGTTCGAGCTTCGCTTCGAACCTCTCGAAGAGGGTGAACGCGTCGGCAGTGGCGCCGGCGAACCCCGCGAGGACCTTGTCGTTGTACATCGTGCGTACTTTCCTGGCGTTGCTCTTCATGATGGTGTTCCCGACGGTTACCTGCCCGTCGCCGGCAATGGCGGTCTTCCCGTTCCGTCTGACCGAGAGGATGGTGGTTGCGTGCAATGGAGTTATTTCAGCCATGGCGCCTCCAGGAATTTAATGAACGACTTCGCTTTCACCAGAAGATGTTGCTGAAGCTTTTATGATCAATCAATGCGATCCTCCCTTATTTTTGCGGCCTTGTTGGATTGTGTTCAAAAATATACAAGGCGAGATCGCGGCCCATATCTGCGATATTGGGTTTGAAAAGCAAATAGTCCCGCTGATCCGCATGGCCTGCTTTCCATATTATGGTACCCGTAGCGCTGTCTACCATCTTTATGGAGAAAGAAACTTCCGCATAACCTTTACCGCCCCAACGCATAGTACCCCACCGACCTATATCTACAATGATCAACGTGTCGGCATGATAAGCCGCGCCTATCTTTTTTGACAGTTCTTTTTCAGAAACCCCGAGCATGCGTAACTTAGCGAGATAATTTATGATCGTATCTTGTAATGCCTTATTAGCAGCCATTTGCGCACGGACAGTAGCGGGGTCTATGACGCGTCCAAAATGATTGATTTTATTAAGCGCATCAGTAATGACATTGCTTGCTGTCTCGGATTCCAGGTCCATACCCTCCGGCATCTTAACCGGTAGAATGACCACGGCCCTTGGCTTAAAAGCGGCGGCATTGGGTGCTATTTCTTCGTAATTAAGTTTTGCGCATCCAACCGAAAGTAAACCAAGCGCTAACGCAAAAAGCAGCCATTTTGCTTTCCTCATATCCCGTAACCTCCCTTTGTGCGATTTCATATATTTTGTAAACACCGGTTGTTTAAGGCATAGTTGCCTTTAACTTGTAATGCTCCGCAGCGATGCGGGGCGGTTTATTTTCAACGGTCTTCAAAACAATGCAAATGCCGCCGCCCTGAGTCAAACCGGCAGGGCGTCTCCTGCTGTGGGATTTTAAGTCCTTGCGTCCGCCAATTCCGCCGCAGCGGCAAATCTCGTACTTCTATCGTATTAAAGATGAACGACTGCTCCTGAACTGATCGAGGGATGACGGAAGTCCGTTCGCTTCGCTCACGGGGAAGTCGGAGGTAACATACCCCCTCCTGCGTCCCCCTTCCCACATCCCGCTATCTCTTTCTCGCCCTCGGGTGCGCCTTGTCATAGGTCTCCATCAGGGAATCAAGGTTCACATGCGTGTACCGCTGGGTCGTGGACAGGCTGGCATGTCCGAGGAGCTCCTGGATCGCCCGGAGGTCAGCGCCCGATTCCAGCAGGTGCGTCGCAAAGCTGTGGCGGAGCGTGTGGGGACTGGCCTTCTGCGAAAGACCCAGCTTTTTCCGATAGTTACCTAAAATACGCTGAACCGTTCGGGCTGTCAAGCGTTTTCCTGAAGGGCCGGTGAAGACCGGCGTACCTTTGTCCTTGTCGTTCTTCCGGGCCCAGTAGGCATCGATGGCATCGAGGGCCTTGCGGCCCACCGGCACGATGCGCTCTTTGCGTCCTTTGCCCCGGATGCGGATGAGACGGTCATTCCGGTTGATGTCCTCGAAATTGATCCCTACCAGCTCGCTGGCGCGGATGCCGGTCGAGTAGAGTGTCTCGAGCACGGCGCGGTCCCGGAGGTCCGTGACTGCGCCGCCCTCCGGCGCGTTCATGAGCCGCAGGGCATCGTCCACGGTCAGGACGGCAGGCAGGCGCTTGTCCTGTTTGGGCGTCGCAATTAGCCGTGCCGGATTGCCCGGCACGATCCCCTCGCGGTTCAGGTACTTGAAGAATGCGCGGACAGCCGAGAGCTTGCGGGCGAGCGAGGATTTTTTTACCTTCCGGGTGATGAGATGGCCGAGGAACTGCCGCAGGTCCTGGTGGCCGATGCCGGCGAGGTCACGATCACCGAGGAATTCGGCCAGCTGTTCCAGGTCGGAGCGGTAGCTGCGTTCGGTGTGGGGGGAGACGTTTTTCTCATTCCTGAGATGGAACAGGAAGTTGGCAAGATGCTTCCGCATGCCGATACTGTAGCGTAGGGGGTGATATTTTGCAAGAGAAAGGTCTTTTCAGGACAGGGCTTTTTTGATGGCAACGCTGATGTCCTCCGCGGAGAACGGCTTCTGGATGAAACCCGAGACACCGCGCTTCAGCAGCTCATCGATGCCGACAAGGCTGCTGTTGCTGTATCCGGAATAGAGCAGGACTTTCACCGCGGGGTCAATGGTCTTGAGCGTTGCGAACACCTCGGGGCCGCCCATTTTGGGCATGATCATGTCGAGAATGACCAGGTCGATCTTCCGTTGACCTTCACGGTAGGTCTTGATCCCCGCCATGCCGTTCTCGGCAAGCAGGACCGTATAACCGAGAGCGCCCAGCATGTCCCTGCACATTTCCCTGACGTGGGGCTCGTCATCGATGACCAGGATGGTTCCGGAACCCGTGACCTCGGTGACCTCGGGACAGGTCGTTGTGCCGGCATCGGGTGCGATGACCGGCAGGTATATGGTGAACTGGGTTCCGCGGGCGGGCTCGCTGTAGACGTTGATGTGTCCGCCGTGGTTGTGGACGATGGAATGGACGATATAGAGCCCGAGGCCGGTGCCCTTACCCACGTCCTTGGTCGTAAAGAACGGATCAAATATTTTCGCCTGTGTTTCCGCGTCGATCCCCGCCCCGTTGTCCGCGACGGAAAGCTTGATCATTCCGCCCGTCCGGGCATCCGGCGCTGGTCCGCCGGTCCCGTTCACCCCGGACAGGGATGTCTCGATGGTCAGTTTTCCACCGCCGGGCATGGCGTCGCGGGCATTGACCGCGAGATTGATGATCACCTGCTGCAACTGAGACTGATCGGCTTGGGTCAACGGGAGCCCGTCTGCGAGGTGCGTGATGATCTCGATATCCTTGGGCAGGCTCCGCTGGAGCAATTCGAGGGAAGTGCGCACGATTTCGTTCAGATCGACCGGTTTTACCTCCCGTTGTTCTTTTCGCGTGATTGTGAGGATCTTTCTTCCGAGCTCGGCGCCCCGCTTCGCAGCCTCGTGGATAATGGACACGGGTTTGTAGAACGGCTCATGCGCCTGAAGCTTCTTGAGGAGCATCGATGAGTATCCGAGAATGGCTGTCAGGAGGTTGTTGTAGTCGTGGGCCAGACCGCCCGCGAGAGTGCCGATCGCTTCCATCTTCTGGGCCCGGACGAGCCGTTCTTCCAGCCGTCTTTTTTCCGTGATATCGATGATGTATCCGTCGAATCCCACGACCGTACCCATGGGGTCCTTTTCCGGATAGAGCGAGAGCGACACCATCAGCTCGGCCCCGTTTCGGGCAACGGCTTTACTATCCAGGTGCAGGGAGTTCTCCTCAGTGGCCTTCCTGATGCAGTCCGGGGAGGACTGGTCTCCTACGAGGATCTCGCACAGCGCTCTTGCATCGCCGAACAGGGACTGGAATCGGTTGTTCGCCTCGATGATGGCGCCGTTCAGGTCAAGCCGGAAAATACCGTGCTCCACCCGCTCGAAGAGGGAGCGGATCCTCCGGTCTGATTCAACGAGTTGTTCCTCCCGGTCCTTGAGCGTTCTGAAAAGGAGGTTGAATTCCCGCGTGAGGTCCTTGAGCTCGTCTGAGGCATGAGGGGAAGGGACGGTCTCCCGGTACAGGACCCCGTTCTTGAAATCGGCGACGGAACGGTGGAGGGCCATGACCGGCCTGACGACGAGCCGGCCGATGAGGATATTGATCGAGAGGATCGCGATCAGTGTGATGACCGCGGAGACCAGGATATTGACGATAACGGCCCGCCTGATCTCCTGTTTGATGGTATCCGTCGACAACATCAGCCGGACATACCCGATGGTGATGTTCGGTGCTTCCTCGAATGCCTTGAACTCGATGGGGGTGTAGAAGTCATAACCATCACTGAGCTCGACGTGGAACGGCGTGGAGGAGCTCCGGAAGTGCTCCAGGGCGTCAGGATGCAGAGGGCTCTTGAGCTGGTCGAACGGATAGGCGTCGACGATGTTCCAGATGTTCGAATAGACCTGGACCAGCGTGACATCTTCGGCCTGGAGGAGAGACGACGTTTTCTTGATGAGGTTGAGGTCTTCCTTGAGCAGTCCCTCTTCAGCCGCCTTGGCGAGGGCGTAGGAAAGCGCCTCGCCCCGCTGGATACTGCCCTTTTCCTTGCTGCGGCTCTGGGCCGTGGTGAAGAGGCAGGTGCTGACCCCGCTGATCACGATGATGATCGCCGTGATGACCAGAGACACCTTTGTGCGCAGGGAGAGCTTCATTTGACATCAAGGAGCGACACGACGTTCAGCGACCGGAGGTACTTCTGACCGTCCCTGCTCAGGACGAAATCGACGAATTTTCTGGCCGCGGGCTTCGGATCTTTCGGAAGGAGGATGAAGAGCGGACGCTTCAGCGGATACCGTTGTTGAATGATGCTCCCGATGGTCGGCGCGATCCCGTCGACTTTCAGCATCTTGACATGGCGTTTTCGCGCGCTGGTGTACCCCGTCGTGGCGAAACCCCCGGGCGTCGTTTCCACCATCTGCTCGACGATCGCCGTTGATGCCAGAAAGAGGGTGTTCGGGGTTTCCACGGGTTCCTTGCCCTTCAGGACCAGCGCATTGGTTAACGCCTCGACGCCGGACAGTCCCTGTCTGGCACGGGAGATAAAAACCTTGATCGGCGAGCTTGCTCCTTTTAACTGCCGCCAATTCGTGGTCCCGCCCGCATAGATCGCGCGGACATTGTCGAGCGACAGGGACGTGATGGGGTTTGAAGGATGGACAATGAAGACGAGGGCGTCCCAGGCGACCTGGATAAAGGTGACATCTTCAGGATCTCCCGCGGATTTTGAACGGCATGATGCCGCAAAATCAACCTTGGCGCTCCGCAGGTCCTCGATCCCGACGGCGCTGCCGCCGCCCCGCACGAGCACTTTAATCCCGGT
>CAYILT010000206.1:0-6255 GCA_964364055.1 uncultured Nitrospiraceae bacterium | reverse complement strand
AGCACGCATAGCTGATAAAGAAAATGGCGGTGAATCCGATCGCGAACTTCTTGACGTCGGCACCGATCAGCTTTGCGCCGATGCTCATGACCGCCAGCATGGCGAGATAGGTCAGGATGAGCGAGGTCATGCCTGACATCCCTTTTTTCTCGTATTTGTCCCCGACCTTGAGGCTGGCCGTGCTCTCCTGCACGGTGAGAGTATCCTCTTTGCCGTCGGCCTTTTTGAGGGTCAGCTTCTGCCCGTCGATCTTGGTGATCTCTCCGCTTACCCCCTTGAACGACTTCGATACGGGAGACATGGCCTTGGCGGGGTCCGTCCATACCGAGGTGTTGATCCCCCATCCGAGAAGATCCGTGCCGCTGAACGTGAATAAAGAAATGACGAAAATAAACAAACCGAGCCACAATGCCAGCCAGTCCTCACTCAAGCCTTTTGCCTTTTCTTCCATGGCAACCTTCCTCCTTGCTTTCGTATATTTGACTCCTGGTGCGCCACCTGTCATGACCGATTATATCAAAAATGATGCGAGACACAAGACCTTTATTCATCGAAAAGAAAAAAAGACCGGACGGCTTTTGCCGCCCGGTCCGGTTTGCTGATGGCCATTAGTGCTTTTCCGTCTGCGCCTTCAGCTGTTCATTCAGCTTTTTCACATCGTCTTCGAGCTTCTTGATCCGCGAGAAGTCGATTCGCTGCTCTTCTTCTATCGGGTAATTCTCGTTTGCGCCGTAGATGATCCACGAGTCGTCGTAGTTCGCCGGGTCCTTGAATCCCAGGAGCCGCAGTTCCATGTAGGCCAGCGTCGAACGCGTGCCGGTCTGGCAGTATGCGATGGTGCGCTTGTTCTTGTCCAGGGTCGCATAGGCCTTCGCCACCTTGTCGGCGCTCAGCACCCCGGTGGATTTGTCCTTGCCCGTTGCCGGGTCTTTCACCGTATCATAGGTGGCTTCATGCGGCGCGCTGATCGTGCAGTTCGGTATGCGTCCGCCACGGACGTTCCGGATGTCCTCGCCTTCGTACTCATTTTTCGTCCGGGAATCGATGAGTTGCACGCCCTTTTCCTGTCCCTTGGCGATCTTGAGCACCTCTTCGGTCGTCGCGATCCTGCTCTTCACGACCTTCGACTTGAAGGTCGTGGCCAGCTTGATCGTGGGTTGGGTGTCAAGCTTTTTGCCGACATGTGTCCACGCCTCCAGCCCGCCGTTCAGCACGTGGGTCTTGTCGGTATGTCCAAGGTACTCGAGGATCCAGAAGGCGACCGTTGCATCGTCCATGGCCTTGGACTTCATGTCCCCATAGAACACGACGTGGGTATTGTTCCCGATGCCGGCCTTGCCCAGGATGCTTTCGTACTTTGCGGGGGACTTGAACACCCTCGACGTCCCGTCCCGCAATGCCTTCTTGCATTCCTTGCCCAGACTGATGGCGCCGGGGATATGTCCCTTGGCATACTCCTCCAGCTTCCTGCAGTCCAACACCACCCAGTCCGCTTTTGCGATGTTCTGCTCCACCTGGTCCGCGCTGACAAGCAGGGCAGGATTTGCCCATTGGGCCGCGGTTACCACGCCCGATGACGCCAGCAAAGACATACTAACGACTACCATTAACAACAACCGTTTTCTCATACTGTTACCTCCTTTATTGGTTGTATATGCACCCAGCCTTTTTAATGTTCTCTCATGGGGATAGCGCCTGCGCCCGTAAACCGTAAAAAAAAACCAAGCAATGGATTGGGTATGTTGTGAACTCAATCTGCAATAGAAATACCACTTGCATTCCGTTGTTTTATCAAATGCTTAATAATTGAGGTTGTCCTGAACGGGACAGAAAGGACAGAGATAATGGCCAAAACAGAACAGGAGCCGGATCAATGCGCTCAAACTTGTAATATCGTTCCTTTTTTCCCGGGCCGGCATTATAATGACTCCGTGATACCGAAAATCTCGAGCATCATTCCCAACCGCAGCGGCGCGCGCACCATCGGACAATGTCTGGAGTCGGTCTTTTCAAGCGCTGACGATACCGTGGAGGTTATTGTAGTCGATGACTGCTCGATTGACCGCTCCGTCGATATCATCGAAAAATTCCCTGTCCGGACGCGGTACACCCTCGCGAACAGGGATTTTCTGGCGGACTCGGGAACCGCTTCCCGGGAGTTGAAGATGAATGTGCTCTCCGGATTTCTCTGTCTTGCCGTCCTCGGGCTGTGGCTCTTCTCTCGTCAGGCTCCGTTCCTGTACGCCATGCCAATGGTCATCGTATCGAACAGCATCATCAACAGGCGGCTGATCAGGGCATTCTCCGAAACAAAGGGCACGTTTTTTGCTTTTCTTGCCTATGGATACTATTCAACGCTCTATGCCTTCGCTGTCGGGACCGGCGCTCTGTTCGGCATAGCGGAATATTTTCTCATAGGTAACTGCCCAGGTTCAGAAACGAAACCATGAGGAGAAATGGAGAAAAAAGAGCGAGAAAGGGGGAATGAAGGGCTAACCGTTGAACGATAATGTCTTTTTTCCTTTTAGCCATATTTCTCCCTCTCTCCTGACAAGCTTCTTAAATGGTTTTTACTGTCCCACGCCGTTACATTTTATCGTAACTACTCGGCAGATCTTCCACGGAGCAAGGCGCCTGCCGCGCGGCGGAAAATCCACCCGGAAGAGATGCCTCAAGCATCGGCTTGTAATGACTTCAGACTTTTCCGGCGCGAGCCATCTCGTTGACAGAGGCAAGGTCATGCAAAGAATCCGCAAGAAAAGAACAGGCCGGGGATACATAGCCCTGAGGAGATAAAATGAAGTTTACCGCGAAGCTCATAACAGCCTTTGTGCTCACCGCCCTGATCCCCGTGGCCACGCTGGGATACTTGAGCTACAGCTCCGCAAAGGCCGCCCTGAAGAAACAGTCCCTCGAGGATCTGACCCTCATTGCCGATGCCAGGGAGGGTCAGCTCTACAGCTTTTTCGAACTCATAAAAGGGCGTGCCATGGACTTCTCGTCCGACGGCTTCATCCGTGATACCGCGGAGGCCCTGCGCGCGCTTGACGCGCAACGTCCGCGCTTTGCAGAACTGCAAAAAGACCTGAACGCCCATTTGAAGCGCAATAAAATGCCGCTCGACAGGAGCATCCGCCTGATTTCCGTGGCTGACGTGAACGGAAAGATAATCTCCTCAACGGACGAGCCTGAGGTAGGCGCGAGTGAGTCCGATGACGACTATTTTGTCCATGGCAAAAAAGGCGTTTACATGAGCGATTTGCGCGTACCCCCTCGCATCGCTGAAGGCGTGAGTCCGTATATTGCTGTTTCCGCGCCGCTAAGGGTCAGGGAAACAGGGTCCCTTTTAGGAGTGATAATCAATTTTTACGACGCCCTCAAGCTGAACAAGATACTCAGTGGAAAGTTCCAGCTGGAGAAGGGCGCGCTTACGAGTTTGCCCGGCAAGAGAAAAACGCTCAACATTTACCTCGTGAACAAGGGAAAGCTCCTCATTACCCCCTCGATATACGGCGGCGAGGTCATGAAGCAGCGGGTTGAATCGCCGCCCGTGCTCGAGTGCGCGGCCGGCAGGGAAATGACGGCGGTGTACCAAAACTATCTCGGCAGCGAGGTGCTCGGCGCGTCCATGTGCATCCCCTCGTTGGGCTGGACCCTGCTCGCCGAGATCGACGCGAAAGAGGCGTTTGCCCCGGTTGAAGCATTGAAGGACCGCATCATTGCGTTCAGCATCGTAATTGCGCTGCTCGCATTTTTCCTCGCCTATGTCTTCGCGAAGGAGTCGCAGAGGTCTCTCCGGGCGGAGAAGTCCCGGCTCGAAGCGCTCATCCGGGGCATGAAAGAGGGTGTCGTATTCGCGGATTCACAGGACAGCGTGGCGCTGCTCAATCCCGCGGCGGAGGACATATTCGGGATAACGAGCGCGGAATTCCTGGGCGATCAGCTTCTGCACTGCTACCGATGCGGCATAGAACAGTTCGCCGAAATAATCAACGCGATCAAAGAAGGCAGGCTGGCGTACTATGCGGGCGAGGCCTCCTACCGGGACAGGGACTTCGAGGTCACGATTTCGCCGATCAAACGGGACGGGGACTACCTCGGCACGGTCATGGTCCTCCACGATATTACGGACCGCAAGCGGATGGAAGAGGCGCTGCGGGAAACCAACGAGACCCTCCAGGCGCTCATACAGTCCTCGCCGCTCGCCATCATTGCACTCGAACCCTCCGGGAACGTGAAGGCGTGGAGCAAGGCAGCCGAGCGCATCTTCGGCTGGAGCGCTCACGAAGTGATCGGCCTCTCTCTGCCCATCGTTCCTCACGACAAACAGGCTGAGTTCCGCGGATTGTGCGAGCGGGTGGTGCGCGGCGAAACGCTCAACGAGGTGGAGGCGCGCCGGCGGAGGAAGGACGGCTCGCCCATCGAGGTCAGGATCTCGGCGGCGCCTCTCTATGATTCGAGGGGGGACGTCAGCGGCATTATGGCCATCCTGGCTGACTTTACCGATCAGAAGAAACTTGAAGAACAGCTTCGCCAGGCGCAGAAAATGGAGGCCGTGGGCCAGCTTGCGGGTGGCATCGCCCATGATTTCAATAATATCCTTACGGTGATAATCGGGTATGGTAGTATTTTGCTGATGAAGATGCGGGATGACGATCCGTTGAAACACAATGCCGAACAGATCCTTGCCGCATCGCAACGGGCCGCCACGCTGACCAAGAGCCTCCTTGCCTTCAGCAGGAAGCAGATACTCGATCCGAAGCCCTTCAAGGTAAATGAAATAATAAAAAGAGTTGAGGGGTTTCTTTCGAGAATCATCGGAGAGGACATCGAACTGAGGACAGCGCTTGCCCATGGAGATTTGATCGTGTCGGTGGACGCCGGTCAACTGGAGCAGGTCTTGATGAATCTCGCGACGAACGCGAGGGATGCCATGCCCGAGGGCGGGCTTCTGACCATTGAGACCGCGCTCATGGAACTGGATGAGGAATACAAAAAGACCCATGCCTATGGAGAGCCCGGCGAATACGCCGTCATTTCCGTGACCGATACGGGCGCCGGCATGGATGAAGAGACCCGGAGGAGGATATTTGAACCGTTCTTTACCACTAAAGAGACGGGAAAAGGCACGGGCCTCGGCCTTGCGATGGTGTATGGGATGATAAAGCAGCATAAGGGCTATGTCAATGTCTACAGCGAATCAGGGAAGGGGACAACGTTCAAAATCTATCTTCCCCTTGTTAAATCAGCGGTAGAGACAGAAAGGCTATCGCTAGAACGTACCAGTATAACAGGCGGCGTGGAAACAATACTTTTAGCCGAAGACGATTCAGCAGTCAGGAAACTCACGAAAACCGTGCTTGAGGGGTCCGGCTATACGGTCATTGATGCGGAGGACGGTGAGAAAGCGCTCAACAAATTCACGGGCAATGAAGACAGCGTCCGCCTCTTGCTCCTTGACGTGACAATGCCGAAAAACAGCGGCAAAGAAGTCTACGACGATATCCGAAAGACCCATCCCGCGATGAAAGCCCTGTTTATGAGCGGCTATACCGCAAACGTCATTCATAAAAAAGGCCTTCTCGATAAGGACCTGCATTTTATCTCGAAACCGGCGTCCCCTGTTGAACTCCTGCGCATGGTGCGAAAGGTCCTGGACGCGTGAGCGGGAGTTGAATGAGGTGTTTATCCAAATGACCTATTCACCCTTTCGTCACATAGGCTCCGTGATATGGAAACGGAGGCCCATCCAGTTCACCTTCTTCCTGACCCGGAAGTGCAACGCCCGCTGTCCTTTCTGCTTCTATCTCTCCCGTAAGAATGTTCCCCCGGCAGCCGAGCTCACGCTCGACGAGGTCCGGAAGGTGTCGGCCTCGCTGGGCCGGCTGCTCTGGCTCGCGTTCTCCGGAGGGGAGATCTTCCTGCGCGAGGACCTTGTTGAGATCACGAAGGCCTTCTATGAGAACAACAAACCAGCCATCATCCTGCTGCCCACGAACGGCCTGCTTACCGACAGAATTCGGGAGCAGACCGAAGCGATCCTGATGCAATGCCCGAAGAGCACGGTCGCGGTCAAACTGTCCCTGGACGGACCCGAAGACGCTCATGATGCTCTGCGGGGTGTGCCCGGCGCGTTCCAAAAAACAATGAACACCTATGAAAAGCTCCGTCCCCTTCTCGGCCGATACCGGAATTTCGAATTAGGGATCAATACGGTCTTCTGCTCCGCGAACCAGGGACGCATGGATGAACTGA
>CAYILT010000205.1:0-6287 GCA_964364055.1 uncultured Nitrospiraceae bacterium | reverse complement strand
TGAACGATCATGACTCTTCATAGGATCTTATCCGCCTCTATCTGTGTCAAAGACCCTGTTCTTGTTCTCTTGTTCCCTGCGTGTCCGAGAAGAACCGGACCAGCAGGTATGCGGTGAAGCAGACCGCAACAAGGGGTGACACCCAGCTGGTCCCGGCATGCGGCGTCAGCAGGCGCTCGATCACGCGGCCGCCCACAATGGCGCCGGCCATGCAGCTCAGCATGATGCCCTCCCCGCGCCGCTGCTCGATCAGATAGACGCCGGCGAGGAACACGGCGATGGCGGGGCCGAGCATGGCATAGGTGTTGTTCTCCGTCCGCGGGCTGAACAGCATCAGGTACGCCACCGCAAGGGAGAACACGAACATCGCCGAACGGACCGCATCATGACGGCGGCGAGACAGCCAGCAGAGAACGAGCGTCCCGAGCGCAGCGGCAAGGCGGAGCGCCGTCTGGACAATCTCCGGAATATCGACGCCGACGAGCCGCAACGCGTGGAACGGGGACGTCCATCCGTGTTCCGCGGCGCCCACAGAAACGGCCGTTGTGAAGTTCCTCCAGCACGCCGCGTATTGCTCGGCCACGTACCCGGGATGCTGCATCAAGAAGGGCACCAGCGCGGTCGCCAGCATGCCCAGCGCAACGCGCCAGCTCATAGGGCGGTCGATGGCCATGATGAGCAGCACCAGCACGATCATCAGGGGTTTGATGGAGATGCCGAGCGACAGCCACAGCGTCGCCCGCCACCAGCGCTGCTGCGCCGCCGCGGCGACCGACAGCAGCATCAGGCCGGTCAGCGCCAGGGTCGCCTGCCCGTTGCGGGCGCAGTCCCACGCCATCGGGAGCGCCACGATCGTCATCAGCGGGAAAAGTTCCTTTCCCGACCTCCCGCGCGCGAGCCCGGCAAAAGTGAAAACACCCGCTGCGAACACCCCGATATTGACGAACCGCCAGAGCACCTCGCCGGCGCTCGCGGGGACCACAGAGAAGGGGATAAACAGGATGGCGGCCTGCGGCAGGTAGGTGAATCCGCCCACGCCGAGATGCTTATAGATGATTTCCCCTGCGATCCAGCTCAGCGCGCCTTCGCGGTAGGCCGGTACGACGGTCCGGCCGCTCCCGCCCACGATGATGGCCGCTGTCACCAAGAACAGCAAGGCCCAGGCGATCCACGCGTTCCGCACAGCCCGTCCGTCGCTTAACGTTAACGGCAACGTTATACCTCCACGTCCGCTTGGCATTACAACTCCATGCGTCCGCCGATCTCAACCGGCCTTTCTCGAACGCAGTACTGTATCACTACTTCGCGGCCTTCATCTTCTGGATCTCCTGCCGGATATCCGCGGCATTGGGCGCATTCGGAGCGAGTTCAAGATACTTTTCGAACTCCTTGATGGCCTCCGCCCTGCGGCCCAGGTCATTGGCAAGCACGACGCCGGCGTTCATGTGGGCCATGGGATGCCGGGGATCGAACTTCATCCCCTTCCGGTATTCCTCAATAGCCTTCTCCGGCTGACCGACGCCGCGATAGCACGTGCCCATATCGACGCGAACGTTCACGTTCTTCGGGTCAAGCTCCAGCGATCGCTGATAGGAAATGATCGCCTCGGCGAATCTCTGGGCATCCATCTGCGCATTCCCCAGTGCGATCCAGGCGTCGGCATTCCTGGGATTCTCCTTGGCCAGGGACTCAAGCTGCTGGACCTCCTGGGGGCTTTTGATCATGGCCGGGGGCGCCACCACCTGGTTCTGGCCGGCCTGACCCTGGCTCCACTGGGCCTGTTGCTGCTGCTTGCATCCGGAAAAGACCGCTGCTGCGACGAGAAGGATAAGCATGGCACGTTTCATAGGATTTCCTCCGTGATGGACGGCAGGTGTCCACCAGCCGTTAATTTCGCGGTTTATACCATGTTTGCCCGGGTTTGTCAATTTCGTCGTCCGCGCCATGCGTGAGGTCGCCGGCGGGACCATCTATAGTATTCGGCCATCGCCGCACAATGCACAGTGTCCGGCCGAAGACGCGTGGTCCATCTGACAGTATGAAATAATCTGTTGACAAAGGCCGTGTTCTCGGGTATAGTCTAATAAGTTTTCGTACGTCGTTCTCAACTTCTAACTAACCCAGCGAATAACCCAACTAACCTCTTATAGCAAACTGCCGGCATCCGACATCAACCCGTTAAGAACACGTGGCGCAATTCAGAAAGGTACTTGATCGATTTTTCACAGACATAACCAGCCATTGATGAAACACGAGCCGTGACCCTCTGATGACATTCTCTCGCCTTGCCTCACATCACCGGACCAGGAGCAGAACGCACCGTCGTTCCAACCCCTCCCCGCATTTCACCCTGCCCCATCTGCCGACCCGCAGACTGCGGCCCAAGGAGTAGAACCATGAACTTAGTAGAACTCAAAGGAAAGAACATCGCCGAACTTGCCACCATGGCGGACGAACTCAAGGTCGAGGGCGCGAGCGGCATGCGCAAGCAGGACCTGATCTTCGCCATTCTGAACGCCCAAACCGAAAAGAACGGCATGATCTTCGGCGAAGGTGTCCTCGAGATCCTTCCCGACGGATTCGGCTTCCTGCGGGCGCCGGACTACATGTACCTCCCCGGCCCCGACGACATCTACGTCTCCCCCTCCCAGATACGGAGGTTCAACATCCGCACCGGTGATACGGTCTCCGGCCAGATCCGGCCGCCCAAGGAAGGCGAGCGCTACTTCGCCCTCCTCAAGGTTGACGCCGTCAACTACGAGGACCCCGAGATATCCCGCACCAAGATCCTCTTCGACAACCTCACGCCCTACTATCCGGAAAAAAAGATCAAGCTGGAGCATTCGCCGACGGACTATACCACCCGCGCCATGGACCTCGTGACGCCCATCGGCATGGGCCAGCGCGGCATGATCGTTGCGCCGCCGCGGACGGGCAAGACCATGCTCCTCCAGGCCATCGCCAAGGCGATCCTGAAGAACCACAAGGACATCAAGCTCATCGTCCTGCTCATCGACGAGCGGCCGGAAGAGGTCACCGACTGGGCACGACAGGTGAACACTGAGATCATTGCTTCCACGTTCGATGAACCGCCCCAGCGGCACGTGCAGGTCGCCGAGATGGTGATCGAAAGGGCCAAACGGCTCGTGGAACACCAGAAGGATGTGGTGATCCTGCTCGACAGCATCACCCGCCTCGCCCGGGCGCACAACGCGATCATCCCTGCCAGCGGCAAGGTGCTGTCCGGCGGTCTGGACGCCAACGCGCTCCAGCGGCCGAAACGGTTCTTCGGCGCGGCGCGAAGCATCGAGGGCGGCGGAAGCCTCACCATCCTTGCCACGGCCCTGGTCGACACGGGCAGCCGCATGGATGATGTGATCTTCGAAGAGTTCAAGGGCACCGGCAACATGGAACTCCACCTCGACCGGAAGCTCGTCGAAAAGCGCGTGTTCCCGGCCATCGATATCAACGCCTCGGGCACCCGGAAGGAAGAGCTCCTCGTGGACAAGGACGATCTGAACCGCATGTGGGTCCTCCGGAAGGTCCTGAACCCCCTTTCCACGGTGGAGAGCATGGAATTCCTCCTGGACAAGCTCAAGGTCTCGAAAACGAACCGGGACTTCCTGGATTCCATGAACCGGTAGGCTTATTTCTGGGCTCAGGGAAGTGAACTTTTTTGTTGTATTTTTAACGGGTTTGGTATATTATTTCGGTCTTGTCTGGCACGAGCTGGGCAAAACCGACGGTAGGCAAGGTAACGCCTGACTTATTCAGACGTTTTTTCACCGTGTTCATCCGTGGTTACAATAGTTTACGGAGGTTGTACTATGAAAGACGGAATCCATCCCGACTACAAGATCTCGAAGGTCCACTGTGCCTGCGGCGAGGCGTTCGTCACCCGCTCCACCAGGGAGAGCATGAGACTCGACATCTGCTCGAACTGCCATCCGTTCTTCACGGGCAAGCAGAAGCTCATCGACACCGAAGGCCGCGTCGAAAAGTTCCTCAAGAAGTACAATAAGGCGTAGTCCGGCAGAAGTCTCTCCCACTGAAACTTCCCCCCACGAGGTTCGTATCTTGTCGGAAAAACTGTCCATAGGCGGCCAGGCGGTCCTGGAGGGCGTCATGATGCGGTCGCCCCACGCCTTTACCGTCGCCGTACGCAAGGGCGGCAAACCGGGGGCGGAGATCGCCCTCCTCAGGGAGACGATCCGGCCCATCGGGGAGCGCTACCCCTTGCTCAAGAAGGCGGTCCTGCGCGGATCGGTCGCGCTCTTCGAGGCACTGTGGCTCGGAGTGCGGGCGCTCAATTTTTCCGCGAACGAGTCGATCGAGAGCGACGACGGCAAGAAAGAGGAGATCGGTCCCCTTGCCATGGCGGGCACGATGGTCGTGGCCCTGGCCTTCGCGCTCGGTCTCTTTCTGGCACTCCCCCTCCTGCTCACCCATCTGCTCGGCACCCAGTACAGCACGTTCAAGGGCAATGTCCTGTTCAACCTGACCGACGGCGCCATCCGGGTGGGCCTGTTCCTGGGCTACGTGTCCGGAATCTCGTTCATGAAGGACATCCGGCGGGTCTTCGAATATCATGGCGCCGAGCACAAGGTGATCGGGGCATTCGAAGCAGGCGAACCGCTCACCGTGGAGAACGCGAGAAAATATACGTGCATCCATCCGCGCTGCGGGACGAGCTTTCTGATGGTGGTCATGGTCCTGTCCATCATGCTCTTCTCAATGATCCCGGGAAGCTGGCCCCTCTGGGCCAAGGCGGTCTCGCGGATCGTGCTCATGCCGCTCATCGCGGGGCTGTCCTACGAGTTCATCAAGTACAGCGCGAAGAAGCGGGGCAGCAAGGTGATCGAGGCGCTTATCCTGCCGGGGCTGTTGCTGCAGCGGCTTACCACGCGGGAGCCCTCGGATGATCAGCTTGAAGTGGCCATCAAGGCCATGGACGAGGCCCTTGCCATGGAACCCCGCTGAGGCGGGGTTTTTTGTTTCACTGATAATGCTGAACTCTCGCCACCAAGGCACGAAGGCACCAAGGAACCGCGGTGCTTTTGTTTTACCTTTGTGTCTTAGTGTCTTCGTGGCACATGAATAGATTATGTTCAAAAAACTCGAAGCCGTAGCCGAAAAATACGATGAACTGACCAGGCTCCTGGCCGACCCCTCGGTCTCCGCCGACCACCTGAAGTACCAGAAATATTCGAAAGAGCGGTCGGACATCGAGGACGTCGTACAGCACTACCGCTCCTATAAGGGTCTCCTCAGCCAGATCAGGGAAGCCGAAGAGATCAGCCAGGACAAGTCCGCCGACCCCGAATTGCGCCAGATGGCAGAGACCGAGCTCAAGGAGCTCGTGCCGAAGAGCCGGCGGACGGAGCAGGACCTCCGGCTCATGCTGGTGCCCAGGGACCCGCGGGACGAGAAGAATATCTTCCTCGAGATCCGGGCGGGCGCCGGCGGCGACGAGGCCGGCCTCTTGGCGGCCGAGCTCTTGCGCTTGTACTCGCGCTATTCCGAGAAGAAACGCTGGAACCTCAGGCTGCTGGACATGAGCGCCACCGGCGTCGGCGGCGCCAAGGAGATCGTCGCCCAGATCCAGGGCAAGGGCGTGTTCAGCAGGCTCAAGTACGACAGCGGCGTGCACCGGGTCCAGCGCGTGCCGGCCACCGAATCCAGCGGCAGGATCCATACCTCAACGGTGACCGTGGCCGTGATCCCCGAGGCCGAGGACGTGGACGTCCAGATCGAGCAGAAGGACCTCCGCATCGACACCTACTGTTCCTCGGGGCCCGGCGGCCAGAGCGTGAACACCACCTACTCCGCCGTCCGCATCACCCACCTCCCCACGGGAGAGGTGGTCGCCTGCCAGGACGAGCGGTCCCAGCTCAAAAACCGAGAGAAGGCAATGAAGATCCTCCGTTCGCGCATCCTTGAAAAGGAGCGGGCGCGGCTGGACGCCGAGGCTGCCAAGGACCGCAAGGCGCAGGTGGGCACCGGCGACCGGAGCGAAAAGATCCGGACCTACAACTTCCCCCAAAGCCGGGTCACGGACCACCGCGTCGGGATCTCGCTCTACAAGATCGATGCGGTCATGGACGGGGATATCGACGAGTTCATCGACGCGCTGACCGCCCATGACAACGCGGAACGGCTTAAGAATCTGTGATGCCAGTGCGGAATGCGGAGTGCGGAATGCGGAGTAACGATCAGACATACCGTGGCATTCAATCCGCACTCGACACTCCGAACTCCGCATTCGAAGCGTGACCATCGCCGAAGCG
>CAYILT010000204.1:0-6310 GCA_964364055.1 uncultured Nitrospiraceae bacterium | reverse complement strand
GACTTCGAACCACAACATCTTGGGGCTTACCACACTGAAGCCTGAAGCGGCACATAAATAAATGGATTTGTATTAGTCGAAACAAATAACGATTGTTGTGTTTAATACTACAGCGCACTTTTATCGGAATCTTGGGCTTTTATGCCTTTAATCCGTCATTCCGGGCTTGACCCTGAATCCAGAAGGTTTTGAAACCTGGATTCCCGATTAAGGCATTCGGGAATGACGAAAAAAGGTTCGCTGTAGTACTAAACAAGAGAAGATAACACCCGAAATTGCGCTGTGGTCCGGGAGGCACGCCTATTCATCGGATGTTTCCGCCTTCTTGGCAAGCGCCGCCATTTTCATTGGGCGCACTTTCCGGTACACCGAGAGCGGCGAACCGGCTTTGCCGTCAACCATCAGCAAATCCCGTTCGATTGAAATGCCGAAGTGGCGCTCATTTGTCTGAAGATACGGCTGAATGAGCTGCCAATCCTCCGGGGTCATCTCGGCGAACTCAGCACCGTTCAGCTTTTCTTTGCCGATCGTGTGATGGGGATCGCGTACAAAAATTGCGCCACCGGAAGCGAGCGAAAAAAGGTTTGATCCGGGATAGGGCGCTTGCTGGTTGCGGACCGTGCCCCGGTCGTCGAATTCCATGCCGTTCAATACGACGAACCCCCCGCCCTTGTGCGGATCACCGGCCATGAAGGATTCCGCGAGAAAATCCAGACAGGTGCCGTTGATGATCACGCGCGGACGGCCGGCCGCATTAATGAGCGGGCGGCCGGCTGCATTGCCCATGATGAAGACCTCACCGCCCTTGGCGCCGTACATGAACGCCTGACCCACATCACCGTGCACCACGAGCGTACCGCGCTTGAGTATCTGACCGAGCTGGTCCTGGCCCTGACCGTGGATATGGATCTCCATACCGTCGATCCCGGACGCGAGATAATCGCCGGAACTGCCGTACACGTCGATGCGGACGCCGTCGGTCGCGGGCCCGAAGCTGCACCCGGTGAACCGCTGGCCCTTGAGCCCGTACACGACGAACTGTTTCCAGCCCTGCCCAAATGCCCGGGCCAGCAGCAACGCATCGCAATCGTCGCCCTCGGGCGGGAAATCCCTGCTGAAAACCACCAGTGTCCCGTCTTCCCGCATTGGCGCGCCAAGCTGATCGCGCGAGGAGAAATCCACCCGGTGATAGCGGCCGGGGCCGTTGCGTGTAATCGATGGGACCGTGTCAAGAAGCCTGTCTATCCCGTTTTGAAGAAGGTGGAGAAGAGCGCTCCTTTTATTGGGACCGCAATCGTAACGGCGGTCCTGCAAGAGCGAAAGCACCTGCAAAGCGGTCTCGAGGCTCCGGTCATCAACAGCGGCGGCCGTGCATATCTTATCGATCGCCCCGCGAATATGATCAAGGTCCCAGGAAAAAAACGCGGCCGTAAGATCGCCGAACAACTCCGCTGCGGTGCCGGTGGAAAGGCCGGTGGCGATCCGGGCGCTCCATTGGTCCGCTATCGCCGCCTTCCGGTCAGGATCGGTCCTCCACTGCCCGGCAGGCGCGCTGATGGGCTTGCCGAACTTGTCGGCGCACGAAAGCGTCGTGTTGCCGCCGGCCGTGTTTACGGTGAAGACAAAAGCGCCGCCATCGGTGTAGCTGCCGCCGCGGGCATTCCAGTACCGGTCGGCCACATGACGGAAGCGCGGGTCCTCCTCAGTAAGAGAGCGCAGCGTGGCGTCGATGGCCTGTTTTTCAGAACCGATCAGGCCGATGGAAACGTCCCCCTCCTGGATGGCGAACACCTGAGGTCTGAGCATCGAGGTGTCGGTGATCCCCAGAAGCTGGTATTGGCACTGGTCCGGATCGCTGCGCGCGATAATGAAAAACCAGGGGCCGTCGGGCGATCCGTGCATATGCTGGGCCTGGATGGCCCGGTAGATCTTCTTCTTGCGTTCGGGAAGGGCGTCGAAGTCGATCTCGGTCGTGGGGGCCATCGCCTCGATCACATACTCCAGCGGATACCCGTATACGCGGGTCAGAAGATCGAAAAGAAGGACCGAGACCTCCGTGTCGGTGAGAAATTGGGGCACGAGGTTGCGCTGCCGCAGGTATTCTGTCACGCCGAAGTAGTTGGCAAAGTCACCGTTATGGACCAGCGCCTCATTCATTCCAATGAACGGATGCGCGCCCGCGGGATGCCAGACCCGGCCCTTGGTGGGATAGCGCTGATGGGCAATCCAGATTTTGGCGCGCATGTCGGTGAGGCCGTAATACTTCACAACCTGCTCGGCATACCCCACGATCTTGAATATCACCAGATCACGCGCATGGGAGAGCACAAAGGCGCGCTTGTCTCCCAATGAAGCGTAAAACCGGCGGTTGATCTGAAAACTGTTGCGGAAAATGAATTCGTCCTCCACCAGGCGACGGTCAGATTTGCCCAATCCATGTTCTTTGGCAAATTTGCTGAGCACGTTGTCTTTGACGCGGACAAAGTATCGCACGATGTCCGGCGGCTTCACCTCCAGCCCGACGTCCCGGTGGTCTGCCACGGGTTGTATGCGGGTCTTGTGTTCC
The DNA here is from genome assembly GCA_964364055.1 of uncultured Nitrospiraceae bacterium. Lineage (GTDB taxonomy): Bacteria > Nitrospirota > UBA9217 > UBA9217 > UBA9217 > JAAXXJ01. The sequence goes on along the minus strand of CAYILT010000204.1, from coordinate 3,744 downwards.
ACCTGGAGCCAGGGGGCTATGCCGAACTTCTCCACTTCCCGCTCAACGGCAGGATCGATCAGCGCGATCTGAAGGATGTAATCGTTCTTCAGCGTCGCTGCATCCACGCCCAGGTCCTCGGGTTGCAGAGAAGCGGCGGCGATCCCGCCACCCTTGCCGTTGCCCCGGTTGTGCATCTGTATGGAGGGCTCGAAGATATGGCGTCCCCGCACCGGCACGGTGGCCGCGAATCCGACCACGCCGCAACCGCCCTCCTCGGCCGATTTTTCCCGAGCGCTCTGAGCGCCGGTCACGAGATCGGCCCGGGAAGCGGTGATTATTTCAGGGAATCGCGGATCGCGGCCCGTGCCGCTCCACACATTGTTCTTACTGGTTGCTTTAGGCTTCATTATCCTGACTCCACCCTACGGTATTCCGCGCGTTTTTCGTAGTCGCGGTGACGCAACAGGTCCGACCGGCCCACCAGCTCACGAACACTCTTCATGCCGAAACGGTGGAGAATGTCCTGGAGCTGGAGCGACCAGGAATGGAAAAGATTCATGATCCGCTGGGAGGCCCAGACTTCATCGTACATTGCGCTCAACTTGGGATCGGTGGTGGCTATGCCGCGCGGGCACCCCCGTCCGCTCTCGCAGTTTGCGCACCGAATGCATTCAAGCGCCACCATCTCCGCCGTACCCACCACCACGCCGTCGGCGCCCAGGGCGATCGCCTTGGCGACGTCCCAAGCCGTGCGCAGTCCGCCCGACACGATGAGCGTCGTCTCGGCGCGGATCCCCTCAGCGACCAGAAAACGGTGCACCTTGGGTATGGCGTACTCGATCGGCATGGCGATATTCTTTTTGGCTATATCGGGCGCGGCGCCGGTGCCTCCGTAGCTTCCGTCAAGATGGATGATATTCGCGCCGGCGAAAAAGCTGCCCACGGCCACCATGTCCACGTCAGACGGGGTGGAAACCTTGACCGAAACCAGCGCCCGGGGGTTGATCACCTTGATCCAGTCGACGTGTTTCTTGTGGTCCTCCACCGAGTAGACAGAGTGGAACGGAAAGGGAGAAAAAAGGGCGGAGCCGACCACTGCTTCCCGCATCTGCGCCACGGCGGGCGTTACCTTGTCGCCCAGCAGGTGACCGCCGAGGCCCGGCTTGGCGCCCTGGGCATACTTGAATTCAACGATGCGCACCCGCTGGAGGGTTTCCTCCCGCACTCCAAAGAGCCCGGTGGCCACTTGAGTGATCACGTGGTCATCATATTTCTTGAGATCGTCGGGATAACCGCCTTCGCCGGTGCAGGTGAATGAATTCATCGCGACGTAGGCGCGCGCCCGTGAAAGTATGGTGGTGAGGCTTACGGACCCGAAACTCATTCCCCCGCCATATATTGGAAAGCCGATCACCACCTCGGGCCGTCCGTCCTTTCTGCGATTCAGCGGAATGGAAAGGTCCACGTCCTGCGGCTTCAGAGAGGGATCAGGAAGCTGTTCGGGAAAATTGAGGTCAATGCGATCGAACCCGCCGCCCGAGTCGCCCACCCGGTACTCCAGGCCGCCTTCCGGCGGACGACCGGTCTCGGCCTGATGCCAGGTTGCCAGCAACAGGTCGGCGGTCCACCGTTTATCGCCGATCGTCTCAAAGAGCGGGTCTTTACCCACCCGCAGGGCGTTCACCGGACAGTTGTCGGCGCAAAACCGTTTGTTGTCGCGGCAATGTTCCCGGCCCCGGCACAGATGGGATTTGGGGGCGAGCATGCGGCTGCCTGCCTTGACATGCACGCCATAGGCGCACACCTCGGCGCACTTGCCGCACGCGATGCAGGCGGAGATCCGCACCACTTTAAATTTGCCGAACTGGTTGCGGTAGCGGGAAGGACGGAGTTCTACGACCACATCAATGCCGCCCGATGTCTTCAGGCGGCCGTTGCCGTGATGGGGGATGGGTATGTCGTTCGGCAATATTGGCGCGGCCTTATTTCCCTTGACCCGTTCTCCGAATATCGGCCCGAAGTTTTCGCGTTCCAGGTCTTCAAAAAACATCGCGCGACCCAGCTCTCCCCGCAACCGGCGCGCCTCGCGGAGCCCCATGGCGCCCATCATTTCGATGAGCTGTGAGTGCCACGAACCGAGAAGATTCACGGTCCGCTTCTCGGCCCATTCCACCGGAGCAGTCTCCAGTTCCACCGGACAAGCGATCGCGGATTTGCACACCGTGCATAAACGGCACTCCAGCGCGACCAACAGCGCAATGTCCACGCCCACACCGTCAGCTCCGCAGAGCATTGCCTTGGCAACATGCTCTGCCATTGCAATGCCGCCGGAAACGAGAAGCGTCAGCTCCTCGCGCACGCCCTCATCCACCAGTTTGAAGTGCACTTCCTTCATGAGGGTGGTCACAAATTCGGTCTTTCGCTTTTTCAGTCCCCTGCCCTTTCCATCGGCATACAGATGGACAACCTCGGCCCCGCTCGTGGCAAGTTTGGCAACGCGCTTCACCGCATTTTCATCAAGAGGCACGCGCACCGAAACCACCAGATCAGGCCGGGCAGCCTTGAGTTTTTTAGCGTCTTTCAGCACGGTCGCTGAATAGGCGATCTGGACCGCGGGAACGCCTTTGAGAACGGCGGTCTTGTCAACCGCCGGATCAAAGATCACCATCAACCGGTTCTTAAGACGAGGCGATATGTTCTTTGCGGTTTTGGCGTCAACGATCAGCAGCGTTCCGGTACGATGGGCGGCGCGGGCAAGGGCCTCGATTGTTTGGGACGACACGTGGGCGTTATGGGGAACTTCCAATACAAGAGGAAGAGGCAATTCGATGAACGGGGGAGGTTCGGTCACCATGCCGCCCTGGGCGTCGAAAACAAGTCTGGACGGTCTCCGGCCGAGTTCAATCAGCGTGCTGATATATTCGCGGCCGTGAATGCCGTCGCGAGTGGGCCGGACGATTTCCGACATGTCGGTCCACATCTGGTCGAACCCCGGACCGCTGAACGGACCGCGGTAACCGGCGCCGGACACGGGTATCTTGCCGTTCTCGGCCTGTTTCCAGATGCCGGCGATGACCGCGGGAGTCCAGTACTCGTCGCCCATTGTTTCGAACCGGGGGTTCTTTCCCCGGCTGAGAATGTTCTTTTTGCAATCCTGGACGCATTGCATGCAACCCACGCACACGGTATCGGTCTTGTCCACGATCCGCACGGGATCGAACGACCTCTTGTCATATGCGGAGTAAACGCATGAAGAACGTTTAACGCACTTCAGGCAGCCCAGACACCCCTCGGTTTCCAACACGGAATACTTGGGTACGCCCGGAAAGCGGGCGGGCGCCGAATCAATCTTGATGTGATATTTCTTCGACATGTCTTTATTTACCATCCTGGATAACTTCTCAGGTCTGTCTCACACTAAGCCACAAAGACACTAAGAAAAGCCTTAAAACTTGGAGTAACAACCAAAAAATTAATTAATCTTTATGTCATTCTTCGTGTGCTTCGTGCCTTCGTGTGAGCAGCTGGTTTTAGAGTCCTGAGCAGTTACCAAAAATAACGGGTTTACACCTGCGGTCGGGGCAGGAGTCCAGCGGATTTGATGATCTCGGGCAGCACCTCTTCGGATTCAATCGCCTGCAAGTGCACCCCTTTCACGCCCGGGATCTTCCGGGCGGCTTGGATCAACTCAACGGTGATCCGGTAGCCTTCCTGGCGCTGGTCCTTCGCCGCGGCCATCCGCTTGATGAGACTTTCAGGTAC
>CAYILT010000203.1:0-6336 GCA_964364055.1 uncultured Nitrospiraceae bacterium | reverse complement strand
TCGATAAACTCACCACGGTGAGCAACGTCGAACCGGTAGGATGCGGTGTGACTGGACGCGCCTTTTCCCAACTTCCCACCCTCGCAACCTCGCAGGTTTAACGTTACTTCACGAGAAAAGACACCGGCACGACCTCGATGCCCTGGTCCTCGATCGTCGCGAGCCATTTCTTGAGCTCGGCGATCGTCGCCGGGTGGGGATGGCCGATGCCGATGGCCCTGCCGTTCTGCTTCGCCGTCCGGGCGAGCTCGTCCAGCTGCTTCCGGATCGCTGCGGGGTTGTTGCCGTCATTGTCGAGGAACACGTCCCGCCGGGCCGATTTGAGGCCGAATTCCCGGGCAACCGAATAAGCGGAGCTTTTGGGATTTGTCATGCTGTCGAGGAAGAACAGGCCGCGCGTCTTGAGCTCGGACATCAGGAAGGTCATGGCCTCCCGGTTCTCGGTAAGCGACGAGCCTTCGTGGTTGTTCGTGCCTGCGGCGCCGGGAACGGAGTCAAGGTCCTCGTTGACCGCGGCAATGAACTCCATGGGCGTCATGTCCGACCGGAGCATGCCGGGGGAGGAACGTTTCACCGCCCTGCCCTTCGCCTCCATGGGGATATGGACCAGCACTTCCCGGCCGCTCCGGCGCGCCATTTCGGCGATCTTTTTCGAGAAGGGGAGGCGGGGCATGACTCCCAGGGTGATCCGGTCCGGCAGGTCGAGCAGGTCCTGCGCGGGCTTCATGTCCTGGCCAAGGTCGTCGATCACGATGGCCACGACGGCAGAGATCTCCCGCAGCTTTCCTGTCACCGGCGGCTTGGTGCCGGCGGTCTTCTTCGCGCCGGGGAAGGGGCCCCAGAGCAGCAGGGCGATGGAGACGACGGCAACGATGATCCCCCAGAACACGATGCGGTCGTAGCGGCTTCCCTTCTTTTTCGGACGTTTCGCGGGTGTGCCCTGTTTTCCCATAACAGGGATTTTATACAATATTAGCGCTGAAAAAACCAGCGTTATTTCGGGCGGCCCCGGCGATTTTGGCTTGACTTGGACTGTTGTGGCTTTTATACTGCAAAACAGCCTGATTCAGGACATATCGGTATTCGGCCACGAAGTCACGAAGGCACAAAGCAATGCAATTGCAATACTCTTTTCTTCGTGTCTTGGTGTCTTAGTGGCAAAGAAATTGTAAACAAGAGAGGTATTGTATGAGCTTCAAATACGTTCAGGAAATCCCGCAGCCCAAAAACATCCTCGAAGCAATGCCGCTTTCGATGGACCTGGCGGTCATCAAGAAAAAACGCGACCAGGAGATCAAGGCGGCCTTTACCCGGGAGAACAACAAACTTCTGCTGATCATCGGCCCCTGCTCGGCCCATGACGAGGACGCTGTGTGCGATTATATCAGCCGGCTCGCGAAGGTGCAGGATGAGGTCAAGGAGAAGGTCATCATCATCCCCCGCATCTACACCAACAAGCCCCGCACGACGGGCATCGGGTACAAGGGCATGGCCCACCAGCCGAACCTGCAGGAGGAGCCGAACATCGTCGAGGGGATCAAGGCCATCAGGAACATGCATATCCGGGCGCTCAAGGAATCGCGCCTTCCCGCCGCCGACGAGATGCTCTACCCCGGGAATTATCCCTACCTTGAGGACGTGCTTTCCTATGTGGCCGTGGGCGCGCGCTCCGTGGAGAACCAGGCGCACCGCCTCACCTGCAGCGGCCTCGACATCCCCGTGGGCATGAAGAACCCGACGTCCGGCGACATCGACGTGACGCTCAACTCCATCCAGGCGGCCCAGGCGCCCCACGTCTTCAGCTACAACCGCTGGGAGGTCAAGACCTCGGGCAATCCGCTGACCCACGCCGTGCTGCGCGGCGCCGTGGACCCGCACGGGGTGACCGTACCGAACTACCACTACGAGGACCTCATTTGGTTCGCCGAGACCTACCGGAAGCGGGGGCTCGCCAATGCCACGATCATCGTGGACACGAACCACGCCAACTCCAACAAGAAGTACGCCGAACAGCCGCGCATCGCCATGGAGGTGATGCAAAGCCGCCGGCACTCGCCCCTGCTCAAGGACATGGTCCGGGGTTTCATGATCGAGAGCTTCATCGAGGAAGGTGCGCAGAAGACCGACGGCACCGTCTACGGCAAGTCCATCACCGATCCCTGTCTGGGCTGGAAGGACTCGGAGAAACTCATCCGCGACCTGGCGGCGATGGTGTAGAAAGCAGACATAACCTTATATGAACCCTATTTGCATAGTAGACGACGAATCTTCCATCTCTTCCACCGTAGCGAGCATTCTGAAGGACGAGGGGTATCAGACCATCGCATTTCCGGATGCGGAGAGCTTCTGGCGGAGGCTCGATACCATGGAGCCTTCTCTCGTCCTGCTGGATGTCTGGCTCCCCGGCATAGACGGTATGCAACTCCTGAAACGTCTGCATGAACGGTTCCCCGTACTCCCCATCATCATGATGAGCGGACATGCCGGTATCGAGGCGGCGGTTGCCGCCATAAAAGCCGGGGCCTACGATTTTTTAGAAAAACCGCTGCATATGGAGGGTTTACTCGACAAGGTGAAGTCTGCCCTTAAGCACCGGCCTTCCGGGATCAGCGCGACCCTGCCCTCGGATACGCGGCTTGAGATCGTCAGTGCCGGCCTTTCGATACCTCCCGGCGTGGTGGAAGTGGTGGATTCCCCCGAACCTCAGCGCACCCTCAGAGGGAATGTGGTCCTGAACGGTATAGGGCTCCTGAGCGGCCGGAACACAGGTGTCATCCTTAGCCCCCTCGGGACCAACGAAGGGATCGTCTTTCAAACGCTTGATGGTCAAACCATCCGTGGACATATCACCTCCCTTGAGGATTTCTCGCAGACTGGCTCGTCGAAGACCTTCTCCGCCAACTCCACCACCCTGGACAACGGCAGGCGGCGGGTGCGCACCATTGAACACCTGATGGCGGTACTTTCCATATACGGCATAACCAACGTGCTCATAAAAGTCGACGAGGAGATACCGAACGTAGACGGCTCCGCCAAGGATTTCTGCGACCTCATAGAAGAAGCAGGGATAGAGGAACAGTCCGCCGCCACCAAGGTTGCTGTCATCCGCCAGAAGATCGGAGTGGGAAACGAGGAGAGGCATGAAAAGCATCTCACTGCGGAGCCCTTTGAAGGGTTCGAGATATCGATGCGGGTTGACTACCCGCTGCCCATAGGCGAACAGATCCTCACGTTCAATCCTGAACGCGGGTCTTTTGCAAGGGAGATAGCCCCGGCCCGCTCCTTCAACACCTTTGAGAATATCGAAATGGCCCAGAAGCTTGGAAAGGTCGGAGGCGGATATCTCAATTCCCACATCATCATGTACGACGGCAAGGTCATCAACACGGAACTCCGTTATCCCGACGAATTCGTGCGCCACAAGATATTGGATCTGATCGGAGACCTCTACCTCCTCGGCCTCCGCATCAGAGGACGCATTACCGCCAACATGACCTCCCATGGTTACAATCAGGCCCTGGTGCAACGCTTGTACCAGGCTGTCCAGAGCAGCTCCAGGAGATTTTAACCCTTCATTAGCATGGAACCGACGCGCTAAAGCGCGCGATTCATGCCGGACGTTCATGTGCATGTTTCAACGGGTATTCTGCTTCTTCTCTATGATCTGTCGCTGTTGCAACCTTGTAGGTGTAGTTGAGAGATTGTGACTAATATCCGGGTACAAGGTTTCGTTCTGACTTGTTGATCGATGGGGGCTTGAACATGGACCTTTTTGACGCCATCGCAGGAAGAAAAAGCATCCGCAGGTTCAAGGACCAGCCGGTTCCCGACGAGGATATCCGGAAGATCCTCGACGCCGGCCGCCTGGCCCCTTCTGCGAACAACACCCAGCCCTGGAGCTTTCTGGTCATCAAGAACAAAGAGAAACTCAGGATGATGGCAGGAGCCGTGCGGGATATGGTGGACAAGATGATCCCGTTCGCCGAGGACGACAAGCAGGCCCAGCGGCTGGCCGCGTACAAGGGGACCTACTACACCTTCTTCGAGAAGGCGCCGGTGGTGATCGCGGTGTTCATGGAAGGCTATGATGCGGGAACGGAAAAACTATTGGCAAGGATGGGGTATCCGGCAGAGGACATCAAGAGGTTAAGGCCTGTGCCCGGGCTCCAGAGCGTTGCCGCGGCCATCGAACACATGCTTCTTGCGACGCATGCCCTCGGTTACGGTGCCTGCTGGATGACCGGACCGCTCGTTGCGCAGGAGGCCTTTGAAAAATTGCTGGGCTACGGCAAGGAGAAGTTCATCGCGGCCTTGCTGCCGGTGGGGGTGCCCGACGAGGATCCGCAGGCGCGGTCGAGGAAGGCACTGGGAGAGGTAATGAACGTAAAGGAGTAATGGTCTGGAAAGCGATAACTCTTGCGGAGCAACGGTCTGTTGCCCGTTTCATTCATTTCACCGTGACCATCACGAAGTCCTGTTTTTCTCCACTCCACAAATATCCCGAAATCTCCTTCACCTGCCGGTCCTGCACTGACACCACCACATGCACCGCCTCGGGAAGCTCCGGTTCGCCGAAGACCGTCAGTACCTCCTTGTCCATCTGCGAGAAGTACGCCCCACAGTCGATGTGGGAATGGTAGAAGCAGAGTACCTGCTCACCCTGTGCGGCCGCATCGCTGAAGATCCTCTCCATCTCGTGCCGGTCGATGTCATAGGCCTCGCGGCTGGTGCGCGGATGGTGTTCCGGGTCCTTCGCGTGGAGCTCGTCCTGCCGGTTCCGGCAGGGGTTGACGCGCTGTCCCGACGCGTTCCCGGTCACGATGCCGCAGCATTCGGACGGATATTCGGCGACGGCCTGTGTCGAGATCGCTTCAATGGATTCTGGGGTCAACATCATGTCTCCCTTATACGGATAATTCGGAACGACTGCTTGTTAACCACAGGTCCGCTGCCCCCGCTCCGTATCCTATGGCATCGGCTGCGGGACGGAGGCGGACACACGGTTTTAAGACAAATTATGAGACTTGCGATTCTCAAGCGCCTTTATCTGTGTGTCCCGGCAGAGCCGGGACCCGTGGTTCCATAAGGTTTGGCCTTCCTTCGCGCTCTTCGCGCCTTCGCGGTTAACGTCTGTACGATGTTGTCAGCATCTTCCAACGGGAGACTATTACAAACGCACTTACTATTGTGTCATTGCGAGAAGCGTAGCGACGAAGCAATCTTTTACTTTACAACGAGATTGCCGCGCTCCCTTCGGTCGCTCGCAAAGACAACGTAACAAAACTTTATGCGTTTGTATTAGAGTTCCCTGCTCAGATACCGGTCCCCGCCGTCAGGGAACATGACAACGATCGTTCCCTGGTCCAGCTTCTCCGCCACCCGGAGCGCTGCCGACAGTGCCGCGCCCGATGACGTGCCCACGAACAGTCCTTCTTCCCGCGCCAGCCGCTTCGTCATGTCAAAGGCGGCCTCGGTGCTCACGGTGAGTCGTTCGTCCGGAAAGCCCTTGTCGAAGATTCCGGGGACGATGGCGCCTTCCTCAAGATATTTCGTCCCCTCGATGCCGTGCATGGCGTCGTCGGGATGGACGGACAGGACGCGGATGGCGGGATCGTGCTGCTTGAGGGCCTTGCCCGTGCCCATGATAGTGCCGCCGGTCCCGACGCAGGCGACGAAATGGGTGACCTGTCCGCCCAGCGCACTAATGATCTCGGGGCCGGTGGTCAGTTCATGGGCTTTCGGATTGGAAGGATTGTTGTACTGGTCGGGCTGAAAATAACGCGCGGGGTGTTCGATCAGGAGCTCTTTGGCCATACGGATGGCGCCGTCTGCGCCCTCGAAGGGGCTGGAGAAGACCAGCTCTGCGCCGAAGCCCGCCATGATCTTCTTCCGTTCAACGCTGGCGTTCCCGGGGATCACGATCGTGACCCGGTAGCCTTTCACCGCGCCGATCATGGCATAGGCGATGCCGGTGTTGCCTGATGAGGAGTCGAGGATGATCTTGTCCCGGGTGAGTCTGCCCGCTTTCTCGGCGTCCTCGACCATGCGGAAGGCCGGCCGGTCCTTCACCGAGCCGCCGGGGTTGCCGCGCTCGATCTTGGCAAAGATCCGGATTTTCGGGCTCAGCCCTGCCGTGATCCTGGTGATCCGGACGAGCGGGGTACTGCCGATCAGGTCAAGGGCGGATGCCGCAGGCTCAGGGTTAATTCTTTCGGACGGGTGGCTCATAGATGGGAGCCATTATAGCAGGAGCGCAGGACAATTTCACCAAACTTAGTGATATTAATGGTCTCATAATTATCTGTACATTCCACCGACCGTCATCCCCCGCTTGAT
>CAYILT010000202.1:0-6364 GCA_964364055.1 uncultured Nitrospiraceae bacterium | reverse complement strand
CCCGTCCCCGTGTCGATCTTTATCGCCCGTCCCCCCTTCCCCTTGTGGTTCGACTTTGCTCACCACCATGAGCATGTCGAATGGTCCCCGTGTCCGGAACTTTCTATGAACTTCCTCATTGGTCTACTTGCCGGCATCACCGGCGGCATTACGGGCGGCGGCGGCGGGATCGTCATGATCCCCCTCCTGGTCGGCATCTTGAAATTGGACCAGCACACCGCACACGGTATGAGCCTCGTGGCGCTCGTCTTCACCGGGCTTGCCGGCGCCGTCACCTATGCCGTGAACGGGGCCGTGGATGTGACCGCATCGCTGCTGATGGCGGCGACCGCTGTCGTCGCTGCACGCTCAGGCGCACACTTCGCCCATGCCCTCCCTGAGTGGAAGCTCAAACGGTCCTTCGGCGGCTACCTGATGATCGTGTCGATCCTCCTGCCGCTCAAACCCCACCTTGCCGCACTCCCTGCGCCGGGATGGGGCATGATGAAGATCACGGTGCTGCTGTTCACCGGCGCGCTCGCGGGTTTCACTTCGGGGATGATGGGGGCCGGCGGAGGGGCCATCATGATCCCCGCTATGGTACTGCTCGCCGGGTTCGACCAGCACGTGGCGCAGGGCAGTTCCCTGCTCGCCATGGTTCCCGCCGGCAGCGCCGGTGCGTACACCCACTGGAAGCTGGGGAACGTCAGGACAACCCTTCTCGGGGGCCTCGTTCCGGGCGTCCTCCTCGGCTCATTTCTCGGCGGCACCCTGGCCCACTCCCTTTCAGACAGCGCCCTGCGGACCATCTTCGCCGCAGTGCTGATCTGGACCGGAATCAGGTATCTGCGGGCCAGAAAGCCTGATCACAATTAAGCACCACCCGTCCGGGAACACTTCGGCCAAACAACCGCTTCGACCACCACCGCGACCTTTCTCCTTTGCGGGATTCCTCGCTCCCGGACTGCAAATGAAATTTTCTTGATAATGCCATCATTCAGTGCACAAGGAAATGGCAGGAATTTATAGAGTGGATTGGTGATGATGAGCGAGATCAGCAGCCTCTTCAGGTGCATGCATTTTCTCATGAGGATTCGGTAATCGTTTAGTCCTTTTTTGCGCAACAACACCGCCTTACTGAAAAGGCCTTAGTTCCTTTTAGTCCTTCTTCTCCACATGGATCTTTATCGCTTTCATAAAAGATCCACCATATCGTTCGAGCTTGACGTCCCCCACTCCGGTGATCCGCCTCATGGCGGAAGCGCTCGCCGGGAAATGCCGGCACATCTCATGGAGCGTCTTGTCCGAAAAAATAACATAGGGCGGTACGTGCTGTTCCTCGGCGATCTTTTTTCTGACACCGCGGAGCCGCTCAAAGAGCGTGTGGTCATATCCCCCGGCCTCCGCGATTTTTCTTTTCCCTGCGCTCTTCCTCGTTTCTTCGCGCTTGAGGCCAAATACCTGCCCTGTTCCCGTAAGCGCGCCGGAGCCTTTGGCGGTCAGCTTTAACACCGGGTACCGGTCGCCCTCCTGTTTGACAAACTCCTGCGCAAGAAGTTCGTTCACGATGAACCGCCAGTGGTTCTTGTCCTTATCCCGCCCCGCGCCGAAGGTCTTGACGCTGTCGTGCCCCAGTTCACGGACACGCTTGGTGTCCGCTCCCATGACAACGTCGATGACATGGAGGATCCCGAACCGCTCATTGGTCCTCGCCATGGCGGACATAAGGATCTTTGCATCAAGAGAGATGTCAACCTGCATGACCGAGCCCGTACAGATGTCGCAGGCCCCGCAGTTGTCCCCGGGCCAAGCTTCACCGAAAAATGACAGGGGCTGCTTTCTCCTGCAAACGTTATGGGAGGCGAACCGCACGGTCTGGTTCAGTTTCGCCAGGGCGATGGCGCGTTCCTGCTCGTCCGGCGTCTTGTCGATGAAATAGCGGATCTTCGGAATGTCTCCCCGGCTGAAAAAGAGCAGGCAATGGGCCGGCGCCCCGTCGCGCCCCGCGCGGCCCGTTTCCTGATAATAGGCCTCGATATGCTTCGGCAGGTCGGCGTGGACCACGAACCGGACATTCGATTTGTCGATGCCCATGCCGAAGGCCACGGTCGCCACGATGACCTGAATCTCATCCCGGCTGAACGCCTCCTGGTTCCTTTGGCGCTCGTCCGCCGACAGGCCGGCATGGTACGGGAGCGCCTTGATGCCCTGGGCCGCAAGAAACCCGGAGGTTGCCGCGACCGCATCGCGCGTCGTCCGGTAGATGATGCCTGACTCGCCCTCATGGCTGGTGACGAATTCCAGAAGCTGCTGCTCAACCGCTGTTTTGGGCTCCACGTGATAAAAGAGATTGGGACGGTTGAATGACGCGCGCACCTCATGAGGATTCCTGAGGCCGATCTTCCGGATGACGTCCTGCTGGACCTTCTCGGTGGCCGTTGCCGTGAATGCCGCGATGGGAATGCCGGGGAATTGTATCGGTATGGACGAAAGGGTGAGATAGTCCGGCCGGAAGTCGTGGCCCCATTCGGAGATGCAGTGTGCCTCGTCAATGGCGAAGAGCGAAAGGGGAACGCTCTTCAACGTCTCGATGAACCGGGGCATGGCGAACCGTTCCGGCGCGATATAGAGGAGCTTGACCTGACCGCTCGTGAGCTTCCGCTGGATGTCCGCTAATTCCCGCTGGTCAAGCGAGCTGTTCATGAACACTGCCGCGATGCCGTTCTCCCGCGCTGCATCCACCTGGTCCTTCATGAGGGAAATAAGCGGGCTGATGACCACGGCGGCGCCCGTTCGGAGGAGCGCAGGCAGCTGGTAGCACAGGGACTTTCCGCCGCCGGTGGGCATGACTGCGAACACGTCTTTCCCGGCCATGATGCTGGTGATGATGGTCTCCTGGTTCTGGCGGAAGGACTCAAAACCGAAGACCGTGCGGAGGGTGTGAAGAACAGCGGGAGCGTCTGAAGAAGTGTGATGGCTCATGAGTTTTCCATCACCAAACACAGGAACGAGTATTTAGCCATGGATTTTCACGGATGGGAACAGAGTAAACTTGGAGATGGCACTTAATACAAACGATGTAAATTATGATGGTCTCGTAAGAAGTGCCCGCTGCTGTCATTGCGAGGAGCGATTTTAGCAAGCCTGCCCCGGCATGCTTAAAGCCGGGGCGGCAATCTCGATTTTTCAGGCAGGCACGAACTACGAGATTGCTTCGCTGCGCTCGCAAAGACGGCTTTCTCGGCTCATTACGAATGCATCAAAATTGCCTGCTGGGATTTTTGTGCACTTGCCAGGAACTCTCTTTTCTCCCTGCCCCTGGTCTTCATTCCGCGGTCCGCAGACGGCCCCTACTCCCACTCGATCGTGCTCGGCGGTTTGGACGAGATGTCGAACACCACGCGGTTCACGCCCTTTACTTCATTGATGATGCGGTTCGACATGATGCCGAGAAGGTCATAGGGGATCTTCGCCCAGTCCGCGGTCATGCCGTCCTGGCTCGTGACCGCGCGGATGGCGGCCACATTCTCATAGGTCCGCTCGTCGCCCATCACCCCCACGGTCTTGATCGGCAGCAGCACGGCAAAGGACTGCCAAATTTCTTTATAGAGCCCCGCCTTCTTGATCTCCTCCAGCACGATGTAGTCCGCCTCGCGCAGGATGGCAAGCCGCGTCTCGGTCACCTCGCCCAGGATGCGGATGGCAAGTCCCGGGCCGGGGAAGGGCTGGCGATCGATGATGTCATCGGGCATCTTCATCTCGCGGCCGATGGCCCGTACTTCGTCCTTGAACAGCTCGCGAAGAGGCTCGACCAGTTTCAGCTTCATCTTCTCGGGCAGTCCCCCGACATTATGATGGGACTTGATGATGGCAGAAGGACCCTTGAACGAAACACTCTCGATCACGTCCGGGTAAAGCGTTCCCTGGACGAGAAACTCGGCGCCGCCCACATGGTGCGCCTCCTGCTCGAAAACCTCGATGAAGGTGTTGCCGATGATCTTGCGCTTCTTTTCCGGGTCCTCGACGCCTTTGAGCCGGTCCAGGAACTTTGCCGAGGCGTCGACATACTTGAAGTTGAGGCCCATGTCCTTGAAGGTCTCCTGGACCTTCTCGGCCTCGTCCTTCCTGAGCACGCCGTTGTTCACGAAGATGCAGGTGAGCTGCTTGCCGATGGCCTTGTGCACCAGCACCGCGGCGACCGAGGAGTCTACGCCGCCCGACAGGCCGCAGACCGCCTGCTTGCTGCCAACGGCCTTCCGGATCTCGCCGACCGAGAAATCCACGAAGGAGGCCATGGTCCAGGACGGCTTGCACCCGCAGATGCCGTACACGAAGTTCCGGAGGATCTGCACGCCCTGCGGTGTATGGACCACCTCGGGATGGAACTGGACGCCGAAGAACTTTCTTTTTTCGTCCGCCATGGCGGCCGTCGGGGAGTTGTCCGTATGCGCAATGGCGGAGAACCCGTCGGGCATCTTCTCGATGCGGTCGCCGTGGCTCATCCAGACGACAGTTTCAAGTGCGGAGTGCGGAGTGCGGAGTGCGGAGCCAATGCCATTAAAAAGACCGGCATCGTTATCAATGATCAGCTCCGCCCTGCCGAATTCGCGCTTTGCCGATTTGGCAACGGCTCCACCGAGCACATGCGTCAGGAGCTGCATGCCGTAGCAGATGCCGAGCACCGGGATGCCGAGATCGAGATGCGCCTTGTCGATGAGGGGGGCGCCGCTGTCATACACGCTTGACGGCCCGCCCGAAAGGATCAGTCCCTTGGGCCGGAAGGCCTTGACCTTGTCGAGCCCCGCGTTGAAGGGAAAGATCTCGCAGTAGACCTTGGCCTCGCGCACGCGGCGGGCAATGAGCTGGGTGTACTGGGACCCGAAATCGAGGATGAGGATACGCTCACTATGGATATCTGACACGCCGGACCTCTTTCCATTCTGGTAAAGTTTCGTGATATTACCCTATAACAAGGATACGTGTCAATCCGAGAGTGATGGACGCTGGTCGTGTCCCTTGCCGGCTCTGCGGCGGATCGCGTCCGGCCGAGGCGTTGTACCAGGAAACAAAAACCCCCTCCGTAGTGCCTGGGGGGGAACATGACTGCAATTACTCCATCTGTTCGTAAATATTGAAACACCCGCGGCCCGGCTTTCGGGCCGCGGAGAGGAAATACCATGCCCTGCGATCTACCGGATCGCTCCTGTGGTGGTGACGAAGCGGGGCTCGCGCCCCGCCCCCATGGCCTTACTGTTTATTCCCCGCCGGATCATACTTGGTAACGAAAAAGTCCCCTAAACCTGTGAGGGTGTTTCCGTCCAACCCGCCCCTCGTCTGACCGGCCACGTACACATTACCGCCCGCATCCACGGCAACGCCGGTGGCCTCAGTATATGTTCCCGCCACGCCGAGCTGTTTTGTGCCTGTCCATTTTGCCGGCGGCGTTACGCCTCCGCCTTCCCCGCCACCGCAATTGACCAGCGAAAGCGATACGATCAGAGCAAATGCCGCGACTGATAGAAAGCTGAACCTCATTTTGCTTGTTGTGCTCATGTGGACCTCCTGTGATTGGTTTTGCAGGTTAGGCAACACTCTCTGCCCACCATGTATCGAAAGCGCTGGGCAAGGTAAACATTTTTGCGAACCTGCGAGCTGCCTCTATAGGCAAATCGATCGCAAGAATGGACGCCGCTCACGGCCCCGCGACGCAACGAACATAAGTGACATTTTGCTTAAAGGTGCCGCGGTTCGCATAGCCGAAGTAGTAGTTTACGATCCACGCGCGAGTATCATCCGTCGCGACGGTGGCCGTCGACCAATAGCTGCTTCGCGTACAGGATAACGTTTGCCGTACCCATCGTGAAGGACGCGCCATAGGTCGTTCCATTCCCGTCCGCCTGCGTGTTCCAGCCCGCGAAGGTATACCCGTTTTTCACGAGATTCCCCGTGTTACCGAGGACGGCCACGGTCTGTCCCTGCTCGTAGTTGGTTGTGTTGTTCGGGACGCTTCCGCCGGTGTTGCCATTCCCGTCATAGGTCACGGTGTAGGTGGGGGTTGTACCGCCCCCGCCCCCGCCCCCTCCTCCGCCACAGTTGACCAGCAAGAACGAAACGATCAGAATATGCACCGCGATTACTAAAAAGCTGAAACTCATGTTGCGTGTTGTACTCACGTGAACCTCCTTGAAAGGCATGAGCTCATCCAATTGATGATAACCCGTGGCTCCTCTCCTCAATAACGTTATGCACAGCGGGAACCAGCGAAAGTTGCTCGCGAATCATTTGAATTGACATAAATATGCGTTCTGATATAGGATATAATAAGTAAAAGGTCCTTCCGGAACGAGTGTGAGTAACCACAAGATGTAGTGGTTGAGCATTTTAT
>CAYILT010000201.1:0-6407 GCA_964364055.1 uncultured Nitrospiraceae bacterium | reverse complement strand
CACGTTCCAGCCGGCGTCCTGCTTCTTTCCTCTTTTCACCTTGACGCCGCCTTCATCGCTCCAGCCTACGCGTTCGAGAAAATCAAGGTATGTGCCCTCGAAGACCGATACGGTGTCATTGTCGTAGACGATCAGCTTGGTGGCCACGGCCTCGAGGATCAGTTCGCTGTGGGTCACGATGATGACCGCGCCGTCGAAGGCCTCGATCGCCTCGATCAGCGAGTCGATGGACTCCATGTCCAGGTGGTTCGTCGGCTCGTCGAGCATCAGCAGGTTCGCCGGAGAGACGAGCAGCTTGCCGAGCAGCACGCGGCTCCGTTCGCCGCCGGAGAGCACACTTACCTTCTTCAGGGCGTTGTCGCCCTCGAACATCATGAGCCCGCAGATGGCGCGGCCCTCGCCCTGACCGCAGTCGGGGTGCGAGTCCATCACTTCCTGGAGCGCGGTCTTCTCGGGCCGCAGGCGGTTGATGTTCGTCTGGCCGAAGTAGGCAATCTTCGTATTTGGGTGGAGCTTCACGTCTCCGCTCGTGGGCGACATCTCCCGCGCCAGCAGGTTCAGGAGCGTTGTCTTTCCCTTGCCGTTCTTTCCGATGACGGCAATGCGGTCTTTTTTGCCGACCCCGAAACTGAGCCCGTCGATGAGCGTCGGGCCTTCGGGGGAGAAGGAAAAGGACAGATCTTCCACGGTCATGAGCCATTTCGCTTCAAAGGGCGCCGACCGGAACTTGAAATCGAGCGTTCTGATCTCGTCGAGCTTGTCGAGCTTCTCGTGGCGTGCAAGGGCCTTGACGCGGGACTGCACCGCGCTTGCCTTGGTGGCCTGGGCGCGGAAACGGTTGATGAACTGTTCCACCTCTTTCCGCTTCTTCTCGTCGTTCTGGCGCGTCTTTTCGTAGATCTCTTCTTCCATCAGGATCTGGTCGTAGAGCTTCTGGGTGTTGCCCGCGACCTTCCGCATCTTATAGCGGTGGATGATCATGGTATGGGTCGTGACGCTGTCCATGAAGTCGCGGTCGTGGGTGATGATGATCATCTCGTTCCGCCAGGCTCGCAGGAACTGGATGAGCCAGCGGACCGACACGATGTCGAGGTAGTTGGTGGGCTCGTCGAGCAGCAGCAGGTTCGGCTCGGACACGAGCACCTTGGCGAGGTTCAGGCGCACCTGGTATCCGCCGGAAAGCGCCGCCGGCGGCCGTTCGAAGTCATCGTTCGTGAACCCGAGGCCGTGGAGGATGGCCTCTGCCTTGTACGTCTCGTCGATGTGGTCTTCGTTCGGCGGCAGGGCCAGGCATGCCTCCCCGAGGACCGTCTCTTCGGTGAAATGGATGTGCTGGGACAGATGGCCGATGGTGTAGCCCGAGGGCACCGTGATCGTTCCGGCGTCCTGATGCTCTTCCCCGAGGATCATGCGGAAGAGCGTGGATTTGCCGTGACCGTTCCGCCCGACGAGGCCGACGCGCTCCCGGGGATTGACGGTGAAGCCGACGCCGTCGAACAGCATCTGCTTGCCGTAGGATTTTTCTATGTTCGTGACCTGGAGCATGGTGTGAGGCCGCTTTGCGGCGAACGCGTATATTACCGCAAACATGCGGGGGAGGCAAATAAAAAAATGGATCGTCTTCAACCGCCGAACAAAATAATGCCCCTCTCAGGAAGTTCAAGCGCTTCTCTTTTTTCTGCACCGCCGTTCACAAGTCCGCGCAAACATGCCAGGTTGTCTTCTGTTTTACCGGGCAATACAGCCGTCCGTGGGCGCTTACGCTTCGCACGCGCACGCATGATATGTGGTTTTACGGGCTCAATTCCGGGCATGTAGCGCGCGGCCTTGTTCACGGGATGCAGGGGTTTTTGGAAAAGCACAAGTCTAAAGCTTCTGCCTTTCCCCTGCGCAGGGTGGGAAAAGTTTGATTTATGCTCTGTTCTGCGATATGCTTGGTACTTAGAGGAGACACACCCATGGCAGAATGCATGATCGTCCCCCCACCGGGCGGCGCCAAGCAACAGTCCCGGTTCGTGGTGCTCGTCGACTCCGACGCCCATCTCCTGTTCACGCTGGCCATGCTGCTCCAGAGGTTCAACTATCACGTCTGCACGGCCAAGACCGGCGAAGAGGCCCTGGAGATGATCACCGTGGCGGTTCCCTCGCTGGTCATCACCGCGCTGGTCCTTCCGGGGATGAGCGGCCTTGATCTTCTTCACCGCCTGCGGCATGATCCCCGCACGCAGGCCGTCCCCGTCATCGCCCTGACCGGCGACGGGGCGCCCGAGGTCAGGATGAGGTCTGTGCGCGCGGGTTTCGCAGCATGCCTTCAGAGGCCCGTCGCAGCCGAGGAACTGTACCGCGTTGTCCAGCAGGCCGTGGAACCCACGCCGCGCTCGAACATCCGGGTCTACACCAGGCTCCCGGTGACCGTGAACGGTGTTGCTCTGGACTGCGGCGGCGGCGAGTGCGCGTCGGTCCTTTCCGAGCACGGCATGTATATCAGGACCCTTGCGCCTTCGCCGGTGAACACGGTTATCGCCCTCCGCTTCACGCTGAATGGCCGCATGATCGCACTGGAGGCCGTGGTACTCTACGGCCACCGGTTCGGCGAAGGGCCCTTCGGCGAACCGGGCATGGGGCTCAAATTCCTGAGGATCGACCCGCAGGACCAGCAGAAGGTCCGGCAGTTCATAAGGAATGAGATCACGCAGGGGCTCGTCCCGGCATGACCTGACCTCCCGTCATTTTCACCAACATTTTCCCCAGTGCCGTTTCTCGGGCCTCGCCGGATTTCCTGTCTTGCGGGCCGCCTTCCCTGAAGGTTGCCAATCAATGCTGCATCCGTAATGCCTTCAAAGAAAAGGACAACCGCGTGCCGGGAATCAAGCAGGCGTTCTGCCGTCTGGATGGGAAGCAGCGGGGGGCGTGATCGCACGGGGAAAAGCGGGATGTCACAGGGATGGTTGTCGACAGGTCTACAGTGAAGTAAGCATGTCGCGGAGCCCGGCGATGAGGTCCTCTTCGTTGGAGGTCTCCTCGGCGGAGCGCAGGGCCTTCAGGTCTTCGGGGTCGGGCCGATCAGGCGTTCCCTGACTCCCCGTTTCGCCCCGTGTCATGGACTCGAGGATCGTGGAAATGATCACCTCGGGATTATGGATCGGCTCGTTCGGGCGCATCACTGCGATCCGTTCCTGAACAAGCAGTTCCTTGTCGCGGGACAGGGGCACGAAATTGATGCCCGCGCGGTACCGGTCGCCGCTCGATTCGATCCCCACCCCGGTAATGCTGAGGTCCACGATGCGGGCGATGTGGTCCTTCCAATCGAGATGGCTCGAGGTGATCACGCCCAGGGAGCAAGAGCGCAGCGAGGTGATGGGGTGCCGCAGGATACCCGTGAGGACAGTGTCGTTCTCTTTTGTCAAACCATGATCCTTCCGGAAAACAGGACATTTTCAGAATATTTTTTATACCAGATTGTAGGCCAGGCGTGAAGATAAATCGTGTTTTTCCTGCTGATGCTTTATGCGGATGCGAACAAGATATTGGGCGTTCCCGGACCGGCATACAGCATCTATACAGCATCTTGTTCCCCGCTTTATTTTTGCGTTTCGATGTGCTATGCTTCTGATGGCTTATCGCGCTGCGGCGCATTGCCGGCTGTGGAGACAGAGTAAGGCTCCCCTCGGACATAGATCCTGCTACTGCATCTCTCAAGGGATGGATCATGAAACGCGCCTGTGCGTGGTGTACGAAAGAGATGGGCGCCGTCGAAGGCAGCAGCCGTCCTGATACGGAGATATCCCACGGCATCTGCGAGAGCTGTGTGGATAATTTCACGTTCCAGCAGGGCGTACCGTTCCAGCGCTACCTCGACAGCATCCCGGTCCCCGTCCTGGCGGCCGACCGCTACGTCGTGGTGAAGGCGGTGAACCGGAAGGCCTGCGATGTGCTCGGCAAGGACACGCGGGAGATCGTACAGCACCTGGGCGGCAACGTCTTCGAGTGCGCCCATGCCAGGCTGCCGGAAGGGTGCGGAAGGACGATCCACTGCCCGGGGTGCGTGATCCGGAAATCGGTCACCCGGACCTTTGAGACCGGCGAGCCCCAGGTCAGCGTCCCGGCGACCTTGCGCCGAGGGGACACGGACCATCCCTCGGCCGTTGTCTTCTTCATCACCACGGTGAGGCCGGGTGAGGTGGTGATGCTGCGGGTGGACCGTATTGAGTAACGACCTGCGGGAGCGACCGCTGCAGGGCATTCATGAGAACATAACGAGCGAATAAGAGAACGAGATCTTCTCGAACAGCAGGTGAGCACAGAGTGCTCCGCCGAGGTGACCGCTCATGGAGAAAACAGGGACCGTTATCGAGGAACTTGCGTTCAAGACCGCTGAGCTGGACGCCGCAATGCAGGAGGCCGGGTTCCACCTGGCGTTCTCCGATCCCGAGGCGGTGCGTGATCTCGGGTACCGGGCGCGGTACATACGGAGCAAGAGCACGATGCACCCCCTGCTGAACGCGAACCTGGAATACTATCACGCCGTAAAGGCCTTCAGCCTGAAGATCAGCACCACCGATGAGCAGCAGAGCAGGACCTATGAGTTTCTCGCGAAGAACTACGGGGGGGACATCAAGGAACTGCTCAACAGCTATTTTTCAACCGTGAGAAAAGGGGTCCCGCTGAAGATCGAGGAAAAAAAGCATCATTGATCCTGTTTCCCTCACGCATCAAACTCATCTCGCTGGATCCGGTTTACGGGGTCAGGTGTCCCGTGGTCGCGGGGCCTATAGCTGCGCGAACGGAGAGGAGGACGGCCCATGGCCCAGGTGAAGCTATTTGCGGACCTGCTGCAGGAGCTCCGGAGCGGCAGGAAGAACGGCGCCCTCTATATCAGCATCGCTGAGAAGAGCGAGGATATGGCCCGGTTCTATTTCCGCAACGGCGAGCTGTACCATGTCCGGTACGGGACCGCCATCGGGAACGACTGCCTGGACATCATGGAATTCTATACGATGAACAGCGCATCGTTCTACGAAGGGATAACCGCGCCCGATACGCCTGCCAAGGACCTGCCGGCGACCGATGCTGTCATCGCCCGATTCAGAAAGAACGCTCAGAGCGTCAAGGCGAGATAGGGGCCGCCGGGCAGGCAGATGCCTGAGGAGATCTGATCAGCGGCGATCCTGCCGCAGGGAAACCAGGAGGTAATCAATGGCCAGCAAAGTATGTCCGACACCGGGATTCGAAAGACTGCTCGTCGCGACGGACGGGTCCGAGTTCAGCAAGGCCGCTGTTCAGGAGGCGATCACCATCGCCGGCGCCTGTTCGAGCTTCCTCTCTATTCTGCTCGTCTTCGAGGTGAGCGCCGAGGTCGAGCTCTGGGACGCGCTGTCCACGGAGAGACTGGAGAAGCAGATGAGAACCTATCTGGAAGGGATCAAGGCGAAGGCCGCCCGCGCCGGGGTGAGGTGCGAGGTCATCCTGCACCTGGGTGACGAGCCCTACAAGCTCATCGTTGCCGAGGCAAAAAAAAGGAAGGTCAGCACCATCGTCATGGGCAGCCACGGCCGCACGGGGCTCACGCGGCTGATGATGGGCAGCACGGTACAGCGGGTCATCGGCCACGCGCCCTGCAAGGTGCTGGTGGTCCCGGCCAAGGCGAAGAAGAAATAGTGTACGGGTTCCGGTGCCATGAGTGGTGACGGGAACGACCTGACCCGCGAACGGAGAAATACTATGAGCGGACCGGCGTTGGTGAGCGGGCAGATGCGGTACATTCTGGTTGTGGACACGGACTGGAACGAACGCTTCACCCTGAGCATGCTCCTGCAGCGGTTTGGTTACACGATCGCGAACACGAACAGTGCCTGCGAGGGGGTCGAGTTCCTGTGCGTGGCGCCCGCCGTGGCTGTCTTCGCGGAGGCCGGGGAGGCCGGCGAGGACCTGGCGGCGCGGCTGAAGGCCGACGCCCGGTTCCGGGACGTACCGCTCGTCATGGTCGCCGACGGGCCGGACCGCGGCCTTGAGGAGCGCCTGAGACAGGGAGCGCTCGCCGGACTGCTCCGGACGCCGCTCAATCCTGAAGAGGTCTTTAAGGTAATTCAGAAAGTGATCGAGAAGGGCCCGCGCGAAAATATCCGGATCCCCACCGCCCTGCAGGCGACGCTGCGGGACGAATACGGCGCGACGCAGGGGTTCGTCACGGTCCTGTCGCAGTACGGGGTGTTCTTCCGGACCCTGGACCCCCGGCCGGTCAAGGCGCGTGCCGGCGTCAGCATCTCCTTCGGGGACCGGGCCGTGGATCTCGAAGCGGAAGTGCTCTACATCGTCTCCTTCGAGGAAGGCCCCTTCTGCGAACCGGGCATGGGGATGAAGTTCGTGAACATCACGCCGGAGGACAGCGCCCTGATCAGGTTCTTCAT
>CAYILT010000200.1:0-6414 GCA_964364055.1 uncultured Nitrospiraceae bacterium | reverse complement strand
TGATTTCACAAGGCTATCCGGCTATTCAGAATAAATTTTGGGGAAAGTCCTGGAAGTATCTCCCTTGACAGAACTCCGAACGCTCCCTACAATCTAATCAGGAGCATTTCACCAAGGAGGACCATCGTGGACATCAAGGACTTCGTCGTTCCCGTCGCCGAGCTCAGGCACACCTGCGATCCCGCGGAGTTTGCCTTCAAAACGACCGGTGAGCTGAAACCCCGTGAAGAAGTGATCGGCCAGGCGCGGGCCGTCTCGGCCATCGAGTTCGGCCTTTCCATCAAGAACCACGGATACAATATCTTCGTGTCCGGCATTCCGGGGACCGGCAGGAACAGCATCGTAAAGTCCATCGTGAGACGCATCTCTCTGGGCCGCCCCGCGCCCGAGGACTGGTGCTTCATCAACAACTTCAAGAACCCCGACCGCCCCCACGCGATCAAGCTTGCGCCGGGCAAGGGCCGTGAGCTGCAGCAGGACATGGAGAAGTTCATCGACGTCATGATGAACGAGATCCCCAAGATCTTTGAATCCAAGGAGTACGAGGAGCAGAAGGCCCGCATCCACGAGGAGCTTGACCGGGCCAAGGAGGTCCTTTTTGACGATACGGGCCGTCAGGCGCTGGAACTGGGGTTTCATCTTACGGTGACCCGCACGGGCATCGTGAAGGTGCCGCTCTTCAAGGGCAAGCCGCTCCAGCCCGGGGACCTCGATAAACTTTCCGCGGAGCAGCGCCTCGAGATGGACAACCGGGAGAAGAAGGTGGACGCCCAGATCCGCGACTTCCTGTCCAAGGCCCGCCAGCTCGACAAGGAGGCCCGCGAGAAGATCCATGAGCTGAACCGGAAGATAGCACACTTCGCCATGGGCCACCAGCTCGAGGACCTGAAGGAGAAGTATCGGGCGAACCCCCGCATCCCCGACTATCTCACCGACGTGGAGGAGGATATCCTGGGGAACCTCAAGGAATTCCTCGGCCAGACGCCGGAGCTGCCGTTCCCCATCGAAGGCATGGACAAGGCGAGTTTTCTGGAGCGGTACCGCGTGAACGTCCTGGTGGACAATGCGAACACCAAAGGCGGCCCCGTGGTGGAGGAAGCAAATCCCACCTATAACAACCTGGTAGGCCGCATTGAGCGGAAGGCCCGTTTCGGTATGTCCTACACCAACTTCACCATGATCAAGTCCGGGTCCGTGCTCCAGGCCAACGGCGGCTACCTCATCATGAACGCCCTGGACGTGCTCCGCAGCCCCTTTGCCTGGGACGCACTCAAGCGCATCATCAAGAAAAGCGAGGTGAAGATCGAGGACATCGCCGAGCTCTATGGCATAGGCACCGCCGGGATCAAACCCGATCCCATCCCGATCTCGCTCAAGATCATCATGCTGGGGAGCCCCTGGCTCTACTATCTCCTCTACTACTATGACGAGGATTTCCGGAGCATCTTCAAGGTGAAGTCCGACTTCGACACCCAGATGGACGGTTCCCGCGAGGAAAATCAGCGCTACGCCAACTTCATCGGGAACATGGCCGCCGAAGAGAACCTGATGCCCTTCAGCCGCGAGGCGGTGGCCGGGGTGGTGGACTACGCCGTGCGGCTCACCGAGAAGCGGGGGAAATTGTCGCTCCGGTTCAGCGACCTCTCCGACCTCATCCGCGAGGCGTCTTTCTGGGCGGGCCGCGACGGGAAATCTTCCGTCGAAGCCGGGCACGTGGACAAGGCGCTCGAGGAAAAGGTCTATCGCGCCAACCTGCTGGAAGATCGGATCCAGGAGCTCCTGGCCGACGGGACCATCATGGTGGACGTCAGCGGCTCGGTCACCGGCCAGGTGAACGGCCTGTCGGTGTACGACCTCGGCGATTTTTCCTTCGGCAAACCTTCGCGCATCACGGCGCGGGCGTACCTGGGCAAGGCCGGCGTCGTGGACATCGAGCGCGAGGCCAAGCTCTCGGGCCGCATCTATAACAAAGGCGTCCTGATCCTGACGGGATACCTGGGAGGGACGTATGCCCGGGAGAAGTCCCTGTCCCTTTCGGCGAGCCTTGCCTTTGAACAGAGCTACGGCGAGGTGGAGGGGGACAGCGCCTCCGCCGCGGAGCTGGTGGCGGTCCTGTCCGCCATCGCCGAAGTGCCGGTCCGGCAGGACCTTGCCCTTACCGGTTCGATCAACCAGATGGGCGAGGTCCAGCCCATCGGCGGCGTGAACGAGAAGATCGAAGGCTTCTTTGCGGTGTGCAAGGCCCGGGGGCTGACCGGGAGCCAGGGCGTGGTGATCCCGAAGATCAATGTGAAGAACCTGATGCTCAAGAAGGAAGTGGCACAGGCGGTAAAGGACGGGAAGTTCAGGATCTATGCGGTTGCAACCGTTGACGAGGCCGTTGCTGTCCTCACCGGCATGCCCGTCGGCGTGCGGCAGGCGGACGGCGCTTTCCCGGCAGGCACCTTCAACTTCCTGGTGGACAGGAACCTGAAGGAAATGGCGAAGAAGCAGAAGGCGGACGAGAAGGGCGAGAAGGAGCCGGAAAAAAAGAAGGACGAGAACAATGACGAGCCCCCGAAGGAGAAGCGACCATAACTGAAAAGTCAGGCCCGACAGACGGCCCTTCTTGTGGATGGTTCACAGGAAGGGTTTTTTATTCCTTCCCGACATGAGCGTGAAAGCCAGGGCATCACTGCCAAAAGATTGCACCAAGTGGCAAAAAGTTCGAGAAATACCCCATTTTCCCGCTCTCCGAAGGATTATCTCTCTTGCCTGAATCGCAGGGTTGTGATACAAATAGAACGACTCGCAACTACGATCATGTCCCGCGACATACATCCTGGAAAGAACAGAGGAGGATATAAATCATGAAGCCCTTTTTGATGAAGTGGCCGGTGCTGGTCCTTGTGCTTTCGATGCTATCGTCCTGCGGCGGAGGCGGCGGGGGGGGGCGGTACGCAGAACAATCCCTCGGGCAGCACCCTGGGAGACCTTGTTGTCACCACGTTTTCCGCTCCCTCCACGGGAGTCGCGGGCACGAGCGTTACCGTCACCGGGTCCATCAAGAACCAGGGCGGAGCGCCGACAACCGGCATCGTGCAGATCTATCTTTCGCCCAACAGCAACGTGACCGTCGACGGCGGCCAGTTAGGGTTTGACTTCTATTGGGGCTTCCTGGAACCCGGGCAGTTCTGGAACTTCTCGTTCAAGATCACGCTTCCGACGAACATCGCGAACGGCACCTACTACCTGAGCGCCGTAGCGCAGGGGGACGATCCGAGCGTGGGGGGGAATAACGTCTGGAATCCGCCGGTTTCGTTCACGGTTACCGGAGGGACGACCTGCTCGTCCGATAGCTTCGAGGCGGACAACACAGCCGGCGCGGCAAAGCCGCTCACTTTCGGTGTTTCGCAGCAGCACAACCACTGCGAAGGCACATCGGACTGGATGACGTTCAGCGCGACCGGGGGGACCGTCTACGGTTTTTCGGCGACCAGGGTCGGGA
Source organism: uncultured Nitrospiraceae bacterium (assembly GCA_964364055.1). Classification (GTDB taxonomy): domain Bacteria; phylum Nitrospirota; class UBA9217; order UBA9217; family UBA9217; genus JAAXXJ01. Next base: position 2,927 of record CAYILT010000200.1, on the reverse strand, counting down.
ACAAGGCCTCGCCGATACTTTCGATCTACGGCACGGACGGCAGTACGCTGCTCCCCAGCACGTCATTCGGGTCATCACTCGTTTCCCGCGTTACCTGGACCGCCCCGGCGAACGGCACCTATTACGTCAAGGCCGCTCCGTGGGCGGGAATGTCCTCGTCGGGCGCGAACACGGAATACCTCGTTACGGCCGGCGACCAGCGGCCGGACCTTGTCGTGGACTATGCCTCCGCATCGTCCTCCGGCCTGCCCGGAGGGATCATCTGGGCCTCCGATACCGTGCGTAACCAGGGCTTCGTCTCCGCCGGAACTTTTACGGTCTCCTTATACCTATCGGCGAACGCTGCGGTCACGACGGGCGATACATTGATCGGCAGCCGCACGGTCAGTTCGCTCGCGATCGACCAGTCGAACTACAGCTCGACGCTGTACTATACACTTCCCGCGCTCGCCCCTGGCGCGTACTATCTCGCTACGATCGTGAATCCCACAGGCGCGGTCAGCGAGTTCACCACGGCGAACAACATTTCCACAGCGCTCTCGATCACGGTGCAGTCGCTCGGGAGTTGTACACCCGATCAGTACGAGGAGGATGATCTATTCACGACGACCACCGCGACCATCACGGTCGGCGAGACGCAGACGCACAACCATTGCGAAGACACCGTGGACTGGATCAAGCTCCCCATGACGGCAGGCAGCAGCTACTCAATCCGCCTGACGCGCAGCGGGCTGTCCAGCGCCTGGGTAGAGCTCTATGATATTGACGGTACCACAAGGCTTGCCGGGAACGGTTCGAACGGGACGACCGCGATCGACAGGACGGCCTCCGTTGACGGAACGTACTATTTGAAGGTCGGAGACAACGGAGCACCCGGTGCGGGAAAAGACTACACGATCCAGGTCCAGCCGATGCTGCCGGATCTCATCGAGACGGTTTATCTTCAAAATGGGACATCGGTCGCTGCCGGCGGATTTCTGAACGTGACCGATGCGGTGACCAATAGCGGCTACCTGGATGCCGGGGCCTTCGAGATCGGGTTCTATTATTCCGCCGCGACCAGCAGCATAACGACGGCGCATACCCTCGGCGCAACGCGGTCGGTGGTCACCCTGCCCGCGCAGGGCTCGTGGCAATCCACGAATACCTCATGGATGAACTATGTGCACTTCCCGAAGAGCCTCCCCACCGGCACCTATTACCTGGCCGCCATTGCCGACCACAGCAGCAACGCGGTCATAGAATTGAATGAGACCAACAACACGAGCGCTCCGGTCGTCGTCTCGGTCATAGCGCCGTCCTGCGCCTGGGACGCATACGAGGACGACGACGACCTGTTGTCCGCAAAGGCGATCACCGCCGGGGAGACACAGAACCGCAACTTCTGCGACGACGAACTCGACTGGGTGACCTTTACCCCGTCCGTGAGCGGCATGTACGTGGTGAGCGCGACGAACTCGGTCTTCTTTTCGCCGTACCAGGCCGACGGGACAACGCCGGCGCCGACCCACGATACGTACTTCTATTCAAAGTTCTCGCTGGCAGCGGCCGCGGGGACGACCTACTACCTGAAGGGCTATAACGGGAGCGGCGCTTATCAACTCACCGTGTTCCAGTGCATCCAGGACGCCTTCGAGGAGGACGACACCCTTGCGGCGGCGAAGAACATAGCCGTCGGCGAGACGCAGGCACGCAACCATTGCGAGGACCGGTACGACTGGGCGAAGTTTACCGCGGTCCAGGGAACGTCATATACCATTACCGCGACGAACGGGCAGTACGTCTATGCTACTCTGTACGACGGTGTCAGCGAGTACGCTCTCGCCAGCGGTGCATCGGCACAGGGAGAAAAGCTGAAAGTCATCAACTGGACAGCGCCGACAAGTGGAACGTATTACATCAAGGTGGACAGGTTCGAATTCGGCCAGAACACGGATTATACGCTGAACTTGAAATAGCGGGATGCAGCCGCTGAATGATAACCGCGGAGACCCCGCGGGGCGCCTCTCAAAATCCTGGAGAAAAAGTGGAGGTTGAAATGACGATGAACTCTGGCAAGGTGAAGTGGATAGTGATGGTTTTGTCCCTTGCGCTGCTCGCCTCGTGCGGCGGCGGGGGAGGGGGAACCGGCGGCTCGGGAAGCGCCATCAGCGGTAAGGTTCCCTACCTGATCAGCGGACCGACCGTCAGCTTCTCGAGCCACCCTACCTTTACAACACAATATAACGTCACTGTCACGCTCGAAGCGGATGGACCGACCGGGGTAGCGTTCGCAGATCTCTGGATATTCCATGAAACTGACGGATCGAACTTCACCCACCTTGATCTCATCAATGCCCCCGGTACGAAGCGTTGGACCGGAACCACGCTTACCTTGCTGCCGCTCGTACCCGGACAGTACTATATCGACGACATCATACTGGACGACGGCGATCCGTTCACTGCCGATCCTCTCAGGACCGGCTGGTATGCCATCATGCCCCCCCCCTGTCTACCAGCATGTATTACGTTGATGCCGCTTCCGGGTTTAGTGTGGGATACCCCTATATGTTGAAATCAACTGTTTTCGCACTGTAAGGCATAACCGCCGGAGAATGCAGGCTTTCCCCTTTAACTGCAGGGGTTTATGCACTTTTCCCTATACTGTATTTTGGTGCTACCCACACTCGTTCCGGAAGGACCACGTTGATGAGCGAATAATGTCAGGCCTAACGTTCCTGTATTATGGAGGCGGGCTTACCTCAAGACCTGTCAGCAGATTTACGTTGCCTTTAAATTGATGACCTCGTAAGAAGTCGGAATTCTCTTTATTTCGTCTTACCGGCCCCGTTAGATTTCTCGGACAAGGGGATATTTGAGGATATTTGGGGTATTTGGGGACGTTGTGGCCCAGGTTGAAAATAACTTGACAAGCAGGCTGGCCTTCT
>CAYILT010000199.1:0-6426 GCA_964364055.1 uncultured Nitrospiraceae bacterium | reverse complement strand
CACCATCATGAGCATGTCGAATGATTGAGTTCAATGCTTACTGGACCCCGGTTTTTACCCCGTTAGACCTATCAGGCTAATGGAACGAATCCACGGAAATCCAAGCCTCCTCGCTATGCAAGAAGGTCTAACGGGGTGAACCGGGGAGACGACTTTTTACGAACCCATCAAACTTTGCTTACGACGTAATACATTTCGAGAATATTTATTATAAATTAAGTCTGTAAATTAAGTCTTGCGATAACAGCTGCCGATGACGTACACTCATAAAAATTCCACTGCGGGAAAACATACTATGGATCCCTACTCAAAAGAACACCTGCTCTCTTTTTACAACTTTCACCTGAAACAGTTCGGCGACCGGCCCGAGGCGCTCCGCTGGACCCCTCAGGGCCAGCTCAAGCGGTACCGCACCCTGGCCGAGATCGCCCCGGACCTGAACAACGCGAGCATCCTCGACTACGGCTGCGGCACCGGTGACTTCTACCGGTTCCTGAAGCGGCGGGGGTTCGACGTGCGGTACACGGGCGTCGATATCAACGAAAACTTCATCGAGCTTGCAAAGAAGAAATATCCGGAATGCACGTTCAACGTGCTGGACGGCCCCGAGGACCAGTTGGAAGGGTTTTTCGATTATATCGTCATCTGCGGAGTGTTCAACCTGCTCGTACCGGGTGTGGCGGAAGATAAGAAAGAGACGCTGGTCACGCTCTTCAAACACTGCAATAAAGGACTGGCCCTGAACGCCTTGTCATCCCACACGCCGGTCAAGGACCCCGAGCTTCACTACATCTCTCCCGAGGAGATGGTGAAGTTCACCCTCGAGAACCTCTCCCCCTACTTCGCCATGCGCCACGACCGGATCCAGGACGACTTTACCCTCTATATATATACTGCTCTGAACCCGGTGGAACTGTAGATACGCTCCGGGATTCAAGCTGTTCTGCGCGGCCTAAAACCTGCCGCTTTTGAGTATTACTCTATCGGCAGCGGGCAGCGGCGTATGCGAACCTTGTCAACGACCGTAATAGTGTGGAGGAGCTTGTTTTCAGGAAAGCGTTCAAGGACGCGCTTGAGCAATTGACGCATCTCCTGTTCGTTATAGTTCCCGCCACGGAGCAGGATAACGCCGGGGTCCTTGGCGTGACTTATGGCAAGAAGCTGGGGAAAATCAAGGTCAGCGGTGATGATGATGCGGTTCTGCTGGCGGGCAACTGCGATAATGGCGCTGTCCTTGGCGCCGTGCAATCCGACAGTGGAAGCATGGTCCGCTTCATGACCGTTTTCCCGCAGCCATACCGCAAGCTGCGGTGAAAGCGGCATATCGATCAGAAACCTCACGCGAATTCCATGACCTCCTCATCGGCGAACGCGGCAGCGTATGCCAGGGATTCGTCGATGTCCTGCGGTTCAAGATACGGGTACGCTTTCAGGATGGTTTCCTTCGTCTCGCCCGCGGACAGCAGCCCGAGGATGCGCGACACGGGAAAGCGCAGCCCGCGGATGCAGGGCTTCCCGAAGAAGACCTCGGGATCAACGGTTATGCGGGTAAATTTCATACGATCACCTCCGTCACACCAACACTATACCAGAAAACCTCTGCCGAAATCAACAAATCGCGGCGTTACTTCCCCTCTTCACGATTACCTTGTCCTCGAAGAACTCCACAGCCGACAGGGAGCCTTCAAAGGGTTGACCCTGAGATGCCCTTTAGGTTTTCTTTTTCGCTTGTGTTGAAAGGATGGAGGCAAAAGTATGACCAGACTATTTAATCGTCACGTATCAACGTCCCCTACGATCGAAAGCCTGCTAAGAGATCTTTTGATCTGGAGGTCACCGGACGAATAGGGACAAGAGCGAGATCGGGTGCATCTCTGATGATCGATAACGATAACTACCTTACGGATAGAAGATTCCCTGTCCCGCCAGGGCGGGACTGAAGGTAGCTTCAATGTCAATTTCGAAGTCTGACCCCCAACGTTCCACTGGCAGCAGTTCAAGAATACAGTTCAAGTTTGCTGAGCCTGGCGATCACGCTGAAATGTTCGTCCCGGGTGAACAGCGGGATGCGATGATGAAGGGCAAGAGCCGCGATCGCGGCATCCGTTGACGGAATGGTTATTCCTTTTCCGCGCAGGTCCCGGTATAAGGATGCGGCCGCAATATAGACCTCCTTGTTTATGTCGAGATACGGGAATTTGATCAACAGCTCCTTCGTCGCAGCATGAGTGCCACGGTCCCGGATCCCCTGAAGGACCTCCTGGATGACGATGCCGCACAGCACAAGCCCGGTCGTTCTCCCGGATCAGCCCTGCAAGCCGGTCTGCGGACGAAGAAACGGGATGCTGCAGGAAATCGATCCAGATGGATGTATCAACGAGAACCACGCCGGTCCTTTCGCATCTCCGCCAGGTCGCCCTCCCACTTCACCTTGCCGCGAAGTTCGAGGAAATGCTCGATCTCCTTCTGCTCCAGCAGGCGTTTCAGCGCATAATTGACGACCTCCACCTTTTTGCTGATACCGGTCAGCTTCTGCGCCTTCTTCAACAGATCGTCCTGGATGTCAATAACAGTACGTGACATTGCTATCTCCTTCCCTGCTTTACTTGCATTTAGGATACCACACACATGATATCATTTCAACATTATTTGATATCACATGGCCGAGACCGGGCAGCATTGTTGAAGGGCGACGGGCAGCAGAAATTAGGAAGATGGCAAGAAAGTAGACCTGACCCTATAGTTTGGGTAATTGGACAGTTCCAGAAAACCGTGAAGAAATCCGATCCAGTCTTCCATTTTCATGAGTATCTGACGCTCTGCACGGTTCTCCGCGAGGTCCAGATAGGCGGAAACGATGCGGTTCAGTTCTTTGATATGCTTCTCGCTGAGATAGTTCTTGGCGACGACCACATCCGACTTCAGTATTTTACCGCCGGGCGCGTGTTTCCAATTCGTCAGACCCATATAAATTTTGGTTGCGTCGGCCGAGGTATAAATAATTTCCGCGGCGGTTTTGCCGGTGATGGCCCAGTGCAATTTATTCTGAACGGTGGAGAAAAATCCTTGGTCAGAGGCGCTTCCTTGTTGTAATCCGCCGACAGCGAGTAAATATCCGTTATTTTCTGATAGAACCGCCGCTCGCTTGCGCGTATTTCCCGAATGCGCTCCAGGAGTTCATCGAAATAATCCTTGCCGAAGACCGTCTTCCCTTGTTTGAGTCGTTCGTCATCCAGCACAAAACCCTTGATGATAAATTCTTTCAGCGTCCGGGTCGCCCAGATGCGGAATTGCGTCGCTTGATAGCTGTTGACACGATACCCGACGGCGATGATGGCATCGAGATTGTAGTATTTCATTCCATAAGCTTTCCCGTCCACGGCAGTATGTTCCAAAATGGAACTAACTGAACTTTCAATCAGTTCGTTGGTTTCAAAGATGTTTTTCAAATGCTTTGTGATTGCCGGGCGTTGAACGCCGAAAAGCTCGGCCAGCGCCTTCTGCGTCAGCCAGACGGTTTCTTCCTTATACAGAACTTCAACCTTTACCGCGCCGTCTTCCGCGGTGTAAAAAAGGAATTTGTCCTTGTCGCTCATATCAGTTTCTCCCACAAACGATAATTACTTGCCAGCCAGGCTTATTACTCGGTTGCCATACAATGTCTCATATTATGATAACTGTATGGTAACTGCCAAGGGATGCCTGAAAGTGCTGAATCTGTTTAGGCCGAGCAGACCTTTTTCCACTGACAATGTCTTTCTCCAAAGCGCCTCTCCCTCGACGGGAGAGGAATTCAAAGGTGAGGGTGAAAAGCCTTTGCCCAGGCTTTCGAGCATGTGACGGTAGTGGTCGAACAGGTCGTCGCCGTCCTTCTTGAGCAGCGTGGGCCAGTTGTACTTCGCGGACACGGCACTCGGCTGGTTGTACGGCGGCTTCGTACGCTCGTCGGCCATCTTGAGGAACAGCAGATACGTAAGCTGCTCAGAGCCTGCCCTGAGCGAAGTCGAAGGGTAATCGCCGTAGCTCATCCCATCGTCGCGGAGGACGTTACAGTAATTCCAGAGTTTTTGAACAATTGCCGCAGGAGTCATAATGCAATAAAACCCTTTCTATTTTGCCTTCCAAGCATACTGTAAATAAAGCGCAGGAAATCACTTGAATCATCTGATGCCATCATTCAATCATTCCATTGGATGCGGCTAATCTTATCACCGGATAGTTTCGTGATAAGATTAACTTATCAACCCTCGATACGCTGCCATCGGGCATCGGGGCCGCGTCCGAGACACTTCACCTTTCCTTCTTTTTTCAGGTCCGTGAGCGCTCGTTGGAGCGTTGGATAGCTCACACCCGGACAGACCCGTTTCAAATCGCCGATAGTAAACAGCCCGGGCATGCGCTCGATGGCGCTTCTGACCATCTCGCGCTTCGCGCCCCGCGCAGACGTGATAGTGCCCACCCGCTGTTCGAATTCCTTATAAGCGGCAATCAGCGTGCCAAGAAAATAATCCCACCAGGGACGGAGGTCGTGTTTTGCCTCGTGCCAGCCCTGGGAACTCTTGTACAGGGCATCGTAATAGGTTTCCTTGCTCTCTTCAACGATCCGCTCAAGACTGATATAGCGACCCACTTCATATCCCGACTGGTAGAGCAGCAGAAGCGTGAGCAGACGGCCGATGCGACCGTTGCCGTCGCGGAAGGGATGAATGCATTCGAAATCGAAAACAAACGTGGCGATCAGCAGAAGCGGGTCGGTTTCCGCCTTGTCCATTGCCCGGTCGAACAAAGATAAGAGTTTATCCATGAATTCCGGCGTTGCAAGCGCTGACACCGGTTGAAACCGGACAACCTGCCGACCGTCAGACCGGACCTCAAGGATGGCATTGTCCTTTGCCTTCCATTCGCCTCCACGTTCTTCAGTGAAGCGGTAGAGGGCGCGGTGCCATTCCAGGATCTGGCCTGTCGATAATCGAATATTTTCATGGTTGGCATGGATGGACGAGAGCACGTCGCGGTAGCCCGCAACCTCCTGCTCCGAGCGGTCTCGCGGTTTTGTCTTCTTGAGGACGAGAGCGTCTATTCTATCGGGCGCGACGGTAATACCCTCGATCCTGTTGGACGATTCCGTGCTTTGCACGATTGCGACGCGCCGCAGCGTAGCCAGCACCTCGGGAAACTGATCTGCGTAGAGATGCTGCCGGCCCCTGAATTCTCCGAGAGAGCGCATCGTCATAAGCAGCCGGTGAGAAAGAGGCGTATCCATATAATAGCCGTGTTCGATCGATCTCATATTTTCGTTCTCCCGATACTTTCGCGCGATAGTTGCGGTTGATGGATCTTCGGCACTGTTAACAGCATCGCGTCAAGCAGCCGCTTTTCCTCATGCCGAGCAGCCATTTTTCCATTGCCTTAAGTGCCTTAAGTGTCAGGTCTTTTATTTTGGTGTCACGCCTTGCCTCTCACCAGATTGCTGATTGTTGAATAATGCATATTCAGATGAGCAGCTATCTGTTGCTGAGTATAACCGTATTTCTGCACGGCATCAATGATCTTCTTATCTCGTTTTCTCTTGTCCAAAATCGCATTTTTCGGAAATACCTTATCGAGAGATGGCCTGTTCACATACCGATGACTCTTGGGTATTTCAGGAATGTCCTGGTGTTTCTTGATATGGGAGATGAGCCCCTCCACAAAATCGTCTTCACCCAGAATAGACTGTCCCTTCACGTCTCTCCAGATAGTCTCCTTGCCGATCCCCCATTCGACGAATTGCCGGTATTCCTGCTCGGCCTTGGTCCTCTTTCGACTGAATTGTCCAAGGATCCAATCCGTGGTCAGGCATGGTGGCGCTGATTCCCGTCCTGCTGTAGCGCGATAGCTCGACCATTTCCAAGCTTCCGGTCGTTCTAACATCCGCGCCCGGACAGGATTTAATACCACGTACCGGCATACTTCGAGAAGATGGCTGTCTTTCTGAATAAGGATCGATTTGTATCGGCCCTGGAACAGATGTCCCGTCCTTTGATGACGTTTATTAAAAAGCTGCGTATAAACCCCGTTCAACTGCCGCATACCCAACGACAGATTGCCGTCAGGCGTCTCGATCAGGAGGTGATAGTGATTGTCCATCATGCAGTAGGCATGGCAGAGCCAATTATACCGTTTATTGACATGCTGGAGCGTGTTCAGGAAGTTGATGCGGTCCTGGTCGTCTTTGAAAACGGCCTTCTTTTCATTGCCGCGTGAGGTGATGTGATAGACGGCACCGGCGTATTCTATGCGGAGGGGACGGGTCACAGAGGGAATTTAGCAAATAACAAGGAGAATGTCAAATTAAAAGACCTGACCCTAAGATGTTCCCTAAGATGTTCCTAAGATGTTCTCTAAGATGTTCTAAGATGTTAAAAGGTGGACGTGGTTGTTCAT
>CAYILT010000198.1:0-6440 GCA_964364055.1 uncultured Nitrospiraceae bacterium | reverse complement strand
ATAGTGTACGACAGGGTCAAAGGTCAAAGGTCAAAGGTCAAAGGTCAAAGGTCAAGAACCTTGATGTTCACTCCGCACTCCGCACTCCGCATTCCGCACTCACTGTATTACTCTCCGCCGCATCATCCTGAACGGCACCGGCGCAAGGGCCGCAGCTACGACCACGATCCATACGATGCTGCCGAAAACGCTGGTCACGTTCCCTGCCGCGAAGGCCCGGCAGATATTTACCAGGTGATACAAAGGAGTGAACCAGGCAATGCCGGCGACCGCCTGGGGAAGGGCATCAACGGGAAAGAAGACCCCGGAAAAGAGAAAGAGCGGGGTCATGAAGAGCGTATAGAAATAGCTGAAGGAGTCGATGCCCGGCACGAGGGCCGTGGTGATCATGGAGACCTCGGCGAAGATCAGTCCGCAGAGAAATATGACCGGGACCGCAAGCAGCAGGAGCGGAGAGTCCACCAGGCCGAAAAGCGCCACCACGAGCATGATGGTAAGGCCGTAGATGACGCTCTTGACCGCGGCCCAGGCGAGCTCGGCGGCGATCAGGTCGTCGATGTTCACCGGTGTGGCGAGGATGGCATCGAAGGTCTTCTGGAAGGTCATCCGGATATACGTGCCGTAGGTGCACTCATAGACCGCGGCGAACATGGCCGATGAGGCGATGATGCCCGGCCCGATGAACTTGATGTAGGGCTGACCGTTGATGTCCTTCACGAATACGCCGAGCCCCATCCCCATGGCCACGAGGTACAGGACCGGCTCGACGAAGTTCAGGGCGAAGCTCGACTTATAGAGCTTGGTGTACACGGTCCAGTGCCGCTGCAGGACCCGCCAGGCGCGCTTAATCCGCAAGGTTCCTCCCGGTGAGCTTCAGGTACACGTTCTCGAGGTTGCCGCCGTGCAGCTGCATCAGGTTCTGCGGAGTATCGATCGTTATGATATGCCCCGAGTCCATAATGGCGACGCGGTCGCAGAGCCTCTCCGCCTCTTCCATGTAGTGGGTCGTCAGGAGCAGCGTGGTGTTCCTGAACTTGAGGTTGTTCAATTTTTCCCAGACCGCCCGCCTGCTGTGGGGATCCAGTCCGGTAGTGGGTTCATCGAGGATAAGGATCTCCGGGCTGTTCACCAGGGACCGCGCGAGCAGGAGCCTGCGTTTCATCCCGCCCGAAAGCTCCTTGATGTTCATGCGGCCCCGGTCCTGGAGTTCCACGAACTCCAATAATTCATCCGCGATCGGGACCGCCTTCTTTTTCAGGATATCGAAGTACCGGGCATAGACGATGAGGTTCTCGACGACCGAGAGGTCAGGGTCCAGGTTGTCGTCCTGGGGCATGACGCCCAGGCGCGCCTTGATGGCCGACGGTTCGCGCGTCACGTCCATCCCGAAGACCGTGACCGTGCCTGACGTGGGCGGGAGAAAGCACGAGATGATGCGCATCACCGTGGTCTTGCCCGCGCCGTTGGGCCCCAGGAAGCCGAAGCACTCCCCCGGCGCGATGGCGAAGTCGATGCCGTTCACGGCTGTGATGATGCCGTATTCCTTCGTCAGTTGTTGTGCCGATACGATGTCCATAAAGGTACCTGAAAAATAATACTTGAAGCTCCCTGCAGTCCCGACCTGTCGGGACAGGAAATCTTCGATCCTCGCCGATTTGTTTATGATTTCATATGAATAAAGTCGATAACAGCGTTTAGCATAATTCAATCAGATTTTTTTCTGCATTGAATAGAATGGACTTTATCTTGAACGATGTCGTTTCAACGTAATTACAAATGAATAAAAATATACCATGAAGAGGCAGATTCGTCAGCAACATTCTACACTACAAAAAAGGCCCGGGGAGATCTCCCCGGGCCCGTGACGGTGAATGCAGCCGGATCATGAAACCAGCACACGCTCAATGATACTTTTCAATCGCTCGTTGAACTGCTGCTGGCCCCACGCCGCAGCCCTCTTCCGTCCCCTGCTGACCAGCGTTGTGCAGAGGTCGTCATCGGTCCACAAACGCTTGATGCATTCTGCGATATCTTCGACCGATGCGGGATCAAAGAGCAGTGCGGCATCGCCGACCTGGTCCGGGATCCCGTAGATGCCCGATATGGCAACGGGGCAACCGGCGGCAAATGCTTCGAGAGGCGGGATGTTCGTAGGGCCGAAGTAGGTCGGCATCACAAGCGCTCGGGCACGCCGATAGAGCTCCGCCATCTCCTCGTTCGGCACGTACCCCAGGACGAAAACGGATTTCCGGAGCCCCATTTGCTCGATCCGCTGCATCACCGCTTCAGACCCATTATCCGCTGAGCCGGCCAGTACTAAACTGAGATCCGGCAGTTCCGCTTTCAGCCGGATAACCGCCTCGATCAGGTTCTGGTGGTTCTTGTGCTCCCAGAAGTTCGCGGGATAGAAAAGGTATTTCTCAGGCAGGCCATATTTCCCGGTCACGTCGATCGATGCCGAGGAGCCGGAGATATACGCTGGAGCGACATAGGGCAGAACATGAAGCCGCTCACCCGGCAGTCCGTAGCACGTCCGGACCTGCTGTTTGCCAACCTCGGAGTCCACGAGCACCCCCGCGGCCCACCGGCAGATATTCCCGAAGACCCACTCGCGCAAGCGATAGTTACCTGCCGCGGAAACTTCGGGGAATCTCGTTTCATAGCGGTGCATGAGATCGTGGATAGCCGCCAGCGATCGCACGGGGACTTCGAACGCCAGCCGATCCAGCGACGGGAATATCCAGAGCTCGCATTGTTGCCTGAGAAATTCACGTGCAAGGGGGTCGCCAAAGCGGCTCAGCTCTCGTGCGGGAGCTGTTGGGAGCCGCAAGGTACGCCAGGCTTTCCAAAAAGCCCTCCGCACCCATCCGTTCCTAACAAGGACCATCGGTAGGCCGCGGGCCGACAGATGCGGCAACCACTCCCTGGAGGTGGTGCACGCCACCATCTCAAAAGAGTCCCGCGGCAGAGCGCTCACTGCCTCGAGGACCGCCATGTTGTACTGATACATTCCCCCGGCGGACGGATCGACGCCAAGATAGAGCCCGATCTTTCTCATATCCGTACCACAAAACAGACGCCCCAGGTGTCGCTGCCGGGGGTCTTCCCCGTGAGCCATTCGAAGCTGTCGATACGCGTCATCCCCTGCTCGCGCAGGATCGAGGTTATCTCCGGATCGAACAGATAGCGTATGCGGTGCATCTCGCACAGCTCCTCGATGCCGCCGTCGTCTTTGTCCCGGATGAACACCTGATAGTTCACGTCGACAACGTGGCTCTCATCATGCATCACCGGTTCAGCGATGCGTGTGACCCGCACCCGGTCATCCTCGAACCGCTTTACCCTCACCGACGGCCGCTGAGCAAGCACGGCGGGACCATACCAGCAGTCAAAGATGAAGATGCCGCCGGCCTTGAGATGATGCTTTGCCGTGGCAAAGGCCGCCGCGAGATCATTATTCGTCGTCTGATAGCTGATGACATGAAAGAGCGAGATCACCGCGTCGAACTTCCCCTGAAGCCGTACGCTGCGCATGTCGCCTGATGAAAAGGACAGACGTGAGGCCGCGGACCCATCCATGCCCGGCAATCTCTCTAATGCCGCGCCCAGCATTGCGGCGCTCCGATCGACGCCATGCAGCGTATAGCCCATCTCCGCCAATGCCCGCGCATGCAATCCCGTTCCGCAGCCCAGTTCCAGCACGGTGCGCGTGTCAAGGCCATACTTCCTGATCAGCTGATGAACATACGAAGCTTCCTCGGCATATTTTTTATCCTGATAGAGGAGATCGTAATAACGGGCGTAACTGTTGAAAACGGTCATCGCATGACCTCCCTCACCGCGGACGCCACTTGCTCGAGCTGCCCGTCCTTCAGCGCCATACCGCTGGGAAGGTAGAAGCCTCTCCTTGCCAGGCGCTCCGCCACAGGGTAAGATTCACCGGCAAAAAGCCCCATTGCATGGAACACCGGCTGTTCATGCATGGGCCAGAAGAACGGCCTCGTTCCAACACGCAATTCGGACAATCTGCTCATCACCTTCTCTGCATCGGAGGCGACCCCGTCCTTCAGGACTATTCCGTAGACCCAATAGATGTTCTCGGCATAATCGGTCCTTTCCACGGGCAGTTGAAGGCCGGGAACAGGCGACAAGAGTGTTGTATAGTGTCTTCCCATGCGCCTTTTCCTTGCCGCGAACTCATCGAGCCGTTCCAACTGCGCCAGTCCGACCGCAGCCTGCATGTTGGTCATCCGGAAATTGTACCCCAGCTCGTCGTGGAGGAACCTCTTTTCCTTCTTGAAACAGAGGTTCCGCAGGGACCGGGACCGTTCGGCAAGGCGGGCATCATCGGTCAGCGCCATTCCCCCCTCTCCGGCCGTGATATGCTTGTTGGGGTAGAAGCTGAATACGCTGATGTCGCCGAATCCGCCGCAGGGCCGTCCTTTATAGGTCTGCCCATGCATCTGTGCGGCGTCCTCGATGATCTTCAAACCATGCTTCCGGGCGATCGCGATCACGGGGTCCATGTCTACCGGCAGGCCGTAGATATGCACGACCATGATCGCTTTCGTGCGTGAGGTTATCTTCGCCTCTATCCGCGCAACGTCCATGTTCCAGGTGACGGGGTCGCTGTCCACCAGCACAGGTATGCAGCCGCGTCGCACGATCGCCGCGGCGCAGGATATGATGGTGAACGCCGGCATGATGACCTCATCACCCGGCCGGAGCTCCAGCGCAGCAACAGCGGTCTCGAGCGCGGCTGTTCCATTGCAGACGGCAACGCCATGCCGCCTGCCGGCGATGGCAGCCATGCCCTTCTCGAACCTCTCGACGAAAGGCCCCTCCGAAGAGATCCATCCGGTATCGATGCACTCGGCCAGATACTTCTTCTCGTTTCCGTCCAGCAATGGCTCGTTGACGGGGATAAAGGCGTTCGTGGTCATTCCTTGATCTTTACCTTATCCTGAGAGACTGCGGTAAATCGCGTTTTATCCTGTTCGCCCGCATAGGGACCCTGTTTCACTTCGATCATTTCGATCTCTTCAAGGACGGTGAATCCATGTCCTCCTCCGGAAAGCAGGACCACATCTCCCGCGTGCAGGATCTTGCTTTCGACGTAGTACTGCTGATCGTCATAAAAATCGATCTGAAGCTTACCCTTCCTGAGGATCAATACTTCCTGCGTAGTACGAACGGCTCTTTCCACCTTATTGTGAACGTGGGGAGGTATCACCTTCCCGGCCGGATGGTTCAAGCAGGCGAGCTGCTGCGAGAAGTCATCCGGCGTGAAGAAGGAGATCCCCGGCTTATGATAATTATTACGAATTATTATGCCGAGAAGCTTTCCTTCGTGTTTGATCTCTTCGGTCATGATGTCAACCTCTGCAATATGGCGCTTCCTTCGCGCTCCAGGGTAGTGAGGCTATAGTTGCGCTCGATGAGACTGCGACAGTTTGCCGCAAGCATTCCTGCCAGCTCCCTGTCTCGAATAATTCGGATGACGGCATTGGCAAACGAGGCTGCATCATCCGCCAGCAGCAGATGCTTTCCGTCCTGCACGGGAATGCCCTCCGCGCCAAGTGTCGTGGATACCAGGGGAACGCCGCATGCGCCGGCTTCAAGTATCTTAAAACGAGTTCCCGATTCGAACTGCAAAGGCACGAGAGCGACATCAGCATGGCACAGATAGGGCAGGACGGACGGCAGCTTCCCGGTCACGGTAACCTGGGGATCGGCGAGCCGGCCCAGGGTGTTCCCGGCGCCTCGTCCGACGATGTAAAAATGAATATCGGGAACCTGCCGCTTAACAAGCGGCAATACATCGTCAAGCACCCAGCGCGCAGCCCGATCCATAGGGCTGTGGACATGGCCGAATGTGCCGGCGAGGTACAGACAGGGTTTTTTGAAGCCGGACGGAGGCGCGGGTGTCCTGTAGGTCTCCAGATCGATCACATTCGAGAACTGCGTGACCCGGCCGGGATCGTTTGCAAGATCCCGGTAGTATTCAGCATCCACTGTTGAAACAGCGGTGGTGACATCGCAGAGGTTGACCCACTCCTTCTCTTCCTGCTCCTTCTCACGGCCTTGCCGCTCTATTTCAGCCCTTCTCCCCGGATCGGTCTCGAATGGCAGTTCCCTCAGTACGAACCTTGACCAGACGCTGTCGGTGTCGCAGACCAACTTCAATTCCGGACGCCCCCGTTTTATACTCCTGATCAACGGCATCGATATGTTGCCGTAGCCGAACCAGATCACCTTGATATCGTGTCTTTCAGCATAGTGAAGAATGAGTTCTGCGTCAGCTTCAGCACGCATGTACTGTCTGAATCGCCGCTGAAGTGCACCCACATATCGGTTGGAAGAAAGACCTGCGGAGGATGGAGCGATGCTGAGCTCCTTGCAGTATCCCCGATAGAACTGTAACGCGCGCGCTCCCCCTA
>CAYILT010000197.1:0-6451 GCA_964364055.1 uncultured Nitrospiraceae bacterium | reverse complement strand
GCTGGGTCACGCCCTGCGGACCGGCGACCCAGCTCAGCGGACGGCGTTCCGCGCCGAGCTTCTTCTGGAGCAGCAGAAGGCCTTCCATGAAGGCTTCAGGACGGGGCGGACATCCCGGAACGTACACGTCCACCGGGAGGAACTTGTCGACGCCCTGGACTACGCTGTAGATATCGTACATGCCGCCGGAGTTGGCGCAGGACCCCATGGAAATGACCCAGCGCGGCTCCATCATCTGCTCGTAGAGCCGCTTGATGACGGGGGCCATCTTGATGAAGACGGTGCCGGCCACGATCATGAGGTCCGCTTCGCGGGGTGTGCCCCGGATCACCTCGGCCCCGAAGCGGGCGATGTCGTATTTGCTCGTGAGGCTCGTGGCCATTTCGACGTAGCAGCAGGAGAGCCCGAAGTTGAAGGGCCAGATGGAGTTCTTCCTGCCCCAGGCGAGAACGTCCTGGAGCCGGGTCAGGAGAAGGCTCTGCCGGACGGCATCGTCAAGGGTCGGCGCGGAGGCTTTTGTGAGGGACCAGTTCATGGAACCGCCTTAAAGATATATGATGAGAACCCTGGACACTGGTGACACTGATGAGATCTATGATCAACGTAAGAACAGGAGAACCTCTGACACGGATCAAGGCGGATCAAGAGCTCTGATAAAGGCGGATAAGTCAAAGTTAAACATTATTTGAATTTATCCGCAGTTATCATAGGTACTTATCAGTGAAAATCCATGTCAAGGGTCTATTCTTCTTATTCCTTCTCCGTGCCTCTGTGTCTCTGTGGCGGACTTCGTCTTTCCCCAGTCCAGCGCGCCGAGACGCCAGAGATACGCGAGCGCGGCTGCAAGGACGCCGGTGAATACCAGGACCTCGGCGTATCCCGCCCATCCGGTCTCCCGGACGGCAACGGCCCAGGCATAGAGAAATGCCGCTTCCAGGTCGAAGATGAGGAAGAACACAGCGACAAGATAGAACTTGATGTCGAAACGCACCCGCGCGGTGCCGGTGGAGGCGATGCCGGATTCGTAAGGTTCGGCGGTAGCCCGCTCCCGATGGCGCTGTCCCAGGACGTAGGAAAGCCCGATCATGGCTGCAACGATCACGACGATGGCGGTAAAATAGACCACCAGAGGCCAAAGGGGATGGTTGTCTATGGGAGGGACAGGCATGGCAAAACTCCCGTGAAATCGAACTGTTAAGAGAATACCACATGCAGGTTTATTGTCAAGCAGGGGGCGTCGCCCCGGATGAGACGTGTCCGGTGCAGTAAAGGATTGAAGCCTTCACAGCCGTCTTGACACAACAAACATTCTGACGCACCAAGGGTTGACAAAGAAGGCCCACACTGATAATCTACACCTGATGAAAATTCTGGCTGAGAAGGAGATCATATGAAACAAGTAGTGATGTGCGTTGTGTGCCTGGCGTTGCTGGCGACGCCGGGAATGTCCGCCGAGAAAAAGACGGAGCTGAAGACCCAAAAGGAAAAGCTCAGCTACAGTATCGGCTTCGATATGGGATCAAGCATCAAGCGGAACGGGATCGATGTCGATCCGAACATCGTCACGAAGGCGATCAAGGACGCTTTGTCGGGAGGGAAGCCCCTGATGACCGAGAAGGAGATGCGTGAATCCATCAACGCCCTTCAGAAGGACATGGCGGCCAAGCAGCAGGAGCGGATGAAAGGGCTGGGAGACAAGAACAAGAAGGAGGGAGAGGCTTTTTTGGCCGAGAACAGGAAGAAGGAAGGCGTGGCGGCGCTTCCCAGCGGGCTCCAGTACGTGATCCTGGCCGAGGGTAAGGGGAAACAGCCCAAGACGACCGATACCGTGACCGTCCAGTATCGCGGCACGTTGATCGACGGAACCGAATTCGACAGCTCCTACAAGCGCGGCCAGCCCGCGACGTTTGCGTTGAACCAGGTGATCAAGGGATGGACTGAGGGCGTTCAGCTCATAAAAGAGGGCGGAAAGATAAGGCTGTTCGTCCCGTCGGAGCTCGCGTATGGCGACCGCGGCGCCGGGGCGCAGATCGGACCCAACGCCGCCCTCATTTTCGAGGTCGAGTTGCTTTCGGTCGGGCAGGCTCCTCAGGGTGAACCCCAGTCCAGGGCGACTGTGACGGGAAAATGAAAGGTATTTCCCGAGTAGTATTGTCCGCGGTCCTGCTCCTGGCAGCCTCCTCCGCAGGTCTTGCTGAACAGGGTATGAGTGCGTTTGAGAAACCTGCACGTTCCCGGGCGAACGATTGGTTCGATAAAGGTTCCCAGTATGCAGGTCAGCAGCAGAACGAATCCGCCATCGACGCATATACAAAGGCCCTTGAACTGAACCCCGGTTTTGTTGAAGCGTATACGGCCAGGGGAAATATGTATGTCCGGACCGGAATGGGTGAACGGGCGCTGGATGACTTCAATGGCGCGCTCGCCCTCGACCGGAAGAATCATACGGCGTATAACAACCGGGGGATGATCTATTTACAGAGAAGGGACCTGGAACGGGCGGTCGAGGATTTTTCGAAGGCCATCTCGATCAGCCCGACCACGCTGACCTATCTGCTCAACCGCGCCGCGGCCTATACCGCGCAGAAGCAGTTCGAGAAGGCGGTCGCCGACTACACGAACGCCATCGGGGCCGCGCCGGACAACGCCGATGCCTACGCGGGCCGGGGGAACGCGATGAACGCGCTGGGGAACACGGACAAGGCTGTCGCGAACCTTCGGAAGGCCTGTACGCTGGGCAGCGAAACAGGCTGCAAAGGCCTGAAGGCACTGGGGAAGAGCAGTTAATCTGGCGTCAGATCGACCACCTGACCGATCCAAGGAGGTTCCATGAAGGTCATTGCGTTTAACGGAAGCGCGAAGAAGGACGGGAATACGGCCATCCTGCTGAATGCCGTGATGGACGAGATGAAGACCGCCGGGATCGAAACGGAGTTGTATCAGCTCTCGGGCAAGCCGATCCAGGGTTGCATTGCCTGCATGAAGTGCTTCGAGAACAAGAACAAGCGCTGCGCCGTCGACAAGGACATCATCAATGAGTGCATCCAGAAGATGCTCGACGCCGACGCCATTCTGCTGGGGTCGCCGACCTACTTCGCCGATGTCTCTGCCGGAATGAAGGCGCTCATCGAGAGGTGCGGCATGGTCTCCCGGGCGAACGGGGACATGTTCCAGCGCAAGGTGGGTGCGGGGGTCGTTGCAGCGCGCCGCGCCGGCGCGATACAGGTGTTCAACTCACTAAACGCTTTCTTCCTGATCGGCCAGATGATCATCCCCGGTTCGAGCTACTGGAACCTGGCGCATGGCAGGCTGCCCGGCGAGGTGACGAAGGATGAAGAGGGGATGAAGACCATGAAGGCGCTCGGCCAGAATATGGCGTGGCTCATGAAGAAGATTCACAATTAATAAAAACGCTCAAAGTTTAATTACGGTGTCTTTGCGAGCGACCGAAGGGAACGCGGCAATCTCGTTGTGAAATAATAGATTGCTTCGTCTCTATGCTCTTCGCAATGACACAATAGTAAGTGCGTTTGTAATAGTTTGCAATTTCAGTCAGACGAAACTATCATCGAATAAAGGTAGCAACGATGAGTTGACCCGCGCGTTTCTCATCGTCGGTTTTGAACGACTTGTTGGCGGTGTTTATCATGCTGTGTAATCCATGTTTTAAAATACTGTTTACTGGAATGGAGAAGTGTCGATGATATACAGCTGTTGGGTGTGCGTCGGCTTATGGAAGACGCTTTTTCCAGTACCCAGGGTCACGATGCAGGTGCATCACTGCGATGATCACATGCTGGTCCGGCATGATCCGAAAAACGACACCGAAAGGGAACGTCATCGTGAGACTGCGACGAACGCCACCTTCGATTTCGTGGTACAAGAGAGGGTTGACTTGGATTCTGTTGAGAGCGTCCTGAATGGACGCGAGGAACCGTTTGCCGAGATCCTTCTGTTGAATCTCGTAAAACTTTGCCGCCGACAACATCTCAGCCTCGGCTTCAGGATGGAAGCGAACCGGTTTCATCCGAGCGCCGCATAGCCTTGGGCGAATACATCCTCGGCATCACGCAACTCCACCAATCCTTCATCTACCTCGCGACAGCGCTTGCGCAATTCCTCTCGCCAGGCGGAAGACAGAATAATTTCCGGTTCTGAATCCAGGCTTTCGATGAGTTTTTCCGCCACGAAAGCACGCGCTTGCGGTGATAGAGAAAGAACTTCTGCTATGATCGTGTCTATGCTTGTTTTCATACCAATAGTATATACCGATAGCACACAGCCGTCAATATGCTGATTTGAATCGCCGCTATGTGTAGTCGGACGAGAGGGCGGGGCGGATATCTTCATCGGTTTCGCGAAGTATCTTTGATCCCGGCAAGCCAGCGGGATGGTGTAATGAAGGGAAGAACGAGCGGGATGCCGAAAAGGCATCCCGTATTTATTTTCAGTTATTTAGGGTCATTCAGTTATTTAGGGTCACTTCTCGGCCTTTGACATTTCTTCTTCGAATATACTCAGACTTGTCAAGCATCGAGAAGTGACCCCTATAGGTCTTTGACATAAGTGTTCACCTTTCTACTCTACCGTTAACGCCCCGGGTGAGCGGCTGACCCCGCAGGGGTCAAGTCCGTCTCGAGCCGGTTTGATCTGCCGCGCTTCGCGGCAGATCAGGCTCGGCCGCTCACCCGGGGCGATCTGGCGCCGCGAAGCGGCGGCAGATCGCCCGCGTGTACCGCCGCGTAGCGGGCGGACACGACGCGGTGGTTGGAAGGACACATATGGATATCATTGTCCCATGTTCACATTGTGGCTGTCTCATCAATAAGGATGAATATAAGACGGTCGGAAATTTTGTGTATCACGCGAATTGTCCGGCCGTGCCTCATTTGCCATTGTGTGATCCGAAACCGATGGGAAGGGAATCGGAGCCAGATGTCATGAACTTAACGAAGCGCAATGGAACCGAAATGAGCATATCGCATTTTACGGTTTCATCGCACATGTCTGGCGTAAAAGTCATATCAAGAAAAGAACCGTGCTCTTGAGCAGATCGGCAATAAATATACTTTCCGATTGGGCCTTCACTGATATATGGTTTTATCGCATCGCCAAGCTCATCGTAACCTTCTTTGTAAAGCAGTACACCGCAAACGGTTTTGGGAGGCATATTGTTCTCCTTTATGAAAAGGAATTAATAACAGACACACTTAACGCTGGTAGCTTGAGGCAAACCACGACTAAATTTTAGACCATCAATTGTCTTTGTCTCTCCGGGATTAATGTAAACGGGCTCGGTTCCAGAAGGCGAGGAAGTAGTGCCCTTGATCGTTTTCACGATAATATCGCTAGGGACAATACGCTTCATGGTTTGAGTGTTGTTCTTTATTGAGACGGACATATATGTAGTCGTGGATTGATACACATGACCGCCAGGCAAAACGCTGCCCTTTTTTGTTGTGTTTAATATTGTCGGAGTAGAGTGTACCTTGGTATCATCAAAAGTATTGTAATTAACAACGATACATGGATCCTCTTTTGATGCTTCGGATTGAGTAGAAGACGAACCGCTCGGTCCATATTTCTTTTCAAGGTCTTCATTGGTCAGCATTTGAGCGGCAGCGTAGCAAGGTAAGGTCAATACAACTGCGGCGACGAGCAGTTTGGTTGTCATGTTTTTTCTCCTTAAAATGTTGCGTGGATATTTAATTTAAAAAATGATATGAAATCACGACTCGTAATGTGTGCCCATAAAGCGCATGATGCACTTAAACATCGGTATGGAATAAATAAGCAGCCAGGATCATACAGCGGACTTACTTTGAATTGATTCTTTAGCTGTTGTTCCAATGCGGCATGGTTTGCAAGGTCATTATCCCACTCAGGCGTAAAGTGTATTAAGGCATTGCGAAGACGACACAAATATCTTACGTCTTGTTTCATTGTATTTTCAGGGAGAAGCGTGTTTTTTAGTATCGTCCACATAATATCAACCTTGTCGATGATGCACGTAATGCTAAGTATTTGACGTGACGGTAGGGAAGTATTCTTGATCTTGTAGTTGATCTGCATAGCCTCAGAGAGATTCATCTTATCAAGACGCGACACACTGTCAACAACGAATTCATTAATTGTGGCTTCTATGGCGGCGACAGAACAAATAATTGCCGTAGAAACTTGAGACAGATAGTTGTCTAGTTCTGGCTGTGATAGAGAAGCAGCTGCAAGTTTATCTTCAATTTGAGACGCTGTGTTGGCTGCATTTAACGAAGCGAGCATATGATATTGTGATAAATTTGCACGGCCTCGTATGGTGAATTCAGCTTCCATCTTCTTGAATTCAGCATTTATGGACATGGATACATCAGACATTTTTACTCCAGTCAACAAGGGGATCACGAGCCCCCCTCGTTAATATCGGAAATCCGTTGTTGAAGAGCCCCATAGATAA
>CAYILT010000196.1:0-6451 GCA_964364055.1 uncultured Nitrospiraceae bacterium | reverse complement strand
ATCCCTCGGCAGTCCCATAAAGGAATACCAGGAAGGCAGCCTCATCCCACATGCCGAGGATAGCAGAACCAATAGTTGCCGCCATCATGAGGATTTCGATGCCAATCTCTTTTTCCTTAATTAATTCTTCAATCCCCTCTCTACCCCAGTGGTAACCACCCAAGAGGATTGCGACGGCATAAATGGAAATCTCGGCAGCGGAAGGAATGAGGCCAAGATGAGCAAGTCCGAATGCGGCACCTGTTAGTAAACCGGAAATCAGGGCATTCCGCATGGGCGGATGGGCATACAATGGGCCTTCGAAGACCTCTTCTTTTTCGTCTTTATCATTCATGATGTGCTCACCTGGATTCGTCTATGATGCTCAACACGGTTTTGTCCACCTCTTCCGCCAATGCTGTAACGCCGGCATTGGGATAGAAAACCGAAATCATTCCCGGCCTCAAGGTGCTGATGTACGTTTTGCCGCCTTCCCCATAAACGCTTATAGGGCAGGGAAGCATCAGGGATATCTTTATGTCCTTTTTCAACACCTCGTTCGCATAGCGGGGGTTGCAGATCTCGATGATCTTGAGCGGCTCCCGGTCAAACCCTTTTGCCGCCAGGGTTGCCTTCACGTCGTGGACATGGAGCACCCCGAAGCCCTTCTCCCTGCTCTTTGCCTCGACTGCGGCTACCGCATCGTCAAAGCTCTTCCTGGTTTCCACGGTGTAATCAAACTTCGTCATAGCGATCCCTCCTGTGATGATATGCTGCGCTTAAGACTCCATATCCTTCTTCCTTCGCGCAAACTCCTCGGCGTCTATTTCGCCCCTGGCATACCGTTTCTTGAGAATATCCATGGCCGTTTCCTGCTTTCCGGAATCCTCCGTCGTCCGCTTTGCCAGCCGCGAAAACAGAATAAAAATCCCGTATATCACCGCTCCCCAGAAAATAACGCCCACGATCATACCCAGAGGCCCGCCGAAAAAATGCCCCGGCCAGCCCCACCAGCAATATGGTCCCATCATGCACCTCCTTAATAGATCGACCGTATCCTGCCCGTCCGTTTGTCGACGATCACCCTGTCAAGCATATTATCTTTTTTGTCTTTGATCTCCGCCTCAAAATACCATTCACGTTCTGTGATCGTTCCGATGACCACGTTCTGGTCCTCGAAGTACCGTTTCAGAAACGTTCTCGCCTCTTTGGCGGTTTTCACAGGATTTTTAGCCCCATACCAGCCCCACCGAGGCCCCTGACAGTAACCTCCGTAGGGACGCTGGTCGCGCCACCGGCAGTCAGGCTGGGAAACAGACTCGGACGGAACGAGAAAAAGCCCCGCCGACAGTATCCACGCCGCTATAATTAATTTTTGAATCGTCATTCTGAAAATCCGGAGGGGACGCCCGCGTCCCCTCCTATTTATGCATATCGATTTACTCTACTGGCACATGGGGCAGGGACACCCTGCTCCCATCATCATGCCGCGGCCCATCATACCTCTGCCCATCATGCCGCCGGAACCAGGACCCCATGCGGGGATACCGTGCTTGTCCGCAACAACCTGGATTTTCGCCTGGATGTCGATGATGTCTTTCTTGAGCGTCGCGACCCGGGCCGTATCGGGCACGGGCTTGTCGTACTCGGCCTGGAGGTCGAGCTGCTTCGTCATCAGCTCGTCCCGCAGGCTGAATGTCTCCTTCTGGAACTTTTTCATGGTCTCCGCATTCGCGCCGCTGTAAGAGCCCGGCCCGTAGCCCATGCCGGGACCATCCCACCAGGCAAATGCCGTACCGGCGAAAACGAGCGCCATTGCAACCGCCAGAACCATTCCCGTCACCTTCTTCATATCCTTTCACCTCCCTTCCGGTTTGTTGTATGGTTACACTCTACCAGACAATTGTGAAGGGACAATGAAGGAATTATGAATAATTGTGAAGATTACTGCGATGGCAGCAAGAGGGTAAAGACAGAGCCTTTTCCATATTCGCTCAGGACGGTGATATGCCACTCATGCGCCTCAACGAGTTCTTTCACGATGTTTCCCTGTAACGATATCTTCACACCGCTCCGTCAATAATTCTTCCGTCCCTCATATGGATCCTGCGGGAAGTCTTAACCGCAAGCTCCTCGTTATGGGTCACAACGATGATGGTAAGCCCCTTCCTGTGAAGCTCCCTAAAAATATCGAAGACCGCCTCGGCATTCCTTGAGTCGAGGTTCCCAGTGGGCTCGTCCGCCAAGAACATCTTCGGGTCGTTTATCAAAGCCCTTGCAATGGCGACTCGCTGCATCTGACCACCTGAGAGTTGAGACGGCAGGTGGTCTGCCCTGTCCCCGAGACCGACCAGGTCGAGAAGTTCTTGCGCACGCCGTTCCTTCTTCGAGGCCCTTTCATCGCGGCTGAAGACAGCGGGGAGTAACACGTTTTCCCAGGCTGTCAAGGTAGGGAGAAGGAAAAACTGCTGAAAGACGAAACCGATTTTTCTGCTCCGCAGTTCGGCAAGCTCCGTCTCTTTCAGCGTTGCGGTGTCTACGGCATCTATTTTTATCGTTCCTGAAGTTGCTCTGTCGACACATCCGATGAGATGTAATAACGTCGATTTCCCGGAGCCCGAAGAGCCGGCAAGCGAGACGAACTCGCCCTGCCGGACGGAAAGGTCGATCCCGTCAACGGCCCGGATCTCCTCGGAACCCATTTGGTACGTTTTAACGGTATGTTCAAGTTCCACGATATTATTCATTCCTAATCGCCTCCATCGGTGAAATTTTCGACGCACGGTAGGACGGGTACAGACCGGCGGCAAACCCCAGAGCGAACGTGGCTCCCACGGTCACGAGTATTACGAACGCGTTGGGACGGAGTAATTTCCCCGCCGGAATGTACGGAAGAAATTGACGAATCCACTGTTCAACGCCGCTCAACAGCAGCCATCCGCCCCCGGTCCCCAGGACGATTCCCGCGGCGCAGATGAGCAGAGTTTCCGCGATAACGAGCTTCATCACATCGAAAGGTCGGGCGCCGACGCAGCGGATGTAGCCGAATTCCTGGCGTCGTTCAAACGTTGCCATGAGAATGGTATTCAGCAGACCTAAAGCGCTCACCACAAGCGCGACGAGAAGCACGGAATACATCAACGCTTTTGTCCCGCCGATAAGCACAAGAATTCGCTTGCTCATATCCTCCGCGGGGACGACATACACATCGGGCAGCATTTCGAGTTTGTTTTTTACTGTCTGAAGGAGCGTGACGTCAAAAAGCTGAACGCCGATGGCGGTGAGTTTCCCCTCTTTGCGGAAGTACTTTTGCGCCGCTGCCAGCGGGAGATAGTAAAAACCGTCATCCTGCCCGAAGGTGCGCTCCAGGACGCCGACAACATTGAATTCCTTGTTCAGACTTTCTATGTAGACCTTATCCCCTATATTCCGCTTTTCAATCCGTGCAACTTCGGAACCGAGGATAATGGAATTTTCGTCCTTGAACCAGCCTCCGCGAATCTTCCAGTTGGGCTTCAACTTGGGGACGTCATCGGAGATGCCGTAGAATAAGTCAACCTTTGAGCCGTCGGGTGTGGAAAGGGAAAAGATGAGAAACCCGCCTGCCTGTCTCACACCCTCTATGTTCTTCACTTCCTTCAGCCGCTCCATCTGGAGAAACTTGGGAATCTCTCCGCCGTGAATGATGAGCGAGGCCGCCTCCAAAGGACATCCTTCGGTTGATACAAAAAGGTGGATGCCCGTGTTCGACACTTCCTCGTGAAGCGACTTGCGGTAACCGACGTCAAAGGAGAGGATCGAAAAGAGGGTGGCCGCGGCAATAGCCACTCCCAAAATGGTGAGGAGCGTTCTCACGCGGTGTCGCTTCAGGTTCTTGATTGCCAGGGATAGTATCGTCATTCGAACGTCACCTCCTTTGCAAGGATTGAGACGCTCTTGCCTCTTACAACGACAGTTCCCTTCACCCGTATTCTTGAACCGATCTTTGATTTCGGAGGCATCTCTGAAACCACTACCTCGATGGAGTCAAACCCCTCCTTCAATATGAAATCACTGGGGCAGCAGATGCTGTGGAAAATCCCCTTTACCGCAACCTCTTGGCCCGCGTAGATTTTCGGCTCTATGAGCAGTTTCTCCAGTGTCACCGTCTTTACAGCAGGCGCGGGTGTTTCCGCTGCGTTTTGCGTCTGCTGAGGCTGTTTTTTCTCTGAAGGCGCGGCATGAGCTTGCCCCTTCGAGTAGCCGGCAAAGAGCAACGTGATTAGGATTGTAGCAGTGAAGTACTTCATGGATTTATTTCTCCTTATTGGTATTCATCAGCAGCTCTGATGAACAAACCCTTATAGAACTCATAAGAAAAACCGGCCCCGATAAAATTCCTTTCGCCCTTTCTCCGCCAATGGGCATATTTCAGGTTCAGTTCAAGTTTCGGCGTTAGGGCATAATCGGCTTTCAGCAAACCGCCTCCAACGGTTTGACTATTATCCTTTCCGATACTGGCCTCGCCTCTGAGGATAAGAGGGCCTGCATATTCTGTCAGATCGATGCCGAGGCGCTTTTCGTAAAGGCCCTCTGAGCCGATCTCATTACGTATTATTGAATCCTTTTCGATCAGCACCTTGCCGATGAGACCTGACAAGCCGATGCGCGTCTCCTCATCTTGCCAGCCGATTCTTGCAACGACAAGCTTGTCATTATCGACATCGGTGAATCTGTTCCTGCCGACCCCCTGGCTGACGGAAACAGCATAGTCAAAGTCGCCCAGGAACCCCAATGCTTCAACGCCAGTATCTAATTTGGTCCCCAGATTCAAGGGCTCCATGGTCCGCAGAACCAACCTTTCAGAGTCATAATCGGAGAGCAAACCAAAAGGGATAATGTAGTGCCCCGCTCTCATATTCCATCTCCCCAGAGGGCCTTTGTATTGAAGATAGGTTTGATAGGGCCTGACGTGTTCAAAGTTGTTATCGAAGTCGATCTGACCGACTGCGATCAGCCTGTCCCCTTCCTCGTCACGAAAGACCTCCCTTAGATTCAAGAAAAGGCCCTCGATTTCAAATTCATTTTCTTTGGTTTCGATATTCCTGTACCTCAAATCAGCGCCGCCGGAAACCTGAATATTCTCTCCTCTTGCAAAAGTGGATAGAAGAAGCATAACGCCGAGCAATGAAGATAGCGCCAAAAGGGCAAGTGTGTACTTCTTCAACGTTTCCTCCAAAAGAAAAGAATCGCGCGCAAGGGCAGAGAGACGGCAAGGCTCTCCCTGCATTCGTTTCACGGTGAGGATGCTTCTCGAGATTAACTAATTGTCGGGGGATGGAAGATGGACTTTACAGGAGGCTTGATGGACAGTTCCTCCACCGGATGGGGGGCATAAACGCCGTCAGTCGGTATTGACGGAGTAAACGGTGAAGCTGCGTTGATTGATAGACAGAGGAAATGCGGGCAATCCGGAGTTGCACAGTTGGCAGGACTGCGGTTCCCGTTGTCATTGCACTCGTCGCAGCAGGAATGTTCCGCCTTCCCGAGGAGCGAGACATCGGCAGGCGCCGACAGCCCGCTGAACATCATAACCACTGCTGTCAGCACAACTACTGAAGCAGCCTTGAAAAAAGCCGATCGCCGCATAAATAAATTATACGCTATCCGAAAACGGAAAATCAAGGCAAGAATAGCTCCATGAACCTCTCTTTTCTCTTCCACGTTTACCCCTGTCCGGCTTCATCAACAATGGCCAGAACCGTCCTGTCCACCTCTGCCGCAATAGCCTCGATGCCCGCCTGGGGATAGAAATCCGAAATGACCTTCGGCCGCAACGTGCTTATGAAGGTCTTTCCCCCTTCCCGGTACACGCTGATCGGGCAGGGGAGCATAAGAGAAATCTTAATGTCCTTTGCGAGCACCTGGTGAGCGTACTTGGCGTTGCATATTTCGATGATCTTGAGCGGCTCCCGGTCAAACCCTTTTGCCGCCAGGGTTGCCTTCACGTCGTGGACATGGAGCACCCCGAAGCCCTTCTCCCTGCTCTTTGCCTCGACTGCGGCTACCGCATCGTCAAAGCTCTTTTTGGTTTCCACGGTGTAATCAAACTTCTCCATAGTGGTCCCTCCTGTGATGATATGTTGCGGTTAAGACTCCAAATCCTTCTTCCTTGGTAAAGAAGGATGACCTTTTTTCATCCGCCTTTAATTCATCTAATTCTCTGTTTATAAAGCATAATCCCAAAGCCGCAGATAATCACAAGTACACTTAACATCTGGCCCATCGTAAATGGGCCTATAATAAACCCAAGTTGAGAATCGGGTTCTCTGAAGAATTCCACAAAAAACCTGAAAAACCCATACAGTATGAGAAAAATAGATGAAAGAGCGCCTGGTTTTAATTTCCTGTCCTTGAGAATCCAAAGGATAACAAAGAGGGCTGCGCCTTCAAGGAGAAACTCGTAAACTTGTGACGGATGTCTTGGGTAGGG
>CAYILT010000195.1:0-6498 GCA_964364055.1 uncultured Nitrospiraceae bacterium | reverse complement strand
CGGTTACCCTCTTAAACTCGACTCTTTATTGTCTTGACAGAGGGGTCCACTTAACGGTCGAATTGGAATGGACATCGGAAACATTCCATAGAGTATTTCGGACCCGAGCCGAAATTGTCGCAACGAAAATGACGCTGCATACATCGATAAGGCTATTACCCTTTCTCTGTTGACTATCACGTAAATATGTGATACTAATAGTCAGGTGAAAGGAGGCGGCTATGGAACGTCAGAATGTGACATTATCGTTACCCAAGGCACTTTTAAAGAAGGCTAAAACGTTGGCGGTGAGGAAGGACAGCTCGTTGAGCGAGCTCTTGAGGGGCGCCCTTGAGGAAAAAGTGAAAGAGGAGTCCGGTTACCAGCGGGCGCGGGACCGTCAAGTCGCGCTTATGGAGCGTGGTTTTGACATGGGCACGAAGGGGAAAATATCCGTTACGAGGGAAGAACTCCATGCGAGACGGTAAAGTGTTTATAGACACCAATGTCCTCGTCTATGCCTACGACGTATCAGCGGGGGCAAAACACGAGGAAGCTGTTACGATTATGAGTGACCTTTGGAACACTGGACGCGGCGTTACGAGCATGCAGGTTCTGCAGGAATTCTTCGTGAACGCAACGGGAAAGATTCCGAAGCCGCTCGATGTCACGACGGCACGTGAGGTCGTGCGGGACCTCCTCAAATGGAACCCGGTACTCATCAACGGCGACCTTATCGTAGACGCTATAGATATTCATGCGGCACATAAGTATTCCTTTTGGGACGCTTTGATTATCGCGTCAGCCATGGAGAGCGGGGCGGGGACGCTATTGACCGAGGATCTTTCCGACAAGCACAAAATAAAGAACATCGTGATTAGAAACCCGTTTAAACAGCAGCGGCAATCCTGAGAGGCACTTGAGACGGGTGTGCAGACCCATGTTGCCAGATACGAGGGCGCAGGCTCATGTCCCCCGCTGGCGGGGGCAGGGGGTGGAAAAGGTTTTTGCATGAAAATCAAAGTCTATAAACGGGGCGACGTAATCCTTGACACCTATCTGGTGGAAGAAGGATAAGAATCAGGTCTTGGAATATAAGAAAATGATTTTTCAAGACTTGACCCCGTTACGCCCCTCGGTAGTAGGGAGGCGAAGAACCGGCGGGAACTTGAAGCCTTTCTTAATGTCTCTCGTATCAATGTGCTTGCACACGACCTGGAGACGGCTGAATATTACGCGCTGATCGTGAAGAAGTTGAAGGCAAAGGGGAAACCGATCCCCTCAAATGATATCTGGATCGCGGCGAATGCATTGAAGCATGGAATGGGGCTCTATTCATTTGATCGACACTTCGAGGAGATCGACGGGCTTCTGCTGGTGGGGAAAAGCTAATTCTTTGTATAAGCGGTCCCGAGGATCAAGAAAGATACGACAATCTTGGTGTTACCTATATTGCGAATGGGACGACCGCACAAGGCGATGAAGATATATTCGAAATTGAATGCGCTCTCTAATAGGATGAATAAGAAGCTGTTCAGTGTGATGGCTTTTGCATTATTACTGGTCGCATTCTCAGTACACGCCGGGGAGTATTGGGGCTCTCTGAAGTCTAATAAATATCACTATCCGAGTTGCCAATGGGCTCAACGAATCAAATCACATAATCTTATCGTTTTTCACGGTCCGGAGGAGGCCATTGCGGCTGGGTATGTTCCTTGCAAAGTTTGTCGTCCGCCACTACCGACCAAATCTGATATTTCCAATACTACGATAATCGCACAAAGGGATTATCCATGAAAACTATTGTATTCGCCTTTATCGCGGCATTAGTATTCTTATTAGCAGATGTGTGTTTTGCTGATAAGGCTGTTATTGTCCTGTATCGATCAGGGTGTGACTATTTTATTGCTAAAGGGCGCTCAGGTTTTTATCTATTAGAATGGTACGGTGGTTATGATCCATCAGAAGGTGACTTGATCTTCGGTGCCATTGATAGTTACGGTTTTCACGAAGCGTATTACCCTTCACTCGATACTGAGGGCAATATTTACGTTGAAGATTATTGGTTGTCAAAAAGTCAGGCACTGGAAGAATACATTGAATATTGCCAATAGGAATGAAGTCAGCCCGTAGATCGGACGGCCTATAGCATGAATCCTTTGCGATTTAAAATCTACTCGACACTGAGAGAACGCATACATGATATGGGTTGAGATAGATAATAGTGGGAAACTCATGTTGTTCCAGCAAGATATTTCACCCACCGTTTATCTTGATCACTGGGCATTGCGTAAAATTTCCGAAATCAAAACACTGTCTACACGTTTTGTCGATGCAATGCAGCGGCGGAAAGGAACCCTGGCCATTTCCTGGCTAAATTTTGTTGAGTTCATTAAGGTAAAAGATAAGGAGCAAACACATAAAGCAGAACTATTTATTGAAGCAAACCTGCCACACATTTTTTTTATGGACGTTCAATTTTTCAGGGTAATCAGTAGAGAGGATGCAGCTTATTCAAGTGGACTTTCTGATGCATGTCACTCTGATGCAGATTTGTGCCGTGCATTCGCTCATTTGGAGTCGAAGACGCTTAAACAATTTACGGCGAGTGATATGCTTAGCGCGCTATGGAATGACAGGCTTGTATCATCGTACGACAGCATGGCAGATGCAATTGTAAATGGAATTGAGACTGTTCGAGATGAACGCAACAAGAAGCCGGAAATTAAAATATTGCTGGATCGCTTACCATCCGGCCCACTGATACAGCGCGGAACCCGATATATTTTACGTGAGCTGGTACGGACGCTTCTTATAGATTCCAAGATAAAAGTAAATCGTAATCACGCAGTTGATCTTATGCACGCGGTGGTGCCGTGTGCGTACTGCGATCTGCTGCTTCTAGATAAACATTGGGCGGCACAGATTGGCAGAGTATTTTCACGTCTGAAAAAAGCTGGCATGACGTTTCCGGTCGGGAAGGTTTTCTCTGAAAAAGACAATGGGTTTAATCGGTTATTAACTGCGCTGGCAGACTGGTAGCCATAGAAGTAAATATTGGGTCATTTGTTCACAATGACGGGGTAAAATTTCAGTTCTGAACCAATAGTAATAAAGTAAAGAGGAGAAATATCGAAAATGATTACCAGACCCCTCAACCGTATAATAAAATATACAGTGTACGGCCTCATTATGGCTGCAATCATTATCATTTCATTCTCACGCTCCAGCAAGCCTGTTGAGAAACATTGGCTTCTTTTAAGCGCACCCTTTCTCATGAATGAAGAAGAACCGGGTACTGGCATTGCTTATCTCCGTGCACCTCTATCCGATTGGAAACAACTCGGTGAATATGTGTCATTTCAGAAATGTGCCGCAGCG
The DNA here is from genome assembly GCA_964364055.1 of uncultured Nitrospiraceae bacterium. Classification (GTDB taxonomy): domain Bacteria; phylum Nitrospirota; class UBA9217; order UBA9217; family UBA9217; genus JAAXXJ01. Next base: position 3,138 of record CAYILT010000195.1, on the reverse strand, counting down.
CTTCACAGTCCGCGCCCTGATTCGAACTATGACTTGCACCAAAAAGGAAAGCTTAGTGTAGCAGAAATAGCACTTGGTTTTGCTTGCATTCAGAGTACAGACAAGCGCTTGACGACACCTCCCCCATACGATTTCATAAAAGCGGCCGAGGAATCTGAATGACTCCGAAAAATCAGAATACTTTCATATCGGGGAGTTATTAGCCGCGAACCGGGCAGCGATTTAAAATGATGAAATCAATGAAATATTTACGATTTGCTTTGCTGATCGTAATCATAACGAGCTGCAATGTCGACAAGCAGGAAACGCCGGAATTCCATTCTTACGACCAAGCAATTGAATGGTATGAAAATCAGAGCTTAGACACGATTTATCCAGACTCTACAGCGATATCGATGGCGAGTTATCATCAACGCGATGGCGTGCTATTGATATATTATGTTTCCAAGCCTGGTAAAGGTTATATCTTCGGACATGTTCCCCTAAATGTTTGGGAAGAGTTCAAGGTATCATCTTCAAAAGGTTCGTATTACAACGAACATATTAAGGGGCGATACAGCTATCGCATGAAAGAAGAAAAATGAACAACGCATGGGCTAAAGCCGCGGTATACGATGCCCTCTCAAGTGAACAACAGGAACGAATTGAGAACGCATCATAAAAGGCGTTTGCGAAATTGGTTTTCTATGCAACCCTGGAGGTTATGACATGGTATTAGAAAAACACAACAATACACCAGTGAAAACCCATCAGAGGCTGCGTGAGATATATAGTGATGTTTCATGGGCCATTTCTTTGATCGATGGGGAGGATTGTCTCTATATTCGAATGACAGATTATCACGCTGAGCCATTAACATTGCCATTAAGTAGATTGAAAAAGTATATAGAAGCTGTCGACAACCTGGCCAGTGATGAGACACCGATTAAATTAAAGACGGAGAAGCCGAAAGACGTGGTAGAGATCAGAAGGCAGGGTCAATGGTCTCTTGCTCTTTCAAAAAAGAATAAATGTCTTATTGTAAAGACTCCCTACGACGATGAAGAACCTTTACTGTTATCAAGGAAAGAACTATACGAGATCGGGAAAATGATGAGCAAGAGGAAAAAAGTCAGAAATATGACGGACGCATTTAGCAGGGCTGACAACCGATAATGGCTAAGACCTCACACCATACCGCGCTCGTGAACGTCCTGGGCGTCGTGTACCTCCACAAGAAGACCGTGGACGGCGGCGACCTGTACCTCACCCGGTTCGCCGAGCCGCACCAGGAGCGCCTCGAGATCGAGAACTGGTACGAAGAGAGCTGGTTCACGAAGCACCGCGTGCGTCTTCTGGGCACGAGCTCGGTCTATCGCGTCCCGACGCGGCGCATCGGCGGCGCCAGTCTCGACCTGGTGGTCAAGCACAACCGCGTCGGCGAGGACGTTCCGCTGAACACCCACGCGCTGCAGGAGTTCATGAGCGCCGAGTTCAACAGCCCCTGGGAGGAGTTCGCCCTGGTGATGGAGATGGGAGACAAGCATTTCGGCCAGATGCTCCAGTGGATCAAGGTGCAGCGGCCCCTGGCGATCTACGTGCCGCCCCAGCGGATGCAGGCGTGGCAAAGCGGCCGGTCGCGCGCCAAGATCAACCGCATCCAGGCGCGCCATCCGGGCGTCGACCTCGACATCCTGAAGCAGTACAAGCTGGTCTACGAATGGATCCGGGGCAAGAACCTCGTCGAGATCTTTGAGCACATCAAGGTGGAGATGCCCGACCTCGTCCATCACCTGACGACGATGCAGAAGAAGGCCCTCGACGACCTCACCGTCAAGGGCTATCTCATGGCGGACATGAAGCCAGAGCACGTCATCATCGAGGAGGACGACTGCGACCGCCTCGAGCAGTTGGGAGGGAACGACAATGCCGGCGCGGCGGCGAAGCAGGTGGACCTGCTCTATCACCTGCTGGAGATGGGGAAGTACTCGGTGATCGACTACGAGCTATTCTTTCGGACGCCGGAGCACGAGGACCGGGTCAAGGCGACGCGGCGGCACTGCTATTTGGACGATCAGCAGTGCCGGCTCGAACCGACGCCGCTGCCGCCCCACCTGTCCCGTACGGAGATATTCGGCGTGCCCTATGTCTTCGGCCGCGCGGAAAGCACAGGCGGACGCATGTGGGTCGTGGGACGGAACGCGCGCCTCTTCGATTATTTTCTTCCTGAGCGATGGCGGAAGACGCCTTCCCTGAGCCTGTCGGACGACAACGAGGTGTTTTACACGGTTACGAAGGACAATATTCACCTGGTATGGGAAACGTCCCGCGTGGGCGAGTTCCCGGCGGACAGCAAATACAGCCCTGACGAGGTCGTGAAGATCAAACGCCACGGGATCAACAGCCCCTTCGAGGAGTTCGCCATCTCCCAGGACCTGAACAGCCGGGGCATCCATGCCGTCTATGTGCGCGCAATCTACGTGACGGGCAGTCTGAAGGTCGAGATGTCGGTCGATCCCCGCCGGTACCAGTCACACCGGGCGATCGTCGACATCGACGGCGATCCTGTGCTGGCTGCGGAGCACAACTACATCACGATACGGGGATACTACAACGGGCCGGACGAGTGGGTGCCGGAGCACGAAGACCAGCTGCTGATCCCGGTCGATCTTGCCAAGGCCGTCCGCAAGGGCATCATCGATGCGGCGCAGGGAAAAATCTATCTGGATCGTGCCATCGCCCGGCTGCGGGAGGCTGGCTACGATGGTTCGCTCCTGAAGAAGAATGACCTTCTTCTGGCTATGAACTCCCGGGGTGAGATCGTGAAGGACCGCGCCGGCGATCCCGATATCATCATTTGCAACTTCGAGACCTTGTGGAAGATCGCCGATCCTGCCTGATCACCTGCGCGCTGTCCATTGTCGCGGTTTTTAAGGGCACCATTCTACAGCAAAAACAAGGGTCTTTCGTATTTTAGTTGAAAAGCTGTAAAAATCAGAAACCGAGAAAGGCTAAGATTAGTCCGCAGATTACGCAGATTCCACAGATTAATAAAACAACCGTCTTGAATAATATTTTAAAGACTAAATCTGCGTCAATCTGCGAAATCTGCGGATAAGGTTTTTTCCCGAGCCTTCGTTTCTGTGGTCATACCTTACC
>CAYILT010000194.1:0-6522 GCA_964364055.1 uncultured Nitrospiraceae bacterium | reverse complement strand
CCTCTCCCTTTTTCCCTCTCCGAAGATGATGCCCCCTCTCCTCTTATCCTCTCCCGACGATGAAGCCCCCTCTCCCTTTTTCCCTCTCCCACAATGGGGAGAGGGGCAGGGGTGAGGGCCTTTTCCAGGAAGCAAAGGTGAGGGTGAATCTTCATTAGGGCAGGGGTGAGGGTCATGTCTACGCACACTCCGCACTCGCATCCTATTTCACCGTTATCTTCGCAGGCTTGATGTCCGCCCTGACCTGTTCGCGGTTGAAATTTCCGAGCTTGACGCTCTTGAACAGGACCTGGCTCGTCCCCGCTGATTTTCCCTGGAACACGGCCGAGCAGAGGGTCCCTGCGCCTTCTACTCCGCCTACATCGCCGATCCGGGTGATATAGATGTCCACGGTGCCCGCCTTGAGATTATTCGAGAACAGGAACGAGGTCTGCTGACTGTCCTTCTTCAGAAAGCCTCCCTCGGCCGCCGTCTTGAAATCCACGACCTTGGGATCATAGCTGATCGTAAGGATCGCCCCGTACAGGTCCTTGACGCCCGTTACCGATACGTCAAGGCGCGTCTCCTGCCCGACCGGGACCGCGGCGTCTACCGGCTTGAGTTCAAGCACGGCGGCGTTCGCCGCTTCCGCCGCCCCCGGCCGCGTGTCCGTGGGCTTGGACTGCACCGTCGGCTCCCGCTTGGCAAGGGTCTCGAGGACCGCGCTCTTATCCTGGGGCTTTTCTGCAGTTTTGGAGCTCTTCGCACCGATCGTGGTGAACATCGGCTTCACATCATAGGCCTCTTCCGTCCCCGACCAGAACGACTGGATGTCCTTGTCGGGAAGTTCCAGGGTGCGGACGATGTTCGGGGTGATGGACATAAGGATGTCGGTCTTGATGGTGCCGTCATCGGATGAAGAGAAAAGCTTGCCCAGGATCGGGATGTCGCCCAGCAGGGGGATCTTGTTGCTGCTCTTCCGCTCCTCGTCCTTGATCAGCCCGCCGATGATCACGGTCTCGCCGTCGCGGAGGTTGATGGTCGTATCGGTGTTCCGGGTCCCGAACTTGTACTGTTTCTGACCGTTGCCGAAATCGAGGGCGTCGCCGAGCGTGCTGATCTCCAGGCTCATCTTGAGCGTGACCGTGCTGTTCAGATGCACGTTGGGTTCGATGTTCAATTTGATGCCCACATCCTTATACTCGAAGGTGGAGGTCACCGCGACCGCGGCCGTGGACTGGACCGTAGAGGTCTGGATGGGGATGCGGTCGCCGATGTGGAACTTTGCCTGCCGGTTGTTCAGCACGCGAACACGCGGATTCGCCAGCGTCTGCGCGTCGGCATCCTGTTTTAACAGATTAACCACCACACCGGGGATCGACAGCATCACATTGTTTCCCGTGACGTTGCGCAGATCGTTCAGCGAGATCGCACCCGGCGCCGCACCCGCCGTCGACCCCTGGATCGCAGCGGACGCGGACAGCCCGGGGCTGAAGTTCCAGCCGTATTTCAACGTCTTGCTCCGCGCGATCTCGAGGATCTCCACGTCAAGAATGACCTCGGCCTCCTTGAGGTCGTTCGCGGCAATGATCTTCTCGACCAGCTTGATCTTCTCCGGCGTCTCGCGAAGCGTGATCGAGTTCAACACCTCGTTCACATAGACCTTCCGCGTGTCCAGCATGGACCGGAGGAGGTTCACCACATCCTTGGATTTTGCATTGGTAAGATAGAACGTCCTCATGACCAGGTCCTGGTACTGGTCCATCTTGGTCTTCGTCTTGGGAATGATGATGATCGTGTCCGCGCTGAGCTTCTTCATGAAAAGCTTGTTGGTGGACAAGAGCAGGTTAAGCGCGTACTGGAACGATACGTCCTTCACAAAGACCGTTACCGGCTGGGCCCTGACCTCTTCATCAAAGAGAATATTGATGCCCGACAGTTTGGAAAGGAGCTCGAACACCTCCTTGATGTTCGTGTTCTTGAAGTTGAGCGTGACGGGCTTGTCCGAAGCCAGGGTCAGTGCTTCATCCGGCTCACTCTCGCTCTTTTTCTTCTGGAGCTTATCAAGCGTGTCATGGTACTTCGGGTTCTCCGGGTCGAGGTCCACCGAACGGTTCAACTCGTTGATGGCATCGTTCAGCCGGCTCAGCTCTATGAAGGTGAGGGCCGCGCGGTAATGCTCCTCAGCCTGCTTTATGTTCAGGACGGACTTGAGGGCGCTCTGAATCGCCACATTAGAGGGATTCAGGTAAATGGCCTGTTGAAGCTCAATGATCGCCTGATCGAGCTTGCGCTCCTTCAGAAAGGCGCGCGCCTTCTTGTAGTGGTGATTTGCGGCCGTTTCCTCGGCCCGCAGCAGCGCGGAGCGGTATTCGATGTCCTGAGGGCTTTCCTTGTGGGCTTCGCGGTATTCCTTGACCGCCAGGTCCCACTCCCCCCCCTTCGCGTACCGTTCGCCCCGCTGGAACGCCCTCGAACCGGCGCATCCTCCCAGCACCGCGATCAGGATCATGGTCAGCATCAGTATGCCGGTCTTCTTCATCTTCCCCTCCAGTGTTATGAAACCGATCGCCAGGGTCGAGGCGCCAGTGACAAAACCCGATGACACGGATCCCTCAGCTACTTGGCGCTGCCCGTCAGCTCTACCCGGACCTCTACCCTCGTGATTGTGTCGAAGAGGACCACATGGTCCTTCCCTACTGCCTTCACCTGGTAGTTCTTGAGCATCGTATCACCGCTTTTCACGATGAACAGCTCTCCATCCTTGGACAGGAACAGCGAACTGTCCTTATCGGTTAAATATCCCAGGAACCGGAACCTGGAGAGGTCCGCCCGGGCCAGGTCCGCCGCGGCCTCCTCCGGCGTTTTCACCGGTATCGTGGATGTCGGAAGCGTTACCGTCGCAATCGGTTTCGTTATGAGCGCCGGCCGACGGTTCGCCTGCCCGTTCGCGCCGCCCATCCGGAACAGATCGCGCGCTACGCCGGGATACTTTTCGATCCGCCGTTCAAGAAAGACAAGAAGCGGATCCGATGCTCCTCCGGGAGCGGCCATCCCTCTTCGGACAGGCGATGCTGCCTTCATCCCGCGGGCGAACGTAAGCGGAGCGGTCTTATTCTCTTCAACGGAGACCATTCGATACAGGACCAGTGCGGCGAGCACTGCAAACAGCGCCACCGCGATCTTTTTCTCCTGCTGCGTCGTCAATGCCATGATTCGCTGTGGTCCTCTTCCCGCAAGCGTCCAACGCTCACGCCTTATTGTTCCTGCTCTCCCCGGATGTAGGTCACCAGTTTCATCTGCAGCCTGACCCGCCCCTTTTCGGAGCCCAGTTTCACATCCTGTATCCCCACGATGCGGTCCGAGGTCTCGACCTCGTAGATGAACCGCTTGATGTCGGCATAGGCCCCTGACGCGGGAAAGGTGAACGTAAGCATGGTCAGCCCCCCGCGCCCCGGCGTGGGAATATCGGAATTGATCGCCTCTACCGAGAGGTTCAGCCTTCGGGCCGTCTGCACAAGATCCTTGATCAGGAGAGGCACGTCCTTCTGCGCGGGGATGCCCGAGGTGAGACCGGCAAAGAGCCGTTTCTGTTTCTGGAACAGGACCGCCTCGGCGTGCTCTTTCTTGAGCTCCCCATACTGCTGCCGGTCACCGGCAAGCCGCCTGGCCGCGGGCGCAACGGCTGCCCCATATATGAACAGGTTGAGCACGATGAGCCCGGAACCCAGAAGCGCCGCGACCCTGAGGCGCTTAGTTGCGAGGCTGCCGGCCAGCGCCCGGATCCGCTCCGGCTGCCAGATGTTCTTGATACGTGACTGCCACATTGAACGAAAGATTCCCCTTATCCATGGATTGATGCTTTAAAAGCGGGTTCTTGAAGGAGCGGGACTTCTGCAGCCCGATCATAAGGCTGCTGAGGGACTCGGGGGACTGAGCCGTCCCTTCGAGTGCCACGGCCAGTTCCCTTGCGTTAAACTCCAGCCGGGTCAGCGCGACACCGGAGGGAAATGCCGCTTCGATCCCGGTCAGGAGCTGTGTCCATGAGAACCGCCTGGCCTCCAGCAATCCCGCCATGTCGCCCAGGTCCTTTACGAGCTGCTGGCGTTCCTGCATGGCGGGCCGCAGATTCTCAGTCGATGCGGTATATTCCCCGACCTGCCGCGTCAGGGCCGCGCTCTGCACACGATAGGAATTCGCTTTCCAGAGCAGTACGCCGGTCATGATCCCGAGCAGGACCACGGTGACAATGAGTCCCTGCCGGAGATGCATCAGGAGCCGGAAGTTCGTGCCGGCAAAATTTATGGTGATCAACGCTGAGCGTTTCATTACAAGGCGCCTCCCGCGCCGAAGGCCGCCGCGAGGGCGGAATCGGCCTCCGCTCCCGCGGCGAGAACGAAGGACGGCACGAGAGTCTCGATCTTGAGGGTCGTCTCGTTCTTCAGGCTCTCCGACAGTGAAGCGATCAGCGCGGGTTCACCGGATAGATAGAGGTGACCGACCTCTGACTGTTGTTGCCGGTCCATGTGCAGGTAAAAATGGATCGAGTCATCAAGCTCGCGGATGAGGCGCCCGGTGACATCCTCCGGGGCGCCTGCCTTGATCTCCCTGTATCGATAAAAGCGGGGCCCGCCCCGTTCCATGATGATCGTGGCGTACGAACCTTCGGCGACCCATGCCAGGGCATACCCGGGTATGTTCTTCGCGGCAAGATAGGGCGCATAGAAGTTCATGGCGTTGAAGGATGACGGAACCACCGCCCACGGCTCGAAGCCCAGCCCCGCGAGCAGATCCTCATATTGGGATATGACCTCCTGCCTGGCCACGCAAGCGAGCACGGAACATCCCCTGTCCTGACGCGGGAGCACCTGATAGCGAAGAAGGGTATTCGCCGTATCAAAGGCAGCGCCCTTTTCCAGCCGCCACCGGACCAGCCGGTCGCGGTCCCTGTTGTTTGCAGGCAGTTCGTCGAAGTCGAGGGTCTGAACACGGAAGATGCAGTCGGGAAGACTGAGCCCCGCGCGGCGAATCGGAAGGGTCGTACAATCCTTAAGGCTGCTGCGGAGAATGGAGGCCAGTCCTTCGTAGTCCTTGATGTTCCGGGACGCAAATGTTTCGTTCACCATGCCGGCGGGTAAAGGTGATGTTTTCGAAGCGGAAAGGGATATCGTTCCTCCCTTGCCGGCGAACAATCCCAGCCTGAGCGCCCTGGCCGTTATCTCGATCCCAAGGCTTATTCCCGTAAAAAATCTCTGCATTGTCAACATATTAGCAAGGTGGCCACGGGAAGTCAATTATTTTTGGGGCACCTGTAAAGATTTATTTGCCGGGAGAAAGAAGCTCGGGAAGTAAGCGCGGTCTGTGACGGCTTTACAATGGGCCTGGATCAATAAAAAAAGGACCTTTCGTTTTACTGAAAAGACCCTTTGAACAACATTACCTTCTGTGAGGATATTACGGCAGTTTGGGATACTGGAACGGCTCACCCACTCCGGTCAGAGCCTCTTCCATAAAAACCTTGAGCGCCTTTTTCTCTTCGACCGAGAGCTTGAGCGGTTTGAGCGCGGTGTTGCCCTTCCCGCCGCCCTGGTCGAGGAACTCGATCACCTGCTCCAGGGTCTCGAAGATGCCGTTGTGCATGTAGGGACCGGTCTTCGCGATCTCCCGGAGCGTCGGCGTCCGGAAGGCCTTCCAGTCCTTCCTGTCCTTCGTGACCAGGTACCTGCCCGGATCCTCCTTGAGGTTCAGGTAATCCTCATAGTGCGAGACTTTCGCCACGAACCGCCGCGTCGCAGCCACCCGCGGGTCCTTCTCCTGCTCCTCGTTCTCGGGAACGTTGAGCGCGTAGAACCTGTTGTCCGCAAGGTTCACGCCGTCATGGCACTCGGCGCATTTTCCTTTTCCCATGAAGACGTCATAACCCTTTTTCGCCTCGGCAGAGAGGGCGTTCTTATCCCCCTGGAGGAACCGGTCGAGCGGCGAGTTCGCCGACACGAGGGTCCGCTGGAAGGCGGCAAGCGCCATGGCCATCCGTTCGCGGCTCACCTCTCCGCCGAAGACCTTCCGGAAGGCCTCGGCATACTCGGGCACCGACCGGATCTCCTCCTCGACGAAGTCGAGGTTCTGGTTCATCTCGAAGGCGGACATCATGGGGAAGAGCGCCTGCTCCTCGAGGGTATGGGCACGGCCGTCATGGAACAGGAACTTCTGGAAACCGACGTTGATGAGCGTCGGAGAGTTCCGCCAGTTCCTCGTCGTGGGATAGCTGAGCGATATGGCCAGGTCGTCGGAGAAGCCCTTCTCCGGATCGTGGCAGGTGGAGCAGCTCATCGTGCCATCGCCCGAGAGCCGCCGGTCGAAGAACAGCTTCTTGCCGAGCTCGATCTTCTCCGGGGTTTGCGGATTGGCCGCGGGAACAGGAACGGCCTTCACGGGCTCCAGCTTTCCGGCGAACGCCGTGCCAGCGGTAAACATCAGGCAAAGCATCATAATAATCGCGCCGAATATCTTGGTTGCTTTATTTTTTTTCATTCCGCACTCCGC
>CAYILT010000193.1:4226-6540 GCA_964364055.1 uncultured Nitrospiraceae bacterium | reverse complement strand
TCCATTGTCCGAGAAATCTAACGGGGCCGGTAAGACGAAATAAAGAGAATTCCGATTTTTTGCGAGTTCATCAAGGGTTCGTTCGTAACATCTTGTGGCATTTTTTCACGCTGTTTCGTATACTGCACTCCGGTAAAAGAAATCGGGCGGATTTTGTCCCCCTTTTGATACGTGCCTACTGAAAGGAGATCGTAACGACCATGAAGGAAAATCAGAGATCCGTTGATCCGGCAGCCCAGGTCCTCTTGAAGGTTGCCGGTCAGAAGAACATAACGACCTCGTTCGACCGGGCCGAGAAGCTCAAACCCTGCCCCATCGGACACCAGGGCGCCTGCTGTAAGATCTGCCACATGGGCCCCTGCCGCCTCGTGGGCAAGGAAGACGAGGCCGAGGGCGTATGCGGCGCGACGCTGCCGGTGGTGACCGCCCGGAACTTCGCGCGCATGGTCGCCGCGGGCACCGCCGCCCATTCGGACCACGCCCGTGACCTGGCGAACACACTGCTCGCTGCCGCGCGCGGCGAGGCCAAGGACTTCAAGATCAAGGACGTCCGTAAACTGAACCGCGTCGCCGGATACCTCAATATTAATATAGAAGGCAAGCCCGTGAACAAGGTGGCAGAGGAAGTGGCCCTCAAGTTCATCGAGCAGTTCGGCCAGCAGAACGGCGAGCTGGTCTATCTCTCCCGGGCGCCGAAGCGGCGCCAGGAGATCTGGCGCAAGTTCGGCATCGCACCCCGCGGCATCGACCGCGAGTGCGTCGAGATGCTGCACCGTACGGCCATGGGCGTGGACCAGGAGCCGAACAACATCATGCTCGGCGCCCTGCGCACCTCCCTGGCCGACGGCTGGGGCGGCTCCATGATCGGCACGGACATCTCGGACATCCTGTTCGGCACGCCGCACCCGGTCACCGCGACGGCGAGCCTCGACGTGTTCAAGGAAGACTATGTGAACTTCGTTGTCCATGGCCATGAGCCGTCCTTCGCCGAGATGCTCGTCGAGGCGACGGACGACCCCGAGATCGTCGCTTACGCCAAGACCAAGGGCGCCAAGGGCGTGAACCTCGTGGGCATGTGCTGCACGGCGAACGAGATCCTGGTCCGGCACGGCATCGCTACGGCCGGCGGCTTCCTCCAGCAGGAGCTCGGCATCGTCACGGGCATGATCGAGGCCATGGCCGTCGACGTGCAGTGCATCATGCCGGCGATCGGGCAGCTGGCCAAGAAGTTCCACACCAAGATCATCACCACGACGCCCAAGGGAAAGATGGTGGACGCGATGCATATCGAGTACGACGAGCATCACGCTATGGACATCGCGAAGAAGGTCCTGAAGATCGCCATCGACAACTTCCCGAACCGCAAGAAGGAGCTGACGACTCCGGTCAAGGTGCACCCGGCCAACATGGTGGCCGGGTTCTCCGACGAGTACATCGAGTACATGCAGGGAGGCCGGTACCGGGGCTCCTACCGCCCGCTGAACGACGCCATCATCTCCGGCCGCATCCGGGGCATTGTGGGCCTCGCCGGCTGCAACAATCCGCGGATCAGCCAGGACAGCATCCATAACTTCCTGTCCCGCGAGTTCATCAAGAACGACGTGCTCGTGGTCCAGACAGGCTGCTCGGCCCACGCGTCGGCCAAGGCAGGCTACATGACCCCGGAGAACGCCCTGGAGAACGCGGGACCGGGCCTCCGCCAGGTCTGCGAGGCCATCGGCATCCCGCCGATCCTCCACCTGGGCTCGTGCGTGGACAACTCGCGCATCCTGACCATCGCGTCCCACATCGCCGAGGAAGGCGGCCTGGGAGACGATATCGGCGGCCTCCCGGCAGTCGGCATCGGCCCCGAGTGGATGAGCGAGAAGGCCATTGCTATCGGCGTCTACTTCGTGGCCTCCGGCGTGCCGATCATCTTCGGCGCGGGCTCCCCGGTGAGCGCCAGCAAGACGCTGAAGGACATCATGGAGAACAAGTGGTGGGAGATGCTCACCGCCGGCTTCTTCTTCGAGGAAGACCCGGGCAAGATGCTCGAACTCGCCCTCAAGCTCATCGACACCGCCCGTGAGAAGCTGAAGCTCCGGAAGTACGAGCCGGGCGCCTTCGGCACCGAGCGCGTGCTGTTAGACATGAAGGCGCGGCGCGGCGGCACCTTCGCCACCCCCCACGGCGTGGACGTGTAAGCGGCTGTATATTGCCGGCATTCTCGCTGTACTGACCAGAAATTCAAAGCCGGCAGGCATCATCTGCCGGCTTTTCTTTTTTTGGAGCGTTGCCTGAACCTAACGGTATCTTTCCCGCATTATTCCTTCTT